>CAZAQS010000178.1:0-9839 GCA_964486825.1 uncultured Anaerolineaceae bacterium | reverse complement strand
ACAGGAGGTTGATCTCTCCAGGGGACAGGTCTGTTTCTGGCGCCGCCAGTTTCGAACCCGTGGTATGGATATTTTTAAACCCCGAAACCGAACGCCTGCATTATCGGAGAACGTCCCAGGTGAGGCGAGTACTACCAAAGGAGAAAATATTTTGGAAAACATTGAACCCAGCCAGTCCGAGCCTTCTACCAGTACACCAGCCGCCCTCACTCCCAAAACGCAAGCGCCCCCCAACGAGAGGGGCTCTCAACCCGCCATGCTTGATGCTGAAAGTCTCTCCGCTGACGATGCTGAGGCACTCCAGGACCCGGAGACCGGTGAGCAAAAGCGTGCTGAAATTCGAGAACAGATCATCGATGACCTGGAAGAAGCCGGATTTGAGAGGATCGTATCCGAGAGTCGCACTGGAGAGCTACCTTTCCCGGAAGCATTAAAAAGTCCGGGCTTGTCCACGGGAGATACACTGGCAGAAGCCGGTCGCAAAACTTTACTCTACCATTTTGCCGAGATGCTCAAGCATGAGCGGGGCACGCGCCTGGGCGAGGATATTGAAGAGCTGCACGATATGCGCGTTGCTACCCGGCGAATGCGGGCAGCATTCGATCTCTTCGAGCAAGCCTTCGAGCCCAAGGTCGTACGGAGACATCTGCGCGGTTTGAAAGCTACCGGGCGAGCCCTGGGAGCTGTGCGAGATATGGACGTGTTCATCGAAAAGGCAAACCATTATATGGAGGAGCTATCTGCCGAGCAGCGTACTGGATTAGAAGTCCTGGTAGAAGCGTGGCAGAAACAACGTGAGGTTGCTCGCGAAGCCATGCTGGCGCACTTGAACAGTCCCGAATATGCCGTATTCAAGCGCAAATTCAATGTCTTTGTGCAGACTCCCGGAAAAGGGGTCAGGGTATTATCTCCCGAATGCCCGGTTCCTCCACTGGCGCGAGATGTTGCCCCGGTTCTTATCTATAGCCGGTTCGCTACGGTACGAGCCTATGACCAATTGCTCGTGTCGGCTACCCTGGAACAGCTACATGCTTTGCGGATCGAGTTTAAAAAGCTGCGGTATGCGGTGGAATTTTTCCGGGAGATCTTAGGAAAAGAGGCTAAAAATGTGATCGGCGTCCTGAAAAACATGCAGGATCACTTAGGAGACCTGAATGATGCCCAGGTCGCAACACAATTGCTAAGCGATTTCCTGGCTCATATGGAATTTAGCCACCTGGACCTGCCCATGTCCGAGCGCCGAAGCCCTGAGCCGGTGGTTGTTTACCTGGCTGCCAAGCATGCCGAGCGTCACCGCTTGATGCGCACCTTCCCAGAGGTATGGGAGCGGTTCAACCAACCTGAGTTCCGCCAGAACCTGGCGCTGTCTGTGGCTGCTCTATAGCTACACTGAGTATGTATATGCGCTTCGATCTTTGTATTGAGGAGCCCATATGATCCTATATTTCCTAAGACATGGTTTAGCAGGCAGTCCGATTGAATGGCAGGGTGATGACCGGGAACGCCCACTGACAAGCAAGGGCAAGCAACACCTCGAGATGACTGCCGAAACTCTCTCCCGGCTAGATCTTGGCCTGGAAAGGATCATCACCAGCCCACTCACTCGCTCTCGCCAGACAGCCGTTATCATCGCTAACCAGTTTAAAATGAAGAAATATTTACACGAGGATGAACGACTGGCGCATGGCTTCGATATTCAAAAACTGGCCGAAATCCTCGAACTCCACTCTGAGGCGAGCGTTTTGATGCTGGTAGGGCACGAGCCAGAATTCAGCGCCGTCATTTCAGACCTGACCGGAGGCAACCGGATAGAATTGGAGAAAGGCGGCCTGGCTTGCGTGGATATTCCAGACCCATCCAGCTTGAAAGGCTACCTGACCTGGCTCCTGCCCCCCAAGATCTTGATCCTGTAATCATAAGGGTATATCTAGCAAAACGCCCGGTGAAATGCCGGGCGTTTTGCTTCCTGAAATTCTCCCAGACAATGGGTGGTTTAACCCGTTAAAAATGGCCGTTAATATTCCCTTTACATTTTGTTCAATGAAGGTTAACCAGCAAGACATAAACCGATAAACAAAGCGTGATATCTTAACGATGATCTATAAGAATTGGAAGCTTGCCACGATGGAGTACCTCTCCGATGAAGACGATTGCCGAAATTGATAGCTTAGAGATGAAATGGGTCCAATCCGGTTTGCTCCAGCGAAGGTACACGCTCCTGGCGGAGGAAGACATAGTTGCCACGCTCAATTGGGTGGGCGGTAAATTGCCCCATGCAGTCGGTCAGGCGGCTACTGGAATGTGGATATTCCGATCCAGCCGGGTTATATACCCACGTGTTTCCATTAAATCAGCGATGGATGATACCGTGGAGGCTAATTTTGAAGCTTCTTTGAAAGGGCAAGGGAGCTTGTTATTGACAAATGGTCTCAAATTCTATTGGGAAAACTCTAACTTTTGGGCAAACAAATGGGAATTCACAAACGCAGAAGGCGAGCGATTGGTCCAATTCAAACCTGAGCAAGGTTTGTTCAAGATTGGAGCACAAGTGATCCTGCAGCAAGATGCCTTCATATGCTTAAAAGAGCTACCTCTGCTGGTGATCACTGGTTGGTACCTGCTTACCAGCATGAGCCAGGAAGACAGTGACCTGAGTGGGTTAGCAAAGGCCATAAGATTCAAATAATCGTAATTTGGCAAAAGTCTGACAACCCCAATCCAGCTTTAATCAAAAACTAACCTGATTTTGTAGCATTTATTCCCATAATATATTCATCAACCTGCTCTCATTCAGGCCTTCTAAACCAAAACGATTCTCAAATCGTCCATTCATACTAGGTTAAGATGGTTTCCGTACAATTAATTATGAATGTATTAGAATCAGGACACCGATTCACGTCTATTATGGACATCATAAATCTGTGTCCTGATGTCTTTGGCGCCACTGCATATCGAGCAAAAACTCGCTGCAGCCTAATTTATTGGTAGACAATTTTCACGCTTAGCGATTTTTGCCGGTTGTACACCTTTTCGGGGGGAAAATAATGATTACCAACGTCGACCTTATAAAGGTTAACCCACAAGATAAACTGTCCCAAACCGTGGTAGATAGCGTCCTGGCTCAACTCGAGGTGAAGCTATCCTATATATCTTGCCCACAGCACAAACAATATCCACAAGTCGTATTAGCCGGCCCGGTAACAGATATCAAGATAGAGATCCTGGGTTGCTGCCAACCGTTTGTAGACAGAGTCTGGCAAATCGTAGCGACCCACGATCCTGCAAATTGAATATTAGGATTGCAATTCATTTTCCTGAAGAATAAGCTCTAACCTTTCCAAATTACCGTTATTAATAACTTGTTTACACATCCTTAACGCATCTTTGTCAGGCCGTTAAAACGCGCCAGCTATACTCCCTTCAGAAACAAAAATCTAGAGACAAAGAGGAAAAGGATGAAACCCCTACCAAAAAATCTGTTGTTCGTAATCGTGCTATTTTCAATGCTGGTATCGGCCTGTGCTGGGCAAACACCGGCTCCCCCAACCGCTGCACCTCCGGTCGAAGAAGCTGAGGCGGTAAGCACCACAGCGCCTACACCGGCTCAACAACCAACCGCTGTGAACCCTCCTGAAACAGGATCATCGGGCACGGTACAGCTGCCGGATATAGATCCGATTGAGGTCAGTGGCTCTATCATCGCAGCCGGCAGCTCCACCGTCTACCCCCTGACCGAGCGCATGGCTGACCGCTTCGAAGATGAAGGCTTTGCCGGACAGATCACCATCTCCAGCATTGGCAGCGGTGCAGGCTTCGAGCGCTTCTGCGTCCAGGGTGAGACCGATATTGCCAATGCCAGCCGTCCTATAAGGGACTCAGAAGTCGAATCCTGTCGCTCCATCGGTCGCGAACCGATCGAGTACCGCGTCGGCACGGATGCCCTGGCGATCGTCGTCAGCCAGGAGAATGACTTCGTCGAAAATCTCACCCTCGAAGAACTCGCCAAGCTCTTCTCCAACGAAGCCCGCTTGTGGTCTGACGTCAATCTCACCTGGCCCGCTGAGACCATCCGCCGCTTTGCCCCAGGCACAGACAGCGGCACCTTCGACTTCTTTATCGAAGCAGTAATGGGAGAGGTTTACGGGGAAAATGGCATGACGATTTTCCTGGAAGCCAGTAACCTGCAGGCCAGTGAAGACGATAACGTGCTCGTCCAGGGCGTCATTGGCAGCCCCTACGCCATAGGCTACTTCGGCTTTGCTTACTACCAGGAGAATACCGGTACATTAAAAGCCCTTTCCATCGACGGTGTTGCCCCCACCGCAGAAAGCGCCGAGTCAGGGGACTACCCACTGGCCCGCCCCTTGTTTATCTACTCCGACGCCAGCATCATGCATGAGAAACCCCAGGTGGCAGCTTTCATCAATTTCTACCTGACCTATGTCAACGAAGAAATCCTGGATGTGGGCTACTTCCCCGCCAGCGAGGGTGCTCTCAATGCTGCCCGGACTGGATGGTTGGAGGCAATGGGAGAGTGATGTATTATTCACCCAGGTTATCAATTCCTAAGGGTTGGGGGGTAGGGGGAAATAACCTGGCTCGAGGATGAACAGATGGTTTTCTTTCTCCTCGGAAATCCCCTTCTCCGTGTCGATCAGCGGAGAAGGGGAAAACCATTTCGGGAGCTACTCCTATGGCTAATCGAACCAATATCGTACGAGGATCTTACCCTGCTAAAAGAAACGGGGTAATCAATCAACGATTGGATCTCCGCAGGCGAACCAGGCCAGGCGAGATCATCATTCAAGCTTTCTTATTCCTATGTGGCGCTTTTTCGATCCTCACTACCATTGGCATCGTTTATGTGCTTGGAAAGGAATCGATGTTGTTCTTTCTGAGTGATGAAGTCAGCCTGGCAGAATTCATCACCAGCACCCGTTGGCAACCTCAAATCCTGGAGTTTGGGATCATGCCCCTGGTGAATGCCACATTGATGACCACAACCTTCGCCATGCTGATATCCATCCCCTTGGGTCTTAGCGTAGCCATTTACCTGAGCGAATATGCCTCATCAAAAGCGCGCAGCCTGATCAAGCCCATCCTGGAGGTCCTGGCTGGCATTCCTACCATTGTATATGGTTATTTTGCCCTAGCCTTTATGACTCCTTTACTTCGCACGATCTTCGGCTGGGACATTGTGGATATCTACAATACGGCTTCTGCCGGCATCGTAATGGGTATTTTGATCCTGCCGCTGGTTAGCTCGATGAGCGAGGATGCCCTCAGCGCTGTCCCACGCTCCTTGCGCGAGGCTGCTTATGGCCTGGGCGCTACCCGTCTAGAGACCGCCCTTAAGATCGTCCTGCCGGCTGCCATCTCTGGGATAGCGGCTGCCATCATCGTGGGAATCTCGCGTGCCATTGGTGAAACCATGATCGTGGCCATTGCCGCTGGAGCAGGGCCAAACCTTACGTTGAACCCTTTCAGGGCTGCCGAAACAATGACCGGTCATATCGTCCGTATCAGCGGAGGTGACCTGAGCTATGACTCGATTGACTATAACAGTATCTTTGCCATTGGACTGGTGCTATTTTTTATGACCCTATCCCTGAACATCATCAGCCAGCGAATCGTCCGGCGCTTCCGGGAGGTATACGAATGAGCCCTCCCAATATCTTCCTCCGTCCGAACCTGGTTAAACGCCACCGTAGCGGGCTGGTCTGGCGCATCATCTTCCAGGTTTCAACCGTCGTTGGCCTTGTCGCCCTGGCAACCCTGTTGCTGACGATTTTGAACGACTCTTTTGGCTATGTCGCCATGGAAAACACGACCGAGCCCGAATCACTTGCTGTTGGTGGCGTTCCTGTAGAAAACCTACCGAAAGAAGAATTGGTGCGTATTTTACAAGAGAACGTATCCGCTGGGCTATTCCGGCGTTTTGAGCGAGACCAGCCCTTCGATGAGCGCAGCCAGGCTGATGTATACGACCTGGTCCTTGAACGCGTGATCGACCCACAGGTAGTCAATACCTGGAGCTTGCAGGATTCGCTCTTCAACCGCAGGGCGATTTTCTCGGAAGCGGCCGAGAAATTCCCGAGAGCTGAATTGCAATTCAAATCCTGGATCGACCGGGATTTTATTAGCTCGCCACAATCCAGCCTCCCGCTGGTCGCCGGCGTACGCACAGCCCTGCTTGGATCTATTTGGACCATCCTGATCACCATCCTGGTTGCCTTCCCGGTTGGAATTGGAGCGGCCATTTACCTGGAAGAATACGCCAGTGATAACTGGCTCAACCGCCTCTTTCAGACCAATATTAACAACCTGGCAGGTGTGCCTTCGATCATCTACGGTATGCTCGGTCTGGCGATTTTCGTGCGCGCTATGCAAGCTTTCACCAGTGGGGCAGCATTTGGGTTGGTAGAACCAACCACATCCAATGGACGTACGATCCTGTCCGCCAGCCTGACATTGGCATTGCTTGTATTACCCCTGATCATTATCAACGCACAGGAAGCCATTCGGTCAGTACCTAATTCTTTACGCCAGGCCAGCTACGGGTTGGGTGGTACGAAGTGGCAGACCGTCTGGTATCACGTGCTACCAGATGCCATCCCCGGCATCCTGACCGGGACCATCCTGGCCATCTCGCGCGCCATAGGCGAAACCGCGCCATTGGTCGTGATCGGCGCAGCCACCTATATCACCTTCGACCCGGATGGGCCTTTCTCGAAATTTACCACGCTTCCCATCCAGATCTACCAGTGGACTTCTCGTCCACAAGCTGAGTACCGGCATATTGCTGCGGCAGCCATCATCGTGCTGCTGGGCATGCTGCTGACATTGAATGCGGTTGCAATCCTTCTCCGGAACCGTTTTAGCAATCGCTATTAAGAGGTAATGTGATGAGAACCCAAGTCTTTATTCCAAACCAACAAGTATCTCTCCAAGAGAACAATTATGCGATCCAGGCTATCGACTTGAACGTATTTTATGGATCCTTCCTTGCAGTCCGAAATGTAAACTTGCCCATCGAGCGCCAGAAAATTACTGCCATCATTGGTCCTTCTGGTTGCGGGAAAAGCACCGTTTTACGGGCCTTTAACCGGATGAATGAGCTGGTTCCTACCGCCAGAACGGAGGGGGAAGTGATTTATGCCAACCAGAACATCTACGACCAGGATGTCGATCCAGTGGAAGTACGCCATAGGATCGGGATGGTCTTTCAAAAACCTAACCCCTTTCCAAAAAGTATCTATGAGAATGTCGCCTGGGGTGCACGCATCAACGGCTTCAAGGGCACGCGCTCGGCGCTCGACGAGTGGGTCGAGCAGTGCCTGAGCAACGCCGCCTTGTGGGATGAGGTCAAGGATAAACTTCACCAGAGCGGCCTGTCCCTCTCCGGAGGGCAGCAACAGCGTTTATGCATTGCCCGGGCAATAGCCGTACAACCCGATATCATCCTGATGGACGAACCTGCTTCTGCCCTGGACCCCCTGGCGACACTAAAAATCGAAGAGCTTATGCGGGAATTGGCCAGGGATTACACCATTATTGTCGTGACCCACAATATGCAACAGGCAGCCAGGGTATCTGACTTCACAGCTTTTTTCACGATGGATGAAAACCGGGCAGGCATGATGGTGGAGTACGGTCTAACCAACCATATCTTTACCAACCCCAGCGATCCCCGTACAGAGGGATATATCACCGGGCGCTTTGGATGATCATAAAAAAACAAGAGGCAGCTTTGATGCAGCCAGGTCTTATGTTCTTGCGGTTTAGATTGCCAATCTACTATATTAATTGTAGAATGGGGTCATAAATTTAGCGCCCCAGAGGTGGAAAAATGAGGACAATTTCTCCCCGAGAGACATTTGATAGACAACTCCAGCAACTCCTGGATGAGTTGCTGGTTTTAGGCAGCATGGTCGAGCAGGCTGTGATCGAGGCGGTCGACTCATTGAAGCGGCGTGATCGGGAGGCCTCCAAGAAAATTTATGCAAATGACCGCTATATCAACGAGAAACGGTACGAGATAGAGAACAATTGCCTGACCCTGATCGCTACCCAACAGCCCATGGCTCGCGATCTTCGCTTCCTGGCTGCCATCCTCGAGATTATCACAGAATTGGAGAGGATAGGCGACTACGCCAAGGGCATCGCGCGGATCAATATCCGCCTGGGAGAAGAGCCGCTTGTCAAACCGCTCATTGACATTCCAAAGATGTCTGAGAAAGGCCTGGATATGCTACGGCGCGCTTTGCAAGCCTTCGTCCACCGTGACGCGGATACGGCCCGTTCGATCCCGGATGAGGATGACGAGATCGATGATCTGTACAATAACATCTACCATGAATTATTGCAGATCATGATCAACGACCCGCATACCGTGGACAGGGCCACCTACCTGCTGTGGGCAGCCCATAACCTGGAAAGGCTGGCTGACCGGGTTACCAATATCTGCGAACGGATTGTCTTCGTGGTTACGGGTGAAATGATGGAGCTCGACCGGTCAGACGATGAAATGCGCCTGCCATCCGAATGACCTGCGCTGTAATGCTATAGATCATCCAGCCCCGTTAATCCCGGCGCTTCAGTTCAGCTAGCTGGGGCGCGACGAAATCTTTTTCTATTCACCCCCAATTTCCGCCTGTCCGTACAAACATCAACAAAATTATGTATAATAAGATAGTTATTATCTTATTGTCACAGTCTCTCCACCTGCTTGCCGGTAAATTTGTGGAGGTAACTGTAGGTAAAGAAGCCACTATTGGGGTCGGAATTTATTTGGGTTGGCTGAATGGATATTGAAACAACTTCAAGGTCGCAGCGTTGGAGAGCTGGCTGGCAGCAATTCAAAGCCAGAGCTCGTCGCATGCTTCCGTTTATAGGGGGTGTTATTGCAGCTCTCGTCGGGTTGCTGCTCTACAACCAGTTCGTCCCAGGTCCCCAGTTCTTGACCTTACAGGAAGTAAATCAGGCAGTTGCCGAGAACATAGCCTCTGCCACACCCGCGCCAGCTTACTCCGCGCGTGTGTACCAGATCATCCAGCCCTCCCTCGTACTAATCCGCGGGCTGGGCG
This sequence comes from uncultured Anaerolineaceae bacterium, assembly GCA_964486825.1. Lineage (GTDB taxonomy): Bacteria > Chloroflexota > Anaerolineae > Anaerolineales > UBA4823 > CAZAQS01. Next base: position 753 of record CAZAQS010000178.1, on the reverse strand, counting down.
GCGTCGATCAGGAGGAGTCCAGCATAGGGAGCGGCGTGGTTATCTCAGAACAAGGCGATATCCTTACCTCCCTGCACGTCATCGAGAAGGCTTCTGAAATCCAGATCATTTTTGCGGATGGGACGCAATCGAACGCCCAACTCACCTCCGCCCAACCCGAGATCGATATTGCCGTATTGCGCGCCGAACAACCTCCACCACAATTAGCGCCAGCTACTCTGGGGAACCCAAACGCTATGCGGGTGGGTGATGAGGCGTTTGCGGTAGGCAACCCCTTCGGTCTCTATAGCTCAATTAGCGCAGGGGTGATTTCCGGTTTCAACCGCTCTTTCAATGTCCCCGACAGCGATCAAAGGTTGGAGGGGTTGATCCAGATCGACTCCGCCGTCAACCCGGGCAATTCCGGCGGTCCTTTGCTTAACCGCTCTGGGCACGTAGTTGGCATCGTCGTCGGGATCCTCAATCCGGTCCAGGAGGAATTCTTTATTGGCATTGGATTCGCCGTTCCGATCACCGTGGCTGGGGGTGCAGCAGGTATTCCACCTTATTAATAAGTGGAGTGGTTATAAATTTCGGGATCAACTTATCCATATTTTCCAGTTCTAGGAGGTAGCGCATGGATCGTAGCATGAAGAGCGAGAACCGTTCTCAGGTTGAACGTGTGTTGTACGAGGTTAAAAAGGTAATCGTTGGCCAGGACCACTTGCTCGAGCGCCTGGTCCTCTTTTATCTGCTGAAGCATCTTTTCGGTGG
>CAZAQS010000177.1:6342-9952 GCA_964486825.1 uncultured Anaerolineaceae bacterium | reverse complement strand
CCGGGTTTCCGTAAATGATCTCGCCTTTTTCGTTCGCCAGCCATACCCCAATCGGAAGATGTTCTAGTACGGTTTCAAACCTTATTGGAATTTTATATAACATTCTGCTAAATACCATTATCCCGAAAATCAATCGTTTTTACAAGGGCAAGTAAAGTCGTTAAGAGCTGGTTCATCTACAAGTTATAATAGAATTATCAATACTAGAGTAATAGCTCCTCCCCGACCTTAATTCATATATCGACCTGTTAGCCAAACAATAATAAGAGGCCAGTATGTCCACTTACCTTGGTCTTCTCGATGAGACACCTCCTACCTTCACATCGGACCGGAATTTATCTCCATTAAGAATTTCAACCATCTTATTGTTGATCATTTTCCTGGCAGAAGTCGTCTCTATGGTGATTGTCTACTTTATCGAATTCCCTAATTACGTTGTCGAAACCCTTGTGGATGGATTGATTATGGTATTGCTGATTTTCCCGGGTCTTTACTTCCTGCAACTAAAACCACTCTTGAATGAGATATCGGAGAGAATTCGAGCGGAGAGTATTTTAAGGAGTACAGACAAGCTACTCAGCAGGGTGTTGGAGCTACTGCCCGTTGGGGTCTGGATTGCAGATAAGAATGGAAAGATCGTCCACGGGAATCCAGCCGGGCAGACGATCTGGGCAGGTGCAAGATTTGTAGGCGCAGAAGGATATGGGGAGTACAAAGCTTGGTGGCTGGATTCCGGCAAGATAATTGGGCCCCAGGACTGGGCTATATATCGGGCTATAAATCATGGAGAGACAATTCTTAACGAAGAAATCAAGATAGAGAGTTTCGACGGCGCCCATAAATATATCCTAAATTCGTCCGTCCCAATCCTGGATGATGCTGAAATTATCCAGGGAGCGATAATCGTCAACCAGGACATCACACAACACCTGAAATACGAGGAAGAGCTGGTTAAAAAGAACGAGCTTTTGGAAAAATATTTCCGCACCATCGATACCCATATCGCTTACCTGGATAGAAATTTCAACTTCATACGCGTGAACGATACCTATGCGAAGGCGGGAGGTTACCCGCCGGAGTATTTTAGCGGCAAGAACCACTTCGACCTCTACCCTCACCCTGAAAACCAAACCATATTTCAAAAAGTAGTGGAGACAGGCCAGCCATACTCAGTTCTGGAAAAACCATTCGAATATTCAGAATTTCCAGAGCGTGGAGTGACGTACTGGGATTGGAGCCTGCATCCTGTTCGAGGGGCCAAAGGAGAAATTGAAGGCCTTGTGCTTAGCCTGGTCGATGTCACCGAGCGTAAATTGGCAGAAATCCAGCTTGAACGCCAAAACGAGGAATTGCGCGAATTATCCATTGCTGAACGTGTAAATCGTGAATTTGCAGAAAGCCTGGTCCAGGCTACGATTGCCCTTATTTCCAGTCTTGAGCTCGAACAAGTATTAGGAGCAATCCTGGAACAAATCCGTAAGACAATCGATTTCCGATGCGCAGGGATCCTCTTGATCGAAGGTTTTACAATTCGCCTTGCAAGCCAACTTGGTTTTGATGACTACCCCGAAGGTTTGCAATCGCTCGAACAAATTAAAAAGTTCGAAGAGTTGCCTCTGTTATATCAAGCCTTTTCGTTTAAACAGCCAGTTCTGGTAAGCTCGATAAAAGAGAATCTCGATTGGATACCTTTGCCTGGATTGGAATGGATTTGTTCGATGCTTGCCGCTCCACTAACGATCAGTGATACAGTCACGGGTACCATCCTGTTAATCAGTGAGCAAAATGGAGCTTACGACCAGGCAGACGTAGCTCGTTTAACTGCTTTCACAGCCCCGGCCGCACTGGCCATCCATAATGCCCAGTTATTTCAAGCAGAGTTGACTGCCCGGCAGGCGTCTGAAACCCTGGGAGCGGCAGTCCAATCTCTTACCCAGACCTTAGAAATCGAACATGTCATAAATACCCTCCTGGATTACATCAATAAGGTCATTCATGTTGATACCGCGGGAGTAACCCTTTTTGAAAATATATCCCCAGTTGGAGCTCGGGTCGTTCGAGGTTACGGGCATTGGGAAGCCAAATCCGATATCGACTCTTTCCCAATGGACGGGATTACAGACGCAGCAATCCAGAAGGTCATCTCTTCAAGAAAGAGCCTGGTCATTCCGAATATCCCTGATAGCAATATAAATGCTAGTCAGATGGAAAGTGAGTCTATACATCACTGGTTGGTCATACCTCTAATCGCCGACGAAAAAATGATCGGTTTTGTAGAAGTTGGCAATGCCAGTAACCCATCTTTCGACCCAGAACAAATCCGGTGGGCGGAAGCGCTGGTAGGCCAGGCCGGAGTAGCAATCCAGAATGCATGTTTGTTCGAACAGGTACGCACCAGCAAAGAAAGGCTCCAGTCACTGGCACGCGAATTGGTAAACGTGCAAGAAAGTGAGCGCAATCATATCGCGCGCGAACTTCATGATGAAGCCGGCCAGGCGCTTTCTTCCCTAAAGCTTAGCCTTGGACGACTGGAACATGATCCCAGCTGCCCTTCCCATATCAGCCAGCGCTTATTAGAGCTGAAACAACTGACAGACCGGGTTCTGGAAGATTTGCACCGGCTTGCAATGGATTTGCGCCCCGCAACTCTCGACCACCTCGGATTAATTGCCGCCCTGGAACAGTTGGCAAATAAATTGGAGTCTGAACAATTAAGCGTAAGATTCAAGACATATGGCTTTGAGAGCCAAAGGCTTTCACCGGTTCTGGAAACCTCCCTTTATCGAATCGTACAGGAAGCACTCACAAATACAATCCGTTATTCAAAGGCAACTGATATAGGTATCCTCCTGGAAAAAGGTCCCGGGGAGGTTAGAATATTCGTAGAAGACAATGGAATCGGTTTTGACCCGAATAAAGTTCCAAACAAAGGCCATATGGGCTTGGTTGGGATGAGGGAACGCGCTGAGATGTTAGGAGGTACGTTGACCATCGATAGCGCACCAGGTAAGGGTACATCGATTGTTTTGGAGGTGCCGGATGCCCCTTCGGATTCTCATCGCGGATGACCATGGTGTAATGCGGGCAGCTGAAGAGGAGCTAATCGCCGCCATTCAGGCAATATCGCGCGGTGAAATGTACATCCATCCTGCAATCACACGTTTACTGTTCCCAGATCGATCTCCATCTATCAACCTCCAAAAAGATGGCCTGCAGTCGTTGACACCCAGAGAAGTGGAGATCATGGGTTATCTCGCTGGCGGATATACGAACCGTCAGATTGCAGAAAGATTATTTCTAAGTGTACGTACCGTAGAAAGCCATCGCGCCAATATTCTAGACAAGCTTGGATTGAAAAATCGGGTCGAGCTGGTAGAATTTGTTAAGAATAGCTGAAAGGGCCCTAACATACCGGCGCTCTTTCATGAGGTGCTTTACGAGTCCTCCTTTTTTCTTCTCAGAATGGCCAGAACAGAGGCACTACCGGTACTACGACTGCCAGTGTGATCAGGACCAGGCCAATCCCATACCGGAAATAATCCTTCGTTTGGTAAGATCCCGGCCCCTGTACCAATAGAGGTGCAGGATGCCCTATCGGCAGCAGGTACGT
>CAZAQS010000177.1:0-6242 GCA_964486825.1 uncultured Anaerolineaceae bacterium | reverse complement strand
AGGACGCCGGTCACCGCCAACGACACCAGCACCAGCAAAGCGACGATATCTGCCCGGATCCAACCCGCAACAAACAACACCACAGATACGATTAGGAGCCCAAAAACGATCCCGATTTCAATTGTCATCACCTGGTCGCTTGCCAGCCAAACCGGTTTGGTTTATGATTCGCAACAGGTCTCACCTCCACTGCCTGCATTCATCTATTATGATCAAGATCACACATCACGGACCCATCACTCGCTTCGACCTGGCTCGAACGTTGTTCGGGCGTGGCAGGTATTGGTCCACCGCCTACCTTGTGGATGGCATGTTGGTTGATAGCGGTCCGGCGCATACAGCCAGGGAGCTCCAGCACGCTTTAGATGGCGCACGCCTGCTGCGAATTTTCAATACCCATACTCACGAGGATCATATCGGCGGGAATGCTCCCCTCCAGGATCAAGACCCCGGTTTGGAGATCCTGGCTCACCCGCTGGCTCTCGAAGTCCTGGCCGATCCCCAGGGAAAACAACCCCTTCACCCGTACCGGCGCCTGTTTTGGGGCTGGCCGCGCCCCTCGAAGGCCAGAAGTATTGAGGAAGGTGATCTCCTGGAAACAGAAAAGCATTGTTTCGAGGTGATCTATACCCCCGGCCATAACCGTGATCACCTCTGCTTGTACGAACCAAGACAGGGCTGGTTATTTACCGGGGACATCTACGTGGGGGGCAGGGATAGAGCCATCCGCGCAGGGAGTGAGATCTGGAAAATTATCGCTTCCTTGAAACGCCTGTCGCAGCTGCCTGCCAGTCGTCTCTTCCCAGGTTGCGCCCGAGTTCGAGATAATCCGGCACAGGTCCTGGCGAGCAAGGTCATTTACCTGGAAGAGCTCGGTGAGCGCATCTTGAAACTTCACCAACGAGGCATGGATCTCCCTACGATCACTCGAGCAATTTGTGGTTTACCTATGCCTGTAGAGATCATCACGCTGGGCCATTTTTCACGTCGCAACCTGGTTCTCTCTTTCCTTAGGGATCGATAATCGCAGCTTAGATATGATCTGTGATTTGCTCCCCCAGCACTTCAACCAGTAGCTCGAGATCCCCATTGCCACCCACGAGTTAGGGCGCGATAATAAGCGTACCTGCATGGCTAATGATTATGGGATGGATTAGATGGGAGGTGAGCGGTGAAAAAATGTTTGGCCTTTGTGTTGGGCGGTGGGGGCGCTCGAGGTGCCTTGCAGGCAGGTGCATTGAAGGCGCTCCTAGAATCTGGCTACCAGCCAGATTTGATGGTCGGTACATCAATCGGCGCCGTCAATGCTTCCTTTTTGGCTCTGAGGGGTGTGAACCCGTCTTCTATTAATGAGCTGATCGAAGTATGGAAGGAAGCCACCCAGGCAAATCTATTGCCTCATAACTACCTGAGCCTTACCCTGAGGGCCTTGCTCAGGCGGCATGCTGACTTTACCGTCCATCGCCTGCGAGATTTCTTCATCCACCACGGTCTCACTCCTGACCTTTGCTTCGGAGATATCACTGAACCGCGCCTGGTCCTGGTTTCTGCAGATCTGAATTCAGGGAAGCCGGTATTGTATGGCCTGGATCCCCGTGAATCGATCCTGGAAGGGGTGTTGGCATCGACAGCGCTACCACCCTGGATCCCGCCTATGCAAGTAGATGAGCATCTCTTGGTAGATGGAGGCGCGGTGAGCGTTTTGCCGGTGGAAGCTGCCATGCAAGCCGGCGCCAGTCACATAATCGCTTTGGATCTCACGGATTCCCGGCAATCGATCCCAGCGATCCACGAGCTGGTTTCCCTGCTGGAGAAGATCGTATCGACCGCCAACCGCCGCCAGACCCAGCTTGAGATCGCCCTGGCAGAAGCTCGCAAGGTGCCCGTCAGGCATATCCAACTTCAAGGTAAAGACCCGCTGGCGATATGGAATTTCGAAGTCTGCGAGAAATGCATAGATCAGGGATACACGCTCACCCGGGAAGTAATCGAATCCTGGGGCACGCCAGCCAAAAAGCGCTTCAGATTCTGGCAGCGAGACGACAACCTGTGGAATAATTAGTCTCAAGTGTAGGAAAACCATCCTTGCCGAATAATTCCTACCCAATTGTTGGCCTACTTGGTATAAAATATCCAACAGTGACGAAGACATGCCTTTGCTTCCGAACCCGGATAAAACCTAAGAGAAGAATAATTTCCTGATATAGGAGGAAATATGTCCAAGGTTTTTGTGCTTACCGATAGCTGCGCGAGCATTCCAGAAGCTCTCATTAAAGCTTTGGACATACATTGGGTGGCCTACTATATTCACCGGGGACAGGAGGTGCTGCGAGATCTGGTCTCGATTCAGCGGGACGAATTCTTACGCTGGCTTCCGACTGCCAAGGTGCTACCGACCACCGCCAGCCCTGGGCCTGGCGACTACCTCAAGGTTTACGAAGAGTTGGAAAAGATTGGCGCTCGAGAGATCGTTAGCATCCATATGACCTCTAAAGGCAGCGGCGCATACCAGGCTGCCAGCGTGGCCCAATCGATGGCCCAAGAATCTCTACCCGGACTGCGCATCGAGGTCATCGACACTCAAAATGTCTCCTTATGCCAGGGATGGATGGTGATCGAAGCGGCCCGGGCCGCTCTGGCGGGCGCAAGTTTCGAGGAAGTGGTAAACACCGTGCGCAGGTTGATCCCAATCACCCGTATGGTGCAGACCGCCGATACCCTCAAATACCTGTACATGGGCGGTCGCATCGGCAAGGCGCAACATATGGTCGGTACCCTACTTAACATCAAACCCCTGATCAGCATGGTCGATGGCGTGATTGTACCCCTTGGGCAAGCCCGCAGCCGCTCGCGCGCTTACCAGATGATGGCTGATTTTGTGGAATCAGCCGTTGGTGCAAAAGGCAAGATCAAGATTGCTTACGTACACGCCGGTGCTCTGCCAGAGGTCGAGAAAATCAAAGCTTTGATCGAAGAACGCTTCACCTGCATCGAGTCTTTCATTGCCGAGCTCTCGCCAGCCCTGGCTGTGCATACGGGCCCTGGGACGGCCGGGCTGTGCTTCTACCCGCTGGAGGCCAACCGGCCTGGGGAAAAAGTTTCAGAGACGGCCATGGCGTAACAACGCGATCTTCAAAATCCGCTCGATCATTTCAGCATACGAATACCCTGCTACAGCAGCAGCCTTGGCAAAACCAGCATCTTTCGCCAGGTCGGGCGCTTCGTTCACTTCGATGACAAAGGGAACCCGATCTACATAGCGGATATCGATCCGCCCATAGTCGCGCAGATTCACTGCCCGGTACGCATCACTGGCGACCAGTAGGATGCGTTCGATTTCTGCCTCGCTCAAATCGGCCGGGCAGATGCTTTGTGTCGCATGGTACAGCGGTGAGTCGACCATCCACTTCGCCTCATAGGTCAGGATCTGCCGGTAGGGGTCTTCGATAGACGAGAAATCGATCTCTGAGACTGGCAAGGCTTCCAGTACTTCATTCCCTAACAGGCCAACGGTAAGCTCCCGGCCCACCAGGAATTCTTCCACGATTGCGGGCTGGCGATATTTCTCAACGATATAACCTACCCGTGCAAAGACCGCCTGTGTATCCCAGGCGACAGATTCGTAATCGATTCCAAAGCTGGCGTCTTCGGTTAAAGGCTTGACGATCACCGGGAAATTGAGGGCAAAATCTCCCCCCGCATTTTCGAAGACCTGGTAAGGCGAGGTTGGCACACCCATTTGGACCAACCTGTCTTTCGTCTGGGCTTTATCCATGCATATGCTCATCGTCCTGGTAATCTCGCCGGTATACATAAAGCCCATGCCCTCGATTAATTCAGCCACCCGGGCTGCTCCCAGGCTGGCGCCGCCGAAGTCATCGCACAGGTTAAAGATGAGCGAATCCCACCTGGAAAGGCCGGCAAGAGAGGCTTGCAAATCCTCCAGTGACTTGCGTACAGGTAGCTTCAAATGAGTATAGCCGAGCTCTGTGATGGCCTCGCCGATGCTATCGGCTATCTCAGCCGTCTCTTGCGTGGCGATGATATCGCGAGGCTCACCTCGATGAGGCTCTCCATTCGTGTTGTAAACAACCCCCACTGTAAGCGGAAACATTTTCATATCCCCTGACCTCCCGCGGCGCGTACCGGCGCACGGCCGGTCCTTATCGATCGCTACCATCGTTCGTAGCGAACCAGATCGGCCAGCGGCTTGCGCTCTTTTGGCTTAGGCTGGTCTGCAGGATAACCAAGCGGGGTCAGAGCAACCGGCTCAACCCCATCAGGCAGGTGCAGGACCTGGCGTACAACGGCCGGGTCGAAGTTCGCGATCCAACACGTACCCAATCCGAGCTCGGCGGCTGCCAGGATCAGGTGGTCCATCGCTATAGCCACGTCAACATTCGTATAATTGGCGTTGTCGTAGCCACGCACCCAGCCATCATTGGTCAGTCCGCAAGCCACGATCACTAACGGGGCGCTCACAAACCAGTCACGGTGGTACATACGCCGTACTTCATCCTCACAGCCGGCTGTATGGATCACGACCAATTGGAAGGGTTGCCGGTTAGCGGCGGTTGGCGCAGCGCAGGCAGCAGATAGTACCTTTTCCAGGTGCTCTTGTGAGACCGGGTCCGGACGGTAGGCGCGTACGCTGTAGCGTTTCTGGATGAGTTCTGAGAATTCCATGTTGGGGCTCCTGTTTTGGTGACGGGGTGCTGGAGATGCTCACGCCTGTTATGGTATTTGTTGGTCGCGGTAAGTCCCAGGATCCAGGGCCAGGTCTCCCAGGCGCAGAGTATCTACGTCTTGCGCCGAGCTTGGCGGCGCCAACAAGGTGACCTGGCGAGCCAGGCGATCGATTCCCTGGACGATGCCAAGGGCTAACGTAAATCCACCGGAGTCTTCTAAGGCTACCAATCGGTGGAGCGAAAAACGCGGGTATGGGAGGACTGCTATTGTACTCCAATTCAGGGTCAGAGGACGTGCAGATTTGAAATAGGCAACAAACTGTGCTGCCCGGTGCGCCTGGCGCGCAGCTCGAGAGCGCAGCTGGGTCGCAGGAGAAGGGCTAAGCTCCACTAACCGGGTTCGCTGGGTACGCCGCAGGGGCGACAGCAGCATCTCCAGTTCGCGTTCTCTTTGGATGGCAAAGACGGTTGTGGGGTGCAAAAGATCGATTATGGCAAGCTTTAAGGCCAGGCCACCCGCAGGCGGTTGTACCAACCCATCGCTGTCGAAGACCAGGCTGTGAACTCCGGCCTGCCGGGCAATACGCTCCAAAAGGGCTGCCCCGGTTAACATTGGTAACATATGCCCCACCGGGGTGGTCGACCCTATGAAGGTCATCCAGGTCTTGCCTTTTGGGATGACGTCCGGCTCGAGATGATAAAAATCGGGCGCTTGAGGGATGAGTAGCGTCAACGTGCTAGGTGGGCCAAGTTGGTTCTGTCCCGGGTCGCCGTCAATATAGGCAGCCTGCACACCGGCAGAAAGCAGCCGGTGGAAGAGATAGCGGGCAAAGGTTGACTTCCCCACATCTGGCGCACCGACCACCAGCAGGTTTCCATGGAGAGACTGTGGCTCGATCTGGCGCCAGCTTGCCGGGATATCCAGGGTGGACACGCTCAGCTCTCAGGAGACGCACCGTTGCCTGAAGCAGGCTTACCCAAAACCTGGAGCAGTGCCTGGCAGTAAACGTCCTCTACTTTTTGGGCCACGAAATCCATTTTCAGCGATCCCGAGCTTACTTCCAGGTGGCATCCCTGCGGGGTGAAATCCATGGACAGCCTTGGCTTAGACAGCCTGGCGACCAGGACCTCCCGCAATTGGTCCTCCCGCGGCATCCAGACCGCTTCAGTGGTAACCAGGTAATCCAACGCCCATTCCGAAGCGCCCTGGAAAGCCACCACCTCCGATCCGAACAGCTTCTCGATATTGGCCTGCAGGTCGCTGATCACGAACACCCGGGCATCCATGCCTCGCTCGGGGATTGCAAAAAAGTCGTGCAGCTTGGGCGTCCATTTCAAGCCGGCCTGCTTGAGACGCAGAGCCATCGGGATTGAGATCATCCTGCCTCCTTGAAAAATATCACTTCTTCTCCGGCAGCTTCACATTTACACCTAGATGGGATAGGGTGATATCCAGGGGCCAATGCCGGTGTTCCTCAAAGGCCGCTATGGCATCTTGCAAGGCGCGCTTTTTCTCGCCCTTATGCCGGGACAGGAAACCCGGCCCTTGCTTGT
>CAZAQS010000176.1:0-10016 GCA_964486825.1 uncultured Anaerolineaceae bacterium | reverse complement strand
CTTACCTTGACCTTGTGTTCTGGTGAGCCAATGACTGCATTGCGGGTAACCTCAGTGCCTGTACCAGAGGTGGTCGGGATGGCAATTAACGGAAGCGGCGCTTCTATGATAGTTTTTCCACGCCCGATCACTTCCAGGTAGTCCAGTATATCGCCTGGGTTCGTCGCCAGTGCAGCTATGGCCTTGGCGGTATCCAGTGCACTGCCGCCTCCGATCCCGATGATGACCTCGCTCCCGTGACTACGGGCGGCTTCCAACCCCCGGGAAACCCGTTCCGTGGTCGGCTCCCCCTCGACTTGAAAGATCGCCGTGTCGACCTTTTCCGCCTCCAGCCCTTCCAGCAATGGCTGAGCCCGTACTAAAGAAGCTCCTGTGATCAAGAGAGCTCGCTTCCCCATGCTTGAAACGGCAGGCACGGCTTCTCGCAAAGCGCCGGGGCCAAATATTATTCGTCCTGCGGTTGAAAATTCAAATCTCATTTGTAACACCTCGGTTCAATCAGGCCAGCCTTGCCTTACCCCTGCCCGCGAAGCCGACCTGGATAGCGATGCCAACGATGAACAGGACCAGGATCATAAGCCCGGATAGGGTGGCTTCAAAACCGGGCACCAACCGGGTCATCCCATCCACCAACAAAGCTGCCCCTGTTAAAGAGGACAGGATTACCAGGGCCCAATCAAATGTCACGGAAGCAAGCACGGCCCCAAATGCGCCACCCAGCAGAAACACCAACCAGGCAATGCCTCCGAGATCGATTTGAAAGTAAGCCAATAACTGGATCAAGATATAGCCCGCAGCCAGGAAACCAGCCAGGGCAACCATTATCCTTTGAAGAAAGACTGCCAATACCGAGCCTACCAACCCAGCAAGCAGGGCAAGTATCAGGATCGTGCCGGCTGTTTGGTCTGTGAGGAGTAGTGGAACCAGGTTAAGTCCAAGGATGAAACCGACCACACCTACCAGCAGCCAAAACAGCCTGCGACCCAGGATAAGCAGGATAGCGCCCAAAAGGATATTTATGTACTCCATAAAGAATCAACCGGCTGGTTACCAGCCTTCGTCTCCTGGGAAGAGGCTTTGGTAACGCACGCCTGTGCGTGGCTCAGCCATCATTTCTTCCGCGACGCTACGCCATTTGGCATAGTGGGCGGTTTCCTTGTGGCGGGTAGGGGCCTGGGCGTCCCTGTATACCTCTACCAGCACGAAGCGTGTCGGGTCATCTTCTTGTTGGATAATATCAAAGCGGGCAACCCCTGGTTCCTGCACACTGTTCCTTGCATTCTCAAGAGTCGCCTCCTTGAAGGCCTCCAGATATTCGGGTTTTACATGTACATGCACCAAAGCGACTAACATTTTCCACCTCCTGAGAATTGTGTGAGTGATCCAAGCGCGGTTGATCCGCGCTTATTCCGTGACTGTAAGCCTGGCTACTTTCGTTTCTTTGGCCAGCTCTTTAGCTTCCACGGATAGCGCTGAGGCTGTCAAAAGCACCAGGCTGATCCACACCATATCAGCCAGAAACAGGTGCACGATCTGCATCCATACCGGTGCAAGCAAGATCAAATTTACCAGTCCTGCACCTAGCTGAATGAAGAACAAGCCTGCCACAAGCGCGGCAAGACGTTTGATGATCTTACTGTCGGAGAGCAGGCCCAACAGCCCAGAAACGAGGAATTGGTAAAAGCCGGTCAGGATCGCAATGATGGGATGGAAAACCCTCAAACGGATCAGAAAATGGGCAGCCGGGTCGAAATCTTGCTGGATGCCTTCCGAAAGGCTTCCAGCCGGGAATAATGTATCTCCCAAAGCAGTGATCGCTCCGGTCACTCCGATCACCATTACTCCTGACAGCGCTACCAGCAGTGCGATCAATACCAAACCCTGGCCTTGCAACTGGATAGGCGCCCCCCCTGATGCCCACCAGGCTGTCAAAGAAAGAGCACCTAGTAAAAGAAAGGTATTTACCAGGTGTACGCTGATTGAGATTGCTCTCCCCAGAGATGCATCGTCTGCCACCCATCCAAATAGCACCAGGCCTGCTCCCACCAGGGCTTCTGTTATCATAAAGAACATCGATAAAGATGCTCCCAGCCGGACAGGATGTCCTTTTGGATAGCTTCGCCGTGCCCAAACCAGTAACCCTACCACCAATAGCAAGGCGATGCCACTGGTGAGCCGGTGGGTAAACTCAATCATCGTCTCCGTAGTTGGGTTAAGCGGGACGACAACTCCATTACAGCTGGGCCAGTGGCTGCCGCAACCCGCCCCGGAGCCTGTTGCCCGTACGAACGCGCCCCACAGGATCACCCCTACGGTAAACAACAGCACGAACCAGACATACTTTGCATATTTCGTCAATCTCATTGGCTGTATTCCCTACTCTTCGAATAATCTCCCTTGTATTGGAGGATCAAATGGCACGGTTGGAATTCCCACGATTCCTTTGAAGCGATTGATCGTGGCCGGGGAAAATCCGGCGTAATCGTTGTTGAAGAAACCATAAATATCCTCGATTTCATCGATCCGGGATTGGATCTGATTGGCCCACCATTCCAGGTTTTCTGTAGGGTCTACATATTCCCTATCGTTCTTGGGATAAACCCCGTGCCGCCCGATAAAGCGAATATAGAGGATCCCATTATGGATGTAGATTTGCTCGGGTAAGTCTTCATAGATACTGGTGGTCCAGGCCACATCATGCTTTTCAAACAGTTCCCCGGTCCTTTCGGTATACCAGGATTTGTGCCTTACCTCTACTGCAAATCGCATATCCTTCGGCAGATCCTTGATAAAGGCTGCCAGTTCTGGAGCTTTACTGATCGAAAAACTGGGGGGAAACTGAATCAGGATCACGCCAAGTTTATTCCCAAACAAACGCATAACCTCCAGGAAGGCGTCCATTTCCGCCTGGACTCCCACTAACCCGGCTTCATGCGTGATGGTCTTGGGGGTTTTAGCACAGAAAGTAAAATCATCTGGCGTCACAGAAACCCACCTTTGAACGTATTCTTTGCGCGGCGCTCCGTAAAAAGTCGAATCGATTTCAACCGAATTAAAAAACTGGCTGTAATGCTCCAGATAGTCTCGTGATTCGAGGTTTTGAGGGTAAAAAGGGCCATTCCAGTCCTTATAGCTAAAACCCATGCTTCCTAAATACCAATTCGTCATTCTCCCAAGCCTCCAAACCTATTATAATTGCCCCGGCATTTGCTTTCCTAATCTACGTGACCGATTTTCCGAGGAGAATGCATCAATGAACGCTACCTTACTGGTCTATGGAACCGATTGGTGTTACGACTGCCGGCGAGCCAGGCAGTTCTTAAAGAACCATGGTATCCCTTTCCAATGGATCGATATTGATAAGGATAAGCAAGCCGAGCAATACGTCATCCAGACCAACCATGGGATGCGAAGTGTCCCCACTGTCCTGTTTGAAGACGGCACCACCCTCACTGAGCCATCCAACGCTCAGCTCTCTCGAAAGTTGGGTCTGGTTGCCGCTAACCCAACCGGCCTGTAATATAATCTTCGGTTAGCTGGTTTTCAGGACGGGTAAAGATTTTATCGGTCTCTGAAAACTCTATCAGCTCCCCCAACCAGAAAAAACCGGTGTAATCCGAGACTCGGGCAGCTTGCTGCATATTATGGGTTACGATGACAATCGTATAGCGCTCTTTCAGCTCGTGGATCAAATCCTCGATATGCAATGTGGCGATCGGATCAAGCGCTGAAGCTGGCTCATCCATCAAGATCACTTCTGGCTCTACAGCTACCGCACGAGCGATGCATAGCCGCTGCTGCTCACCAAGCGAAAGTCCCTGGGCTTCATCCTCCAGGTGATCCTTGACCTCATTCCATAAGGCCGCCTGCTCCAGGCTGTGCCTGACAGCTTTGTCGAGTTCGGCCCGGTTACTGGCCATACCCAGCACTCGCAAGCCAAAAGCGACATTGTTATAAATTGACTGTGGAAAGGGGTTAGGCTTTTGAAATACCATACCTACCCTTTGACGCAGTACAGCCAGGTCGAGATTTTGGGCATAGATATCTTCTCCCCGCAGTAAAATCTCTCCCTCTACACGTGTCCCGGGAATGGTATCGTTCATACGGTTCAAGCACCTCAGGAAGGTTGACTTCCCGCAGCCGGAAGGACCAATCAGGGCGGTAACTTTTTGCGGCAAGACATCCATCGATATCTCGCTCAAGGCTCTCTTTTGCCCGTAGTAAAAGTTTAAGTTACGAATAGTGAAAGTAGGTTCAGTTGCATTCACGTTATGAATTGTACCTTAAATCGCTCTCCTAGCTTCTGGAGTGAATGGAATCCATCGGAATTATCAACTTTTTATCAGGATCCATTACGCAGCAATATCCATTGAGCGATGAGTAGAAAGCTCATTTTTTCGGCTATAATGAATAATGTGGGAAAAGTACGCATTCTCTTTCTTTTTATTCTTATCCTGTCAATAAGCGGGTGCCGTCCAAGGACAGAGGAGCCAGACAATGGCACTCCTGGAGCACTTTATATCGAAAACAAGGGCTCGGATACGTTAGTTAACCTGGCCTTGGCCTGGGCTGAACGCTACCAGAAAATTCGTCCCGAGGTACGCCTGGCAGTCACAGGGGGCGGCTCCGGAACTGGCATCGCTGCCATCCTGAATCGAACTGTGGACATAGCCAACGCTTCCAGGCGAATTACACAAGGGGAGATGCGTGCAGCAGAACAACTGGGATTAACCCCGGTCGAGTTCATCATCGCCCAGGATGCTATTGCTGTGGTGGTCAATCACCAAAACCCAATCGACCAGCTCACCATACAACAGATCGCTGCAATTTACAGCGGCGCAATAAATAACTGGAGTGAAATAGGAGGGGAGGACCGCCCCATCGTTCGTCTCTCCCGCGAGACCAATTCTGGGACACATGTCTATTTCCTGGAAGAAGTTTTGCGACAGGGTGATCCTGACGATACTACCCTGTTCTCACAAGACACCTTGCTTCTCCCTTCATCGGAGGGTATCACCGCCGAAGTCCGGGACAACCCCAACGCCATTGGTTATGAAGGATTAGGCTATGTAACTCCGGAAATGAAAGTACTGGCCATTGCTAGCAGCCCCGGTGAGGGTTACGTTTTGCCTACAATTGAAACCGTGAATGATGACAGCTACCCAATCGCACGGGATTTGTATATGTACACGCCTGGCGAGCCAACCGGAGTAGTTGCAGAATATTTGGATTGGATTTTCAGTGAAGAAGCCCAACAAATTGTAGCTGAGCTGGGCTTCGTTCCTGTCCAGGCAGATTGAACATCTAACAGGATTTCGTAGGGATACTCGCCGCATGAGAAAACCTGAATCTACCCAATCCCTGAGCATATCAGAGTTTATCATCACGCGCCTGATCAACCTGTCAGGCTTTTCTGCCATCATCTTTGTCGTCCTGATCTTTTATTTCCTGCTTCAGGAAAGCTTGCCTGCCCTGGGTGACCTTACCCTTGAGTCCCTGCTGATTACTCGCTGGTACCCCATCGAGGCGATGTATGGCATTCTGCCCTTATTGAGTGGCACGCTAATCGTGACCTTTGGAGCTGCATTGATCGCAATTCCCTTTGGCCTGGCGACTGCGATCTATATGTCCGAAATCGCCCCTCGTTGGGTGCGGGAGATTTTGAAGCCCATGGTGGAAATTTTGGCCGGTCTGCCTTCGGTTGTGCTGGGCTTCCTGGGCGTCCTGGTGGTTGCCCCTCAACTACGCGTTCTCCTGAACCTGCCAACCGGCCTGACAGCCTTTGCTGGCTCCCTACTTTTAGGGGGCATCGCTATCCCTACGATCGTATCGATTGCAGAGGACGCTTTGGACGCCGTCCCGCGCTCGTATCGGGATGCCTCCCTGGCAATGGGGGCTACCCGGTGGCAAACCATCTGGATGGTTACTTTGCCGGCAGCTCGCTCAGGGGTTCTGACCGGGATCATGCTCGGCGTTGGTCGCTCCAATGGCGAAACAATGACCGTTTTGATGGTAACCGGGAACGCCCCGGTGCTCCTCACAGGCTTAGGCACGCTTTTCTCACCCGTCCGCACGATGACCGCTACAATTGCAGCGGAAATGGGCGAAGTGGCTCGAGGTAGCACCCACTACCACGTCCTGTTCCTGATCGGAATTATCCTGTTCCTCATCTCCCTGATCGTCAATGTAACCGCGTCCGCAGTTGTCTTCCGGCAGGTGAAAAGGCAGGAGCGGATCCTATCATGACTCCTTCCCAGGTTGAAACAACAGGAAAATCCTCATGAGGGATCAGAAAGCCTCACGTTCCCGCCAGAACATCCAGCGCTTCGGATTTGGCCTGCTCACCATGATGTCTGCGTTGACGGTTACCCCGATCGTGCTGGTTGTCCTATATATTGCTTATGAGGGCCTACCGGCCATCTCCTGGGATTTTCTTACCTCCTATCCCGAGCAGGGCATGAGGGCAGGTGGAATACTCCCAGCCATCGTCGGTACTGTTTTATTGACCATCGGCACAGCCATATTTGCTGTCCCCTTGGGTATTGGCGCGGCCATCTATCTTTCAGAGTACGCTCCCGATAACCGCTGGACTCGCATCATCCGAATTGCTATCATCAACCTGGCAGGAATTCCATCGGTTGTTTACGGCCTTTTTGGCCTGGGCATGTTTGTCATCTTCCTCCGCTTTGGGACCAGCATCCTGGCCGGCTCGCTCACTTTATCCATTATGACTCTTCCCGTGATCATCAGCACAGCCGAAGAAGCCCTGCGTTCGGTTCCGCAGTCCTTCCGGGTCGTCAGCATCTCCCTCGGCGCGACTCGCTGGCAAACCATCCGTAAAATCGTGCTTCCGGAGGCGCTACCAGGCATCCTTACCGGGGTCATTCTTGGTTTGGAACGCGCAGCCGGAGAAACAGCTCCGATCCTTTTCACCGTGGCAGTATTTTTCCTTCCACGCCTGCCGCAATCCCCATTCGACGCCACCATGGCCTTACCCTATCACCTGTTCGTCATTTCTACTTCCGTTCCTGGAATGCCCATCCAAATCCAATACGGTACAGCCCTGGTGCTTTTGGTCTTCGTTCTAGGAATGAACACCCTGGCCAGCATCATCCGTTCAAGAGCGCGTGCTCGCAGGCAGTGGTGAACCATGACCAAGATCAGCATCCAGAACCTGAATATCCAGTATTCCGATGGAACCGAGTCACTCAAAAACATCAGTTTGGAGATACCAGAAAAATCCATCACCGTGCTGTTTGGCCCGGCAGGCGGGGGAAAATCCACCCTGCTGCGTACTCTCAACCGCCTGAATGACCTGGCCGACGTAACGCATATGTCTGGCAAAGTCATGATCGATGGGGCAAATATCCTTGACCCGAAAATAGATGTTATTGCACTGCGCCGTAAAGTGGGCATGGTGTTCGCCAGGCCGGTCGTACTACCGCTCTCCATTCGAGGCAACCTGACCTATGGCCTGGAGATGTCTGGAGAGCGTAACTCCTCCAGGTTGAATGCTGCCGTCGAGCGCGGTTTGAAACAGGCCGCTCTATGGGACGAGGTCCAGGACCGGCTGGACGAGCCTGCCGTTTCCCTCTCAGGTGGTCAACAACAGCGTCTCTCCCTGGCTCGCGTCCTGGCAATGGAGTCGCAGATCATCCTGTTAGATGAGCCCACCTCCGGCCTCGACCCGATTTCAACTTCCAAAGTAGAGAACACCTTGCAAGAGCTCAAGGAGCAGTATACGATCGTGCTCGTCCCGCATTCGATCCAGCAAGCCGCCCGCGTGGCTGATTTGGCCGCTTTTTTCCTACAGGGAGAGCTGGTCGAGGTGTCCGAGGGCAAGCGTATCTTTACCACCCCCCAACATCAGCGCACCCAAGATTATGTAGAGGGCCGTTTCGGCTAGACTATCCCATGTCAGAGACCATCCTGATCGTCGAAGATGAGGCCTCGCTTCAGGAAACCCTGGCCTATAATCTGAAAAGGTCTGGCTACCAGGTTTTGACTGCAAGTGATGGTCAGGCTGCCCTGCAAGTCGCTCGCCGCCATAAGCCGGATCTGGTCGTCTTGGACGTAATGTTACCCATAATCGATGGATTCGAAGTATGCCGGATACTGCGGCAGGAGACCAACATCCCCATTATTATGCTCACCGCTCGTGAAGAAGAGATCGATCGAGTCATAGGACTAGAGATGGGCGCAGATGATTACCTCACCAAACCATTCAGCATGCGGGAATTGCAGGCCAGGATAAAGGCATTACTCAGAAGGGTACGCCTGGACCGCTCAGAATTTGAAAATAAATCTAACTCTACCCAAGAAGTACTTGCCTTCGAAGATCTGGAGCTTGATCTCACTCGCCACGAGCTGCGTGTACAGGGGCGTCCACTACCTGTCAAGCCAAAAGAATTCGAGTTGATGGTGTATCTGGCCAGGCATCGCGGCCAGGTCCTGACCAGAGATCTGCTTTTAGAGCGAGTGTGGGGTTGGGATTTTAGTGGAGGCAGCCGTACAGTGGACGTTCACATCCGCTGGCTGCGTGAGAAGATCGAGCCTCACCCATCCAATCCCACCCGCATCATCACCGTACGAGGCACTGGCTACCGTTTCGAAGGATAGTATCATCCCCGGATCATAACCATGTTTCGAAGCATCCGCTGGCGGATCGCCATCCCCTACATGCTGCTTATTCTGGTTGGCATGTCCATCCTCGGAATCTATCTCTCCACTTTTCTACGGCGTATTCATATGGATAACCTGGAGGAAAGACTTACCTCCCAGGCAATGTTAATCGGGGATATTTTGAGCGATTCACCCGCATGGATGGATAAACCGGAAGAACTGAATGTGCAAGCTCGGGAATGGTCAGAGCTGCTCCAGGCTCGAATTACGATCACCGATTTGAGTGGTGTCGTACTGGGCGAATCGCACGATGACCCTTTGACGATGGATAATCACCGCGACCGTCCAGAAATTGCTTCCGCGCTGTCAGGCCGAATTGGTAGCAGCCTGAGGTACAGCCATACGGTTGGTTACTCTATGATTTATATTGCTGCGCCTGTAAGCAGCGATGGGCGTGTTTCGGGGACAATCCGTGTGGCCGTACCCCTGCAGCAAGTAGAGGCAGATCTGGCCCTTCTACGCAACACCCTGATAGGCGTCTCCCTAATAAGTGCTCTTGTCGCAATGCTACTGGCTATCCTCATTGCAGCAGGAACGACAAAAAACCTGCGTGAGCTGACTCACGCCGCTCACCAGCTTGCCGAGGGAGATCTGTACTTGCCGCCGCTTAGGGGCCGTCAGAAAGACGAAGTTGGGCAACTTACCAATGTATTCACCAGGATGGCCAACCAACTCCAAGGCCAGATCCATCAGTTGCACGCCGAAAGCAACAAGCTGTCCGCAGTTCTCGAGCAAATGACGGATGGCGTGTTGATCGCCGACAGCCAGGGACGCGTCCAACTGGTCAACCAGGCAGCCGGACGCATCTTCGACATCGAAGCAGATGAAATAATTGGACGATCGCTGCCACAAGTACTGCGTCACTATCGATTGGTCGAGCTCTGGAAGCAAAGCCAGGAGAGCGGCCAAACTCAGGAAATCTTTGTAGAGTTAGCGCCAACCAAAACTTACCTGCAAGGTGTTGCCATTCCCCTGGGCCAGGCTTTACAGGGCAGCACGATGCTGCTCTTCCAAGATTTAACTCGCCTGCGCCGTCTGGAAACCATTCGCCGAGATTTCATCAGCAATATCTCTCATGAGCTTCGCACTCCGCTGGCATCGATAAAAGCTCTGGCAGAAACCTTACAAGGGGGTGCAATGGAGGATCCCCCTGCCGCAGCTCGTTTCCTGGAACTGATCGAAGCAGAAGTAGATGCACTGGCGCAAATCGTCTCGGAGCTGCTCGAGCTCTCACGAATCGAATCTGGGCAGGTTTTACTGCATTTCAAATCCACCGCCCCCGACGAGATCCTGAATACAGCTTATAACCGCCTGCGTGTGCAGGCCGAACGAGC
>CAZAQS010000175.1:5407-10054 GCA_964486825.1 uncultured Anaerolineaceae bacterium | reverse complement strand
TGCTCTCTCCCAATCTGGCGGTAATCTACGTCGGCGGTACCCTGATCGGCCTCGCCACCGGCCTGTTCTTCACCGCCAACTGGGCCTTGGGCACCGATATCGTTCCCAAGCAGGAAGCCGGCCGCTACCTGGGCATCTCCAACCTGGCCGGAGCAGGCGCGGGAGCAGTGGGCGCATATATTGGCGGCCCCATTGCTGACTACTTCACCGTCAACGTCCCGGCATTCGAAGGTCTGGGTTACGTGGTGCTCTTCTCAATTTATGGACTGCTCTTCCTGCTCTCGGTCCTGGCCGTCGCCCAGGTCAAGGGCAGCCGTTAGAGATAATTCCTCCCTGATTAGGTATGATATAATCCTCCCGATGACCGAATCCCCCGAACCCGAAACTTTATCCCCACCACCAGCGGACCGCCCGCGGCCCTATTTCATCCTGATCCCGATTGCCTTCATTTTCGGTATGTTCGCAGGGTACTTCATCCGTGGCGATAGCCTTGCAGCGCGCAGCGCAGCCGCTGAACGCACTGCGGCTACTTCACCCACACAGGTCCCCGCCCAGCAGGCAGCCGCAGCCGGCGAGGAAGCCCGAACCGTCGTGCGCTACGACGTCCCAATCGACGACGACCCGGTGCTCGGGCCGGATGACGCTCCCATTACCATCATCGAGTTCAGTGATTACGAATGCCCCTACTGCAAGCGCTGGCATGACGAGAGCTTCGAGCGCCTGATCGAAACCTTCCCGGACGAAGTCCGCTTCGTTTATCGCGACTTCCCCCTCACAAGCATCCACCCGAACGCTGCCCCGGCGGCCGAAGCTGCCAACTGCGCCTACGAGCAGGGCCAGTTCTGGGACTTCCATCGCAAGCTGTTCTCCACCACCACCCTTAACCCCCAGGCCTACATGGCCTACGCCGAAGAGCTCGGTCTGAATATGGTGGCCTTCGAGGAATGCTTTAACTCGCGCCGCTACCAGGAGGAGGTCATGGCCGACCTGGAATGGGCCGTCAACCTGGGGGTCAGCTCTACGCCCACTTTCTTCATCAACGGAATTGCCATCGTCGGCGCCCAACCCTTCGAAGTCTTCTACGAAGTCATTACCAAAGAGCTGGCTGGCGAGATCCCCTGAGACGTTCCACCCCTCTGTTTTGTTGAAGATAACGATTAAATATACTCAGCCATCCCCCTCTTGAAGGCTTTTTGATCGCCTGATGGTGGCAAGCTTCTCACGCCCCCAGGGTTCTCCCGGGATGATCCGGTATCCCATGAAGACTTTGTTTGTCGTTGAACTGACCGTCATGAGGATGAAAGCGAACTTTGGTTCCTGCAGGTCGGGGTCGAAGCTACCGATTCCCTACCGCGTACCTCAATAAGATATACATGGCATGCGACCAGAGCAGGGGGGTGGCAACCGGCCCCCAACGCTTTACCCAGGGCCCATATTGATCCGAATCGTTCAAGTTTGTGGGCGTCTGCTCCGGTAAGAAGCCTCGCTCGTCTGCTTGAAGTTCCATCCAATTCAATAGGGAGCACGCCTTATCCAGCTGGTCCGTTTCAGCATAATACCACCCCAACCAACCAGCCAGAAGCACCCATTCCCCTCCGCCGTAATAGGTATCGTCGATATAACGATGGACGCCTTCTCCCTTGCGCAGGGTACGCTCTATCCGGGCCACCGTTTCCCTCATAATTGGATCCGCGGGCGACACAGCCCGGTAGGGGGTAGATATCCCCAGCAGGGAGGCATCGACCCGGGTATCCCCCAAAAATTTTACGAAATAATCATCAACTACCAGGCTGCTTTTGATGTAATTGCTGATCGCCTGAAGATCCTCGCCATGATCGGCGCCAGTGAGCGTAGTATGCGCGTTCAAGCCACCGTAAATCGCGGCAAGCGTGTGTGTGTGAACCTTATCAGGGAATTCTTCCCAACAGTCATAGCAAGGACGCTGCCATAAGGTCGAGAGATACTGCGCCGTCAGGCCGGCAGCGCGCTTCCAATCTTCAGAAAGAGCCGTTTTACTCCTTTGGAGATGCTGGGCCAGGCTCCACAGCCATGTGCCAAAACCATCCAGTTGAAAGTTAGGCCATGCTTCTCCTGCGACCTCCTCTCCATCTAAGGTATAGCGGGTGTGAAGGAGCGCATCCGGACCTAGAGGTCCTCCTTTTCCAGCCAGCTCTACGGCTTTCCTGACCACGTCAGAGCGGCGGTTAATGGCGCCTGCAGCCCATTGGTGGAAGCGAGCCGCGCTTTCGGTCCTTCCAGCTATATCCATAGCATAAGCGATGAAGGCTCCGTCTCGAAACCAGGAGTAATGATAGATAGGAAAATTCGGACAGGCGATAAATGCGCCAGAAGGATCCTGGTTAGACAGGATAATATCGATGCTTTGCTGTAAGAGATCGGGCATTTTTCACTCGCTCCACTCGATAACGATCATTGTCCAATACTTTAGAGACGGTACCTGAAAGCTAAGCTTTCCATCCTGGAGTTGAAAATCCAATTCCTGGGCAGCCAGGTTCCCATCGTCAGGGCTTGCATACCATATCCTTGTAACACTGCCTTCCACTTCGCTGATTTGGACATCAATCGAATCCATTTGGACCGGTGCAGCGGAAACAGGGACTTTCCATTCTGGGTGTTTCACTCCGAGCAAGTTGATCAGGTTGATAGCTGTTGTAGTACCAGGACTACCGGACTTTCCACCGTTCCGGATGACCGGGAATATCGTGTCTTTCAATTTTCCAGCAGGGATTATAGTGCCCTGAATGGAGATGTGATTCTGATAGGTGGAGGTCGCGTCTACTGTGCGTGGCCCGATCACGTCCTGGTAGCGAATACTGAACTCGTACAGGCGCTGGACGGCTTCGGCCAGCTCGGAGGACATACCCTTGAATTGGGGAAAGTAAGGATCAGCCAGCATACCCGGGCGACTGTCAAACCGTTCGCCCAGCTCAATATGCCCACCGCCGCTGGCAAAGATGATGGCATCCATCAAGCGTACGTTGTGCTCGTGAGCAGGATCGATATAGGCTGCCAACACGACCGGTTTGCCATTGCCGAGGGCTTGGGCCTGGACGACGAGGTGGTGCAAGTCGATAAACCAGTTGTAGGGATCCCAAACTTCGATATATACAATATCCTGGTCGGCCGGCGCGACGGTTTCGATGGGCCAGTTTGTAACGGCGTTAAACACGACCCCCCCATTTGGGCGATGGCCTCGGACGATCTCTTTGGTGGTATTGATGAAATCGGCCAGGGCGGGCGCCAGATCGAAGCGCTCGCCGTTTTGATCGAAGCCAACTTTTGGGTCTCCGTATTGATCGATATGGATGCCATCGAAATCCGTATTTACCAGTACGTCTTCGAACTGGGCCAGCAGGTAGGCAGTCCATGGAGAGCCGGGACGTGGGTCCATGATCGCCATAAAGTTTTCGCCGAACAAGACGGGCTGGCCTTTTTGATCCAATAATGCCCATTCTCGGTGTTCTTCCTGAAAAGCCAACGAGCTCCCATACACAGCCGTATAAGGCATGCAGGCGATGTTATGCTCATGAGCAGTCCGGATCAAGCTGTCTACAGTATTTCTGGACAGCTGCCTTCCAAGCAGATCGATATAGGGTTCTTGTGAGGTCAGGAGCTGCTCGTGCCGGTACATCCAGTCATAGAATTGCAGTGCATTGACCTTGTAGCGGTTCAAAATCTTCATCGTGTCCTGCGAGTCGTCTCTTCCAGGTCCAAATTCGGATAAGAACCCGTAGCGAGGGCTTTCGGTCCAATGGTTGAGGACGTCAAAGGCGCTGGTGAGGCTTGCCAGGCGGTACCCCTCATCTGTTTCAATATATAGGTCAATGCCAAAACCTCGAGGCGCTCCTTCAGGCGGCAGGAAGCTCATCCCTACCGCTTGGTTTCCCCCGCTCAGATCTACTTTTTCTCGGAAGGTTTCCAGTGCGTCAGACAGGTGCGAGATCGAGGCAACCAACCAGACAACCTGTTGCTGCTCCTGTTCCGATGCGAGATTTACGGTGAGGTTTAGCGGCTCGCCAGGGCTGTAAAAGACTTTGTCGAATTGGATATTTAAGATTTGAACGGGTTTACCCACAAAAACCTCCAAATATTCAGGTTGGGTAGTACAGGCAGCGGTAGCCAGCAGGCACTGCAGGGTTGCAGCGACGAATAAGCCCCGGTGAACCCCTAGTCTCAGCATGATGTGCTATCCCTTGAAGGCGCCCGTGGTTATGCCTGAGGTGAAATACCGCTGAAGAGAGATATATACCAATACGACCGGGATAATGGCTATCAAAGAGGCCGCGAAAACAAGCCCCCAATCCGTGCCATGCTGGCCCTGGTAAGATGCGATCGCTACCGGCAGGGTGCGTTTGGCGGGAATATCGATGAGGGTTAGCGCTAAAATGAATTCATCCCAAAAACCAAGCAAGGAAAAGATCGAGACGGTTGCCAAGGCAGGCTTAGACAGCGGCAGCACCATACGAGTAAAAATTGTCAGGAAGCTGCCCCCATCGATCAGCATCGCCTCTTCCAGCTCTTTCGGTAGAGACTCAAAAAAGCCGCGCAGCAAGAAGGTGTTGAGTGGCAGGCTGTTTGCGACATAGAAAACAACCAAACCTGACAGGCTGTTGCGCAGGTTGAAGG
>CAZAQS010000175.1:0-5397 GCA_964486825.1 uncultured Anaerolineaceae bacterium | reverse complement strand
CTTAGCCAGCATGAACTGCGGAATGATATTGATTAAATTGGGTACCATCAATACGAGCAGCACCAGGTAAAAAAGGAACTCTTTGCCGGGAAACTTAAAGCGTGCAAAGGCATACGCCATCATCGATGAGATGGTTACCGAAAGTATAAGAGATGAACTTGAGACGAGCAGGCTGTTCTTGAAGTAGAGCTGAAAGTTATTGGCGCTCCAAGCCGTGATGAAGTTGTTGAAACTGGGATTGGTGGGGATCAACCGGGGTGGGAACTCGATTACATAGGCGTATTCTTTAAAGGCCGTAGAGACCATCCACATAAACGGGATAAACATGATCACGGCCCCAACTGACACCACCAGGTACCTGAGGGATTTCCAAAAGATAACTTTCGGCGAACGTTTTCTCATCAATGCATCTCCTCCGGGCGGCGCAAGAACCGGATCTGCAAATAGCTTAGGCCAACGATAAAGACCGCCATCATAAACGATAAGGCTGAGCCGTAGCCGAACTCGAGGTAATCAAAGGCCTGGTGATACATATAGCTTAGGACCACCTCGGTCTTCTGCATGGGCCCACCGTTCGTGATCAGTGCAACCGGCAAGAACACGTTCAATCCTCCGATCATCAGCATCACGAGGACAAATATCAGGGTAGGCTGGATCAGAGGCAGGGTGATCCTGGCGAATTTTTGCCATCCGTTTGCGCCGTCCATGGCGGCAGCTTCATATAGCTCGTTGGGGATGGTTTGTAACGCTGCCAGGAAAATCACCATCGACCAACCGATGCCTTTCCAGATACCCAGCGCCAGGATGGGAATGAAAGCCGTAGAAGCATTCCTTAACCAGCCAACCGGTTGCGATATCAGGTGGAAAACATCCACCAGGAGGTAGTTAATGAAGCCATTCGGGCTCTGGAACATGTAGCGAAATAATAGAGAAACGATGACCCAGGACGTGATGACCGGCAGGTAATAGAGCACTCTGAAAAACACTTTGCCGCGCCCCAGGTCATTGAGCAAGAGAGCCGCGAGCATGGCCAGGGCAACCTGAGCGGGCACGGTCACCATGGTGTAGAGCAAAGTATTTTTAAAGGAAAGCCAGACGATCGCATCACTGAATGCACGTAGATAATTATCCAGGCCAACAAACTGGCTGGGTTGGTTGGGCATGATGCTCCAGGTATAAAAGCTGATCTGGAGCGTTTTCAAAATGGGGTAAATATTGAGGGTTAAGAAGACGAACAAACCCGGCAACAGGAAGAGATAGGCTGCGCGGATCTGGCGCCGGTAGATGGCGGACCTATAGGCAGAACGTGGGGCCAAGAAAGAACGGAGCCTGGATGGTTTACCAACGCTGGTTGTTTGCATTTCGTCTCTGAACCTCGTGCTACCCGCTCACCTACAGGAATACCGGTAAGGGAGGTCCATCCGCATGGACCTCCCTTGAAGGTGCTATTCTACTCGCTGGTCAACAAACTGTCGATATAGGTTGCCGTTTCTCCCAGGGCCTGCTCAAAGGTGAGCTCACCAGAAAGGAAGGCGCTGCCGGCCTGGTTATAAGCATCTTCCATGCGCGTCCAGTTCTGATGTGGAGTACGAGCTTTAGCCGTCTCGAGCTGCTCGAGGAAAACCCCAAAGAAGGCGTGGTTCTGGATTTCATCGGTTTCGATGACGCTCGTGAGAACGGGCATCTGTCCCACGGTTGCCAGCTTGAGCTGGGTCTCCTCTGAGAGCATGAAACGGATGAATTCCGCCGCCGCGTCTTTGTTTTGGCTCTGCTGGAACATAACGATATCTTCACCGCCTACGACAGATACCGATCCGCCCGCTCCTGCCGGAACGAGGGCCATGCCATAGGGCTTCGAAGGGAACTGGCCCTCGAAAATGGGTGGGAACCAGGGGCCTTCCAGTAGCATGGCGATCTCATCGTTGGCAAAGCCGCCCCAGGCGTCCACACCGCCACCCAGAATACCGGGATGCATATACCCGTTATCGAGCAGGGACTTCAAGAATTCGTAAGCTGCTTTGGCATTCTCGCCGTCCAGATAACCGCTGGCGGTGGTGATATCCGGGGAAGTTACATCCCCGCCGAAGCTCCAGATCCAGGGGTTGACTGCCCAGGCGTAGGTTCCGCCGTCTGCAAAGCAGTATTTATTGGCGCCGAGCGCTTTGATCTTTTCACAGGCAGACAGGAAATCCTCCATGGTAGAGGGCGGCTGGTCGATGCCGGCGGCTTCGAACATATCTTGATTGTAGATCAGGACGCGGGTGTTGGTGTCCAGGGGCAGTCCATAGTAATGGCCGTTCAAATAATTGGTGGACAATGGTCCGGGGAAAACCGCGTCTGCGTAGGTGGAAAAGTCAGGCATGACTTCATCCAGGGGGGCCAGCGCGCCCATGTCTGCAAATTCTGGCACCCAGATGATATCGGCCCGGATCAGGTCGGGAGCGGTGCCTCCGGCAATGGAGGTCAGTAGTTTCCGCCGGAATTGGTCGTAGGGTACCTGGACCTGTTCGACCTTGATGTTGGGATGGGCGGCCTCGAATTCAGGGATGAGCACTTCTTCGAGGAAGGGAGTCTCAACTTCCACATTGAAGGTGTGCCAGAATTGGATGGTGACGGGGCCTTGAGGAGCAGGGGTAGGGGTGACGAGCTTGTCCACCTCGACCACCTCCTGGACCACGGTCGTTCTTTCCACGATCACCGTTTCTATGACGGGTTGTGTGACCGGTTCAGGAGTGGGCTGCGAGCATGCGCTCAATACCAGCGCCAAAGCGATCAATATACTAAATAAGAGATAGAGTCTGGATTTGTAGGACATGGTAGTCTCCTCCGTGATAGAGTAAGGGAGTGCTTGCGGTTAGGTGAATGGAAAGGGGAAAGAGGAAAGTATATTCTTCCGATTGGTCTACCTCCTGATGGTCTGTATTTACACGCTTCTAGCGGTTTCAAGGACCTGGGGGGTCTGGCTGTGAACGGGCGACTCGAACAGCTTGCGAAGCACAAGAGAGGCAGCCCCACGCGCCCAGGCGTCATCTCCCCAGGGGTCGATTTGGATTTCCGTATCCTGGTCCAGGCCGGGCATGACGTTGTTTAGAACGGAGTCCCTCATAGGGGCGAATAACCAATCGCCTGCACTCGCTCCTTCACCGCTGATCAAGATCTTTTGCGGGTTCAGGAGATTGATCAGGTTGGCGATACCCAGGCCCAGGTAATTGCCAGCCCGTGCGAAGATCGCCTGAGCGCCAGGATCCCCGGATCGGGCCATGGATAGAAGCTCGGCTACATTCGATACCTGGCGGCCGATCTGGCCTGTGGCGGCGGCTTCTTGGGCCATCCGAACCAGGCCCAGGTCGCCTACATAGGCTTCCAGGCAGCCTTTCTTGCCGCACTCACACACCGGTCCCTCGGGGTCGATGACGGTGTGGCCGAATTCGCCTGCCCCGCCTATGGCGCCCCGGTATAACTGCCCGTTGAGAACGATGGCCATACCGACGCCGCGGCCTACGGTAACGATGAGAAAGTGATCTACTCCCTGGCCCGCGCCAAACCATTTTTCTGTAAGAGCAAGGGTATTGACATCATTGTCCACGTAGACCGGCGCTCCTACGAGGGACTGGAGCATTTCCGATAGCGGGACATCGTGCCAACCGTAGATAGGGGATTGCCGCAGTAAGCCATTGCCGGCATCTACGATACCGGCTACGCCTACTCCAACGCCCATCAGCTGCGCGGCGCTCATTTGGCTCTCTTCGAGCAAGCTGAAAACCAGATCCGCCAGGTCGGCCACCACATCTTCGGGAGAGCGCCCCGAGAGCGAGACCCGTTTTTTGGCCACGACGGTTGCTTCCAGGTCTGTGAGCGCTCCAGTGGCAGCCTCATCCGTTAGCTTGATGCCGATGACATAGCCGCCTTTGGGGTTGAAGGCCAGCAAGATGGGAGGACGCCCGCCGCGCGAACCCCCGGCTTCTTTTTCGAAGACCAGGCTGTTGCTGATCAGCTCGGCGGTGATCCCGGTGACGGTGGCCGGGCTGAGGCCGGTTCGCCGGGCGATTTCAGCTCGGGCGATCGGCCCAAATGCATTGATCATATTGAGCACGTAGGAGCGGTTCAGTGCTCTGATCAGGTCTCTGTTTCCGATGGGGGAGGAGGAATTCATGGTCACTTTCTTTATTCATTGAATAAACTTACTATGATTATAGCAAGGAATACTCCCTTGTCAAGAGGAAAAGTTCTACCCGGCTATTCCTCTAATTTCTTAACCAGGAGCATGAATTTGCTCTGTCTCTTGTACCTTTATCGTGGCAGGATCCAGGCACAACAGCTACTCGAGCCCGATTGAATACTACGTTAAAAAAGGGGGATTTATATCGAATCCGGAAAGGCTGGTATGCGAAAAGCCAGGAGTATAGGGTTGGCGAACTCTTGTAGGCAAGCCAAAAGGACTCAGCGAAGGCCAAGCTAGAAGTGAAACCCTTGCACTATAGAAATTGTGGATCGTCTGGTTTTTCCATCCCCAGGATCCAGACGTCCAGCGGGGAGATATGAAGCAGGCCATGAGTGTCCTGCGGGCCAAGCAATACAATGCTATCCTTGGGGAGAGTCACTGGCAGAGGTTGGGTGGAATGGTTAAGAAGAAAAACTAAACAGCGACTGCCCTGATTACGGATTGTCACCTCCAGGCCGGGGTGCTCGCCGCATACAGAAGGTTGTGCAGGAAGCAGGTAGCCTGCCAGTGCCGAATAGAAACGGCTATCTCCATAGGTGCCTGAATATATCGCCCGTCCGCTTCCAAATGCATTCTCTGTAACTGCGACTTTACCCGCCAGCCAACCACAACTGTAATGAGCGATGGCAACGGCAGTATCGGGTTGCAGCACGTCGCACCAGACTCCGGTCTCGAAGATCCCAAGCTCTGGACGAGCGAATTTCACATTGGGCCGGTAGTTTTCAGGAAGCGAGTCGTAGTCTTCCACCACCGCCCCGATCAAATCCGATAGTGGGCCGGGGAGAGGCGTATCGAAGACTGCATTGGCATCATCTTTAACACCGCTCCGTGGCGTCAGCAGCAACACCCCTCCCTGGCGTACATACTTCTTCAAGTTTTCAACCACCGGACGGCTCAAGACATAAAGAGCTGGAGCGACGACCAGGCGGTAAGAGGAAAGGTCGGAATCCGGCGCGACCACATCCACTCCCAGTCCGGTTTGTGAAAAAGCCCGGTAGATGCTCTTGAAATGATCCGCGTAGCTAAAGCCTGGATTAGTGGCTTGAAGCTGGAAGGCCAAGCGGCTGTCATAGGATAACAGCATGGCAATCTGAGAAGAAACAGCAGAACCACTGATGAGCTCGCCGATTTGCCGGAGCTCCCGGCCCATGCAAGCAACCTCCTGATAACGACGA
>CAZAQS010000174.1:0-10101 GCA_964486825.1 uncultured Anaerolineaceae bacterium | reverse complement strand
AGCTTTTGCAGCACAGGGAACCCTAGCATTAGAACGGACAGCCCTGGCACATACCGAAACCCGCGCCCGTGTATTGGAAGAAAGCGACAGGCTGAAATCTGCGCTGCTTTCATCTGTTACCCATGAGCTACGTACACCCTTAGCAACGATAAAAGCTGCCACTACCAGTCTCATAAGCGATGAGATTCCGTGGGAAGCATCGGCACGCCATGATCTGCTCTCTGTTGTCGATGAAGAAGCTGACTATTTAAACTACTTAGTTGGCAATTTGCTCGATATGTCCCGTATTGAGGCTGGCGCTCTCAAGCCCAAACAGTATTGGAATATTCTCTCGGAAATTGTTGAAGGTGTTCTTACCCGCCTGCACCGAATGTTAAGAGGCTTTAATCTGGAGATTCACATTCCCGACGATTTACCCGTTGTGCCAGTTGATTATTCGCAAATGGAGCAGGTTTTCGTAAATCTATTGACCAACGCTGCCAAATATGCTCCGTATGGTTCCACCATCTATCTTGAAGCCAGCCTATTAGACGACGATACGGCTTTGGTAAGCGTAAAAAATGAAGGGCCGCAAGTAAACCCAGGCCATCTCGATCGCATCTTCGACAAATTCTACCGGATAACCGAGCCGGAGAAAGTCACCGGGACCGGTTTAGGCCTCTCGATTTGTAAAGGCATTATCGAAGCGCACGGCGGTCGCATATGGGCAGAAAATATGCGCGACGGGTTAGCCTTTCACTTCACCCTCCCGCTCCGGTTAGATGGGAATCCACCCCCGCAGATTGAGGCAGATGACCTGTGAAAACAAATGCCCATATTCTGGTAATTGACGACGAACCCCAAATGCAGCGTGCCCTACGCACTATCCTGAGCGCGCACAACTACCGGGTATCAACTGCACCTACAGGAGAAGCTGGATTGGCACTGGCAGCAGCTGAGAAACCAGATGTGATTATCCTGGATCTAGGCCTGCCGGACATCGATGGCGTCGAAGTTTGCACCCAACTCCGTCAGTGGACACAAATCCCCATCATCATACTTTCCGTGCGCAGTCATGAGGGGGATAAGATCAAAGCACTAGATCAAGGAGCTGATGATTATTTGGTCAAACCATTTGGAACGGGTGAACTGCTAGCTCGCATACGCGTCGCATTACGCCACCTGGCTAAAAGCCAGGGCGAGCCAGAGTCCATGATTGTTTCTGGTGATCTCGCAATCGACCTGGTCAGGCACATCGTTACTCGTGACGGAATTGAAGTGAAGCTGACAGCGACGGAGTATAGGCTGCTTGCTTACCTGGTCGGCCATGCCAACCGAGTCCTTACACATCCAAACATTCTCGAGCACGTCTGGGGACCGGAGTACCGCGATAGCGTGGAATATTTGCGAGTCTTTATGAGCCAACTGCGAAAAAAGCTGGAAGCCCAACCTAAGAAACCGGTGCATATCTTGAGCGAACCGGGGATCGGTTACCGCTTTATCACCGACGCATAAAGCTGACCTGCCCCATTGGTAATTCTCTAAGGCCGCCTAAAAGGCGGTCTTTATTTTTTCCAAACACCTTTCCAGGTCATCATTACGATTTCCTTATTTCCATTTGATAAAGTAAATACCGATTAAGAATCGACACAAGAAACAAGTCGCCTTGATTTTGGATAGTTTTTAGAAGGAATTTGAGAGAGGTATTAATGAAAACAATCGCCGTACAAGCCTGGGAAGAGGTTCCAGGCCAACCTTCCGCTTTACCGTCCCAGATCGAGCGTGTTCTACCAGGTATAACCCAACTACCACAGTCCGCCCTTGCGGCCGACGTCCTGCTCGTACCGGATCAGTTCCCGCCAGTTCCCACCCGGCGACTCATCGTGCTGGTCCCAACCGGCGATATTGATGAGCATGCTCTTGCGCGCCGGGTCTGGCAAGTGGCTACCTGCTCCGGTCTAGGCGTTCTGTACCTGGCTCTTTCCCCATACCCGGATCAAGTCTCCTATCAACGTCGGCGCCTGGCTAGCCTGGCTGCTTTGACCGCATACCCGAATGTTCATGCGGATACACGCGTACACTCAGACACAAAATGGTCCCAAGCGCTTAGGCATTCCCTGAAACCAGGTGACCTCTTGATTTGCCTGGCAAAAGACAGGACATGGGGCTTTTTCCGGCGCCAGGCGCTGGGCGAGCAGTTGGCTGCGGATCTGGGTGTCCATGTATACGAATTCGGCGATTTACAGGTGAAACTCTCGCCACCTTCTCAGTACTGGAAAAAAAATGTTTTGGCTTGGATAGCATCGATTACCCTGATGGCAGCTTTTTTCTGGCTGCAGGTCGGTATTGAACGTGCTTCGGACAGTCCTCGATCAACCATCCTTCTCTGCCTGTCCGTTCTCGTGGAGCTTTACGGTCTCTGGAAAATCAATGAATGGATTGGATAACGTGCGATGAATAAAAAACCTGAACAAACACCTTCCTCTCAGCTTGGCCAACCGAAAAGCCCTACAAGCTACTTGGCTCAGGAATATGAGCGCTTGAAAAACCTGTTTGAGGCACAGCCGGCGTTGATCCAGCGTTACTTTGAAATGCATGCCCGCAGCCTGGCCGAAGCCCTGCTCCAGCCTGCATCCCAGACCCGCTTTAGCCTGCCGGACCGGGTTGTCCTATCGCAAGGTGATACAAAGCAAATGCACATTCCACCCGAGCAACGCGAGCATTTGGTAGGCGGGTTTATGGACCGCATGACCCGAATGGGACTTGGAGCGGCATTCCGCCAGCGGGTGGATGAGCTGGAAGCCTCCACAAGCCCTGCTGTGGCTGCTTCCGCCTCCCTCTTGCGCTTTGCCACTGCAACCGTTCTGGTGCACGATATGCTCCCATCCGGTCGCTCGGTGCACTACCAACTGGCGGAAGGCGAGGAAGTCCCCTCGCTACCGGTCGGCGATCAAGAGCTAGGTTCGGCTATCACGGCTACAACGGATGCAATTGCGGAGGAAGACCGCCAGCACGGAAATGAAGCACGGGGTGAACTGCTAGTTCCCTACGTGCCAGCTGCCCGCCGCTTCTTCCTGCCGCAGTGGGTAGCCTTCGACGACCAGGACCAGCTATTGGTCCGCTCGGCGGCTGAGGCCGAAGCCTATTTAGCCTCCATGCAACGCTATATACATACCCTGCATACAGCGGTATCCCTGGCTTCTTACATGGTTGCTGACGTTGTTTACCAGCAAAAGCGCTACGGCATGTTGGGACAGCTTATCAATCAGGGGCGCGCCCTGGCTCGTTATGAAACACGCGAGATCATCGCCACCATCCAGCACCGGGCAGCTGCTAACGATCTAAACCGGGGGCTGAGCCTCAGCCTGCCTTATTTTGACGACCAATCGCTCGAAATGAAGACGCATTACTTTGACGTTATTCCTGCCGGCCGTGTCATGTTCCTTCCGGCTTTTGTGGTTCTAGCAGCCAGTAAAGAATTGGCCAAGGTCGAGCAAGATACGCGCCTGGACCGTTCTACCCGCAAGCACTTGATGGCGGAACTGGAAATGCTGTCTGCAGCATTTGAATCCGCCGATCAGCATTAGCGATCACACCAAAGGTAAATTCATGATTTTTTCTATCCTGCTCTTAATTGTTATTCTCTACCTGTCGTACCGGGCAGCTCCCCGAGAGGACAGTAACGAAACCAATGTGCATGGCGCAGGCCAGATCGGTCTCTTGGCTGCGTTGGCTCTTTTTGGCGTAGATTACTTTACTTCATACTACTATGCAACCGGCGAAATGATGGGCGCCTTACATGCCTATGGCTTGCAAGACAAGGCATATATCGCAGTGGTAGTGATCGCCTTTGCAAACTTTACATTTGGGTTGCTGTATATGTTCTCCCTGGGCCCCTTCAATGAGGGTGGTGGATCGTATACAGCCTCGATGCGATATCTATGGCCTACACTCAGCCTGATTGTGGCAGTTGCCCTTATTCAAGACTACGTGCTGACGATCACAGTCTCAGCCTTGTCTGGCGGGGACCAGCTGTTATCAATTATTGGATTGTATGGCCATAACTGGGTATATCACTTTGCCCTGGGAGCCATACTTGCTTCTATCACTTGGTTTATCACCATCCGCGGTAGAGGCGAATCTTCAAAAGTAGTATTCACTTTGATCGGGGTATTTTTCCTGCTCACCCTTACAATGGCAATTGGATTATTAATCGCCCACTTTAGAGGCGTTCCACCGGTACCACCCACAGGTACCCCTGAACCGGTTACTTTTTGGCAAGCTATGCTCCATATGTTGACGGCCTCTATGAAGGGCATGGTGGCTCTTACCGGCTTGGAAGCTGTGTCGAATGGGATTCAATTTATGAAGAATGAAGATGCCGGCATTGTAAAATGGGGCAAACGCCATTTACCACGCCTGAAGGGACTATGGATTTTTTACAGTGGCAAATCAGGGATTGGCCGGTTTGTTCAGACTTCCTTCTTGTTTTATGGTGGCCTAACTACGCTCTTCCTAACGATCTTCGCCATCCGTTTTGATGTTTTTGATGGTACGTTTGGGAGAACGCTGGTCGGTAACCTGGCAAGTATTGGGTTTAATGAAATACCAGGAGGGTTGATACTGTTCTGGGCTTACCAGATACTGGCTGTACTGATGTTGGCAGCAGCCTCCATGACCGCTCTTCAAGATGCACAAGCAACCGAATGGCGGGATGTGGCAATTGGCGTCATACCGGAAGTTATTGTCAAACGCGACACCCGCGGCACCTTCACGCGCTCGGTTACCATCACGTTCATAACAGCCGTGATTATTATGCTGCTGGTCCGTGGTAGGACATCTGTTGCCATTCCCTTTTATGGCGTCGGTGTATTTATGCCGATTACTGCAATGGGTCTGGCTGTGCGCCAGCATATACTTGCTCACTATACGGGTCGTGCGCGCAAATGGGGAGCAGCAGCTGCTACTTTTGCCGCCGGGATGGCCGTAACAGTATTTCTTGGACAACTGATTGGCAAGTGGCATGAGGGCGGTTGGATTGCATTGGTTGGTTTCAGCGTGTTAGCGTTGGCAGCCCATCTGTCGCTTCTATCTCCAATCGGACTGCGCGAGCCGAAGCAAATTCACCGGATCGTGCGCGAGAAAGCGCGCGTACAGGGAGGCATGGCATCAATTGTGGAGTGGCAGTCCTTGCGGATGCAGGAGTACCGCTACTCACTTATCCACCGTCTTGCCATCTACACCGCAAAGTTCTTCGAATTATTTGGGGTGCGTCGCCCGTTGCGCTATGCCTCTGCACCGGTACGAGCCGGCGAGTACGACGATGCCGTGCATGTAGACCATCCAGAAGCGCCTTCTCTCCTGAAGGAGCACCTGGAGCCGGAAAATCCACCCCACTTGGGAGACGCACCGAATGTAACCGGGGCAGGGGGAGACGAATAAATTCGGTTCCGGCACGCGCTTGAGCCGGTACAGCACCTGACATGGCATCTACCCCCATTTACTCATACCGTCCGGCCAAAGTGTTTGAGGCACTCGCCACCTCACTCGGTGGGCTCTCATCGGGAGAGGTGGCTACCCGCCAGGTCCTTTATGGTCTCAATCTGCTGGCCGAAGCCACCGGTCCGCCAATATGGCAGAACCTCCTGGCGCATCTGGCTCATCCCCTATCAGGCCTGCTATTGTTGGCGGGATTGATTGCCATTATGGTTCGCGAACCGGTGCTGGGGATCGTTATTTGGGTCCTTGTGCTGGTCAATGCCGGTTTTTCATACTGGCGAGAGCACCGGGCAGAACAGGCCATGCGCGCCTTGCGCCGGCTACTGCCGGGCTATGCCCGCGTCGTTCGGGATGGCGTTGAGCAGAGCGTGCCGGCCAGTGAACTCGTGCCTGGTGATGTGCTCATCCTGGCCGAAGGGGACAACATTCCGGCTGACGCTCGCGTGGTAGAAGCCTACGGCTTGCGTTCGAATAATGCCGTATTGACCGGAGAAGCCGTCCCGGCGGTGAAAACAGCCGACGCTTCGCTAAGAGAAGGCCTCAGTGAGGTCGAGAGGCCCAACCTGGTCTTCGCTGGCACATCCATCGTGTCTGGAACTGGCCGGGCAGTAGTTATCGCCACGGGGATGCTGACCCAATTCGGTCGGATCGCCCGCCTGACCGGGGCGGTCCGTGAAGTACCTAGCCCGCTCCAGGTAGAGCTGGTGCAACTGACTCGCTGGATTTCGCTGATCGCGCTGGGAATTGGGGTGATCGTGTTTGTGGAGGGCGCCTTCGATCTTGATCTCGGGGTGTACCCGGCTTTCCTGCTCGCTTTAGGCATCATCGTGGCTGCCGTGCCTGAAGGCCTGCCGGCTATGATCACTCTAACCCTGGCGATGGCCGGCCAACGTCTGGCCCAACGCGATGTTTTGATTAAAAAACTGGCAGTTATCGAAACCTTGGGCACGGTTTCCATGATCTGCACTGACAAGAGCGGCACCCTTACCCAAAACCAGATGACCGTGCGCGAGATTTGGACCGGCGGCGGCCGCTGGAAGGTGAAGGGTGGTGGATATAAGCCGAGTGGGGAGATCGTTCCAGCCAACGGATCTGAGCCAGACCGAGACGTCCTCGATCTGATCCTGTCGGCCGCTATGCTGTGCAACAATGCCCGCCTGAACCCCCCTGGGGACAAGAAACCCCGCTGGTCGGCGCTAGGCGATCAGACCGAGGCAGCACTGCAAGTGGCAGCCCGAAAAGGAGGTATCTCTAGCGAGATCTTAAACCATGCCATGCCGCGCATTCACGAGCTGCCGTTCGATGCGCGTCGTAAGCGGATGAGCACGATCCACCGCCTGGATCACGGACGGTACTCGAGTCAGGTAAGTAAGCTGTTGTTACCGCTCGAGAGTAGCCAAACGGCAATTCAAGAAGTCGCCTTTGTGAAAGGCGCCCCCCGAGAAGTATTAGCGCTTTGCACCCAGGCTGTCGAGGGGCAGGAAATCCGCCCTTTAACCCTGTCCATGCGGGAGAAAATCCTGTCACAGAACGACGCCTATGCCCGGCGAGGATTGCGGGTACTGGCGCTAGCCTTCCGGCGCTTACCGCCGCGCCTGGGAGCGTATACCCTGGGAAATGTAGAAAGTGATCTAACGTTCCTTGGATTGATGGGCATGCTGGATCCGGCCAGGCCGGAAGTCGCAGAGGCGGTGCGAATTTGCCGGCAGGCTGGCATTCGCATGGTGATGATCACCGGCGATTACGGGCTTACCGCTCTCTCCCTCGCCCGCCGCATTGGAATGCTCTCGGGTGACGTGGCGGAACTGCTTACCGGAGCGGAACTCGACCAGCTGGATGACGAGCAACTCCAGGCCATTTTAGATCGGGAAATCATCTTTGCACGCATGGCCCCAGAACATAAACTCCGCCTGGTAGCAGCCTTCCAGGCGAAAGGTGAAGTGGTCGCAGTCACCGGGGATGGCGTTAATGATGCGCCTGCACTCCGGAAAGCCGATGTGGGAGTCGCTATGGGGATAACTGGCACAGATGTGGCCAAAGAAGCCGCCGATGTGATTCTGGTAAACGATAACTTTGCCACCATTATGACTGCTATCGAAGAAGGGCGGGCGGTTTACGACAACCTGCGTAAGTTTATGACTTACATTTTTTCCAGCAATGTGCCCGAGATAGTGCCGTTTATCCTAACCGCCTCGATCAACATACCTCTGGCCCTCACCGTGCGGCAGATTTTGGCCATTGACCTGGGTACAGACATGCTTCCCGGTCTGGCTCTCGGCACCGAAAAGCCCGAACCGGATATCATGCTACGCAAGCCGCGCCGTCGTAACCAACCGTTGGTTGATCGCCAACTCCTTATTCGGGCTTTCTTGTGGCTGGGAATGATTGAAACGGCACTTGCTTTCAGCGGATTTTTCCTGGTTTATGCGTTATCCAAAAACTTCGAACTGTTGGCAGGTTTGACATCGACAGCTGCGCTCTGGAATTTGTTTAACGCATATCCCGTCTACCTACTGGCGATTACCGTCTACCACGCCGGTGTGGTACTAGCGCAGGCCGGAAACGCCTTTGCCTGTCGTTCGGAGGTCAACCGAGGCCGATCCCTAGGCTGGACCAGCAATCGCTTTCTAATCTTGGGAGTGGGAGCAGAGATTGGTCTTATAATGATCTTAATCTACATCCGGCCTCTGGCCAATGTTTTTCAGCACGTACCGCTGTCGCCAGTCCTCTGGCTTTGGCTCGGGCTTTACCCGTTTGTTCTTTACAGCCTGGAGCGGATTCGAAAAAGCCTGGCTCGCAGGCAGCGTCAGAACAAGGGTAACTTGGAGGTGTTATGAATGTGATCGTCATGGGTTGCGGCCGGGTGGGGGAGCAGCTCAGCCAGCTGCTTTTGAACGAAGGCCACCCTGTCACGGTGATTGATTCCGACCCGCAGGCGCTGGAACGCCTGGGCCCGGGGTTCAAAGGCCGCAAAGTGGTTGGGGTGGGGTTTGATCAAGATGTGCTCATCCAGGCCGGTATTGAATTGGCCGACGCGTTTGCTGCAACCAGCTCTTCCGACAACGCCAACATCATAGCTGCCCGGATTGCCCGCAATTATTTCCAGGTGCCGCGGGTCGTGGCACGACTGTATGATCCGCGCCGGGCGGAAATCTACCAGCGGCTGGGCTTGCTGACCATTTCTTCGACCACCTGGGGGGCTGAGCGGATCCGCGAGCTCCTGACCCACTCTGACCTGGACCCGGTACTGACATTCGGCAGCGGGGAAGTTTGTCTGCTGACCGTGGAAACGCCCTACCCATTTGTGGGCAAATTGGTTAAGCACCTGACAGTTGCCGGTGAGATTCAAGTGATCAGCATTACCCGGCAAGGGCATGCCTTGATCCCTTTGGGAGGAACGGAGTTTCAAAGCGACGATCTGCTGCACCTAGTGGTGCTTGCCTCCGCCATGGAACGTGTCAAGGACTTTTTGGGGCTAAACGAAGGGCGTGCGGCATGAATGTACTGATCGTAGGTGGTGGAAAGACCGGAGCGCAACTGGCCCGCCGATTGCTCGATGAAGGCCACAGGGTAAGCTTGATCGAATGCCGGCCTGAGACGGCCGAGCGGTTGCGTACTGAATTGCCTGCCGAGAGCGTGATAACCGGGGATGGCAGCTCGCCCAGTATCCTGGAAGCGGGCGGTATTTTATCGGCTCAAGTGCTGGCTGCGGTAACCGGGGAAGACGAAGCGAATTTGGTGATAACAACTCTGGCCCGGTTCGAATTTAACGTGCCCCGTACGATAGCACGGGTCAACAATCCCCGGAACGTTTGGCTGTTCACGCCCGAGATGGGGGTCGACGTAAGCTTGAATCAAACGGATATCCTGGCCGGACTGATTGTCGAAGAAATGTCGATGGGGGATATGATGACCCTGCTTAAGCTACGTCGTGGGCTCTACTCTTTGGTAGAAGAAAAGCTGCCGCCCGGTTCGAAAGCGTTGGGCGTCCCGTTGAAGGATCTCACCCTCCCGGAAACCTGCGTAATTGCTGCCGTGATTCGAAAAGGAGCGGTAATCATACCCCGTGGCAACATGATATTTGAAGTTGGAGATGAAGTATTGGCTGTCGTTGATAATGACTCAAAAGAAGCTCTACAGGATTTATTTGCATCGCAATCACGTAATGTTTAGAAACCCAATGTAAACATTACCTATTTTGTCCGAAGTTATGATTTTTTCTGGAGTTGGATCTGGTAGGCGCTTGTTCTTTCTTGAGATTTAATAAGCACAATCACCATTTCTGTATGAGGATCGTAATTTTTGACCATCCGCATTACGTCTTTATCCTCAAGCTCCTCAACCGTCTTTTGGGGGAAGTAGGCGAAAGGATTGCCTTTGCCGGTAGGACGCTTTGTGGTGTCAACATAGAGTGCTCCGCGTCCTTGATCGGTAAATGCTTCGCTGGCTGCCTTCCAGAATATTTCGTAATTTTCTTGTATCCACAAAAGATCTCTACTTCTTATTCTTTTTTTCCCGCTCTGGAAACTGTGGTCATTCTTTAGGCATATCTCTTGTATCTCTAATTTCTTTGATATACACGGTGAAAAATATAACATTTAGTCCGTCTGTACATACAGTAAA
>CAZAQS010000173.1:0-10116 GCA_964486825.1 uncultured Anaerolineaceae bacterium | reverse complement strand
GGCCCAGCGCCGAGATCGCCGTTATGGGTCCGGATGGAGCTGTGAATATCATCCATCGGAAAGAGCTGGCACAAACGAAGGATCCGGCAAAAAGGAAGGCTGAACTGGTGGAGGAATACCGGGAAAAATTTGCCAACCCTTATGTGGCGGCCTCGCGCGGCTATATTGATGATGTGATCGAGCCACGTGAGACTCGCCAGCGGCTGATCAACGCGCTGGAGATGCTTTCGAACAAACGTGATAGCAACCCGCCCAAGAAGCACGGCTGTATCCCGTTATAAAGAAAGGTAGCCGGCATGCAAGAGTACAAGCTGAGCCGGATCCCTTCAGTTGACAGCCTGCTGGAAAATCAATTCAAGCGTATGAAGACCAACCTTAATGGGCGCTCCATCTACTATGAGCTTCACGGTCCGGTCTCTGGTCCCGTGGTGATTTTACTCCATCATGGGTTGGGAATGATGGGCGCTTGGGAAGAGCAAATTCCAGCCCTGGCGGAGGTAGGCTTTCGGGTCCTGGCATACGATCGCTGGGGATACGGGCAGTCAGAAAGCCGGCCCCAGCTCTCGCTGCCATACTTTGAGGAGGACCTGCAAGATCTGTTAAGCCTGATACAAGCCCTGGGAATTCAAAGCGCCAGTCTGGTGGGGCACAGTGATGGCGGTACAATCGCTCTGTACTTTGCCGGAAAACACTCGCACATGGTAAGGCGGATGATGGTTGTCGCAGCGCATATCTATATTGAACCTAAAATGATGCCGGGCATCCAGGAGTTACGCAAGGCTTACGATAAGGAAGCCAAATTCCAGGAAGGCATGCGCCGGGCGCATGGTGAGAAAGCCGAGCAGGTCTTCCAGAACTGGTACGGCGGATGGGTAAAGGAAACCAACCTGGGCTGGGACATGCGCCCTTTGCTAGGAGACATCCACTGCCCCGTGCTGGTCGTACAGGGACTGGAGGACGAACACGCCACTCCCCAACACGCACGCAATCTGGCCAGCTCCATCCCAGGTGCAGAATTATGGCTGGTTCCTGAAGCCGGGCATATGCTTCCGCGTGACATTCCAGAAGTTTTCAACCCGCGCCTGCTGGAGTTCTTGGCGCCTGAGCTAATTGGCGAGACATAATTGAAACACGCGAAACAAAAGTAGAATAGGAGCTTTTATGTTCGACAAAATCCTGGTTGCA
The DNA here is from genome assembly GCA_964486825.1 of uncultured Anaerolineaceae bacterium. Classification (GTDB taxonomy): domain Bacteria; phylum Chloroflexota; class Anaerolineae; order Anaerolineales; family UBA4823; genus CAZAQS01. The sequence goes on along the minus strand of CAZAQS010000173.1, from coordinate 8,931 downwards.
AATCGTGGCGAGATCGCTGTGCGCATCATCCGGGCCTGCCGGGAGCTGGGCTTACGCACGGTAGCAGTTTATTCAGAGGTTGACCGGCATTCGCTGCATGTCCGCTACGCCGATGAGGCTTATGAACTTGGGCCAGCCCCATCACGCGAATCCTACCTGCGCGGTGATAAGATCCTGAATATCGCCCGCAAAAGCGGTGCTAAGGCCATCCATCCAGGGTATGGCTTCCTGGCAGAGCGGGCAGACTTCGCCGAGGCCTGCCTGGATGCGGGTATAGCCTTCGTAGGACCGAAGCCTTCATCTATCGCTGCCATGGGCGATAAAGCCGTCGCCCGCACTACGGTTGCAAAAGCAGGCGTCACGGTTGTACCGGGCACGGAAGGTGAAGGCGCACTTAAGGATGACGAACTGCTGCAGATCGCTCCGCAGATCGGACTGCCCTTGCTGATCAAGGCTACAGCCGGGGGTGGGGGTAAAGGTATGCGAGAGGTGCGGGACCTGGAAGAAATGCCAAGCCTGCTGGCTGCTGCGCGGCGTGAGGCGGAAGCCTCCTTCGGAGATGGGAACGTCTACCTGGAAAAACTGCTCGAAGGAGCCCGGCATATCGAAATCCAGGTGCTGGCTGACAACCAGGGTAACGTGATCCACCTGGGAGAGAGGGAATGTTCCATCCAGAGGCGCCACCAGAAGCTACTGGAAGAAGCGCCCTCCCCCTTTGTCGCAGAGGATGAAGAATTCCGCCAAAAGATGGGAATGGTTGCGGTGCGCGCGGCCCAGTCGGTGGCTTATGTCAATGCAGGCACGATCGAGCTGCTGGTGGATAAGGACAAGAACTTCTACTTTATGGAGATGAACACCCGCCTTCAGGTAGAGCACCCGGTCACAGAGATGGTCACCGGGGTCGATATCGTCAAGGAACAGATCCGTATCGCGCGCGGCCGCCAGCTACGCTATGCTCAGGCGGACATCCAAATGAAAGGTTGGGCTATCGAATGCCGCATCAACGCAGAAGATCCGTATAACAGCTTCCTGCCTTCTACCGGTGTCATCACGCATACGCTCTTGCCGACCGGGCCGGGCATCCGAGTGGATACCGGCGTATACATCGGCTTCGAGATCTCGCCTTACTATGATTCAATGATCTCTAAATTGATCGTCTGGGGAGAGACACGCGCTGAGGCGATCTTGCGCATGCGCCGGGCGCTGGAAGAATACAAGATCATCGGTGTGCGCTCGAATATCCCATTCCACCAAACCTTGATGGACTCGCACCGCTTCATGGGGGGGCAGTACGATACCCGCTTTGTGGAGGAACGCTTTTCTATGGAAACTGCCGAGGGAAGCAAGAACAATCAACCGGAAATTGCAGCCATTGTAGCAACCCTGGTAGCCCACGAAGAAACGCAGCGCGCTGCCCATATCATCCAACGCGGCGAACGCGATACCAGCAACTGGAAATGGTTGAGCCGCTGGGAAAGGCTGCAGCGCTGACGGCCGATACCCGGAAAGGGATGCCTCTATGAAATATATTGCCACGATCAATGAACGAGAATACCTGGTCGAGATCATCGACGACAACCATGTCTCTGTGGATGGGACCATATACGAAATGGATTTTGAGGCCGTCAGCGGGCAGCCCGTTTACTCCTTGCTGTTGGATGGGCAATCCTTTGAGGCCCATGTTTATCCGTCCGAAGAGGAATGGCAGGTCCTGCTGCAGGGACGGCTTTACCCGGTGCGGGTAGAGGACGAGCGTGAGCGCAGGTTGCGCACAACTTTGGGCGCCAGGCATACCGATACGGGGGAATTCCAGTTGCGCTCCCCAATGCCCGGAATGATCGTGACCTTGCATGTTAAAGAAGGACAACCAGTTGAGAAGGGCGATGTCCTGCTGATCTTGGAATCGATGAAGATGCAGAATGAATTAAAATCTCCCCGACAGGGCATGATCGCACGCATTCGGGTAAAACCCGGTGACAACGTAGAGCAAAAACAGATCCTGCTCTCGGTGGTCTAGAGCTCTGTTAAGACTAAAAAGGAGTACAACGTGGCATTGAAGGATAAAGAGCTGGAGGTGAAGTTTTACCTGAGGGACCTGCCTGCACTGAAGGCAAAATTAGAGTCCGAGCAGGCTCGCTGCGTGCAGGAGCGTGTGCACGAGGTCAACCTGAGATTCGACACGCCGGATGAGGAGCTTGGACGCACATTCCGGGTCCTGCGACTTAGGAAGGACAGGAACAGCCGCCTCACCTACAAGGGCCCTGGGCGGGTGCAAGATGGCGTGCGCATGAGAGAAGAGCTAGAGTTTACGGTTGGAGACTTCGATACAGCCAAGGCCTTCCTCGAAGCGTTGGGGTACCAGTTGGCAGTTATGTACGAAAAGTACCGCACCACCTATTCAATCGACGATGTACTGGTCACCCTGGACGAGATGCCGTACGGCAATTTTGCCGAGATCGAGGGGCCTGATGGCAAGAGTATCCAGCTCATGGCCAACCGCTTGGGTTTGAATTGGGAGGAGCGCATTTTAGACAGCTACCTGGTGCTCTTTGACCAGGTGCGGGTTGCACTCGCTTTTACCTTCCATGATCTGAGCTTCGCCAACTTCGAAAATCTGGACGTGCCACCTGACGCGCTGGGTGTCAAGGAAGCCGATGTCTGACTTGCTTTTGGGTCCGATTGTGGGAGGCTTATCCCATCGCCGGGCAAATTTATGGGGGAGAGCAGAGGGCAGCGGTATTTTGCACGCCTGGCTAGGCCAGCAATCTGACCTGAGCGATGCTCGCCTGGCAGGACATTCGCTACCGCTTTCAGCAGAGGATGGTTTTGCCGGAACAGCGCCTGTCTCAGGCTTGTTCCCGGACACCCGCTACCATTATGCTCTAACCCTGAGCAGCGAGCCGCCTGGCCCATCTGGCAAACCTTACCCACAGTTTACTACTTTTCCCTTGCCTGGCCAGCCGCGTCCCTTCAACTTTGCGTTTGGTTCCTGTTTCCTACCTATAGAAGACAGTCGCGGGGTAATCTTCGACAGGATAGAGCAACGCCGGCTGCAGGAGGATCTGCGCTTTATCCTTTTAACCGGCGACCAAATCTATGCGGACGATTATCGATATAACGGCTTAGGCTCCGTGGCCTGCAACTTGCAGGAGTACCGGGCTGTCTACCAGCATATCTGGTCCAGTACACCTTTCCGCCAGCTGCTGCGGAACTTGCCTGCTTTTATGATCCTCGACGATCATGAAGTGGACGATGACTGGACCTGGGTGGATAGAGAGCGGACGAAGGCCCAGATCCCTATCTGGAACCGGGTATGGCGCTTTATAAAACGGCGCGCCCCTTTCGAATGGCAGATCCCCAACCAACGTGTGCAGGATGCCTTGCAGGCTTATTGGGAACACCAGGGTATGCACGCCCCCCATTTCGAGCTGCCTCCGCGTCTTGAAGAAAGCGGACAATATGCACTGGAGCCCGGTGATCAAGGTTCGCTGGCATATACTTTCACGTTCGGAGCAGCGGCATTTTTTGTACTGGATACGCGCACAATGCGCGTAAAAGCCAGAGGCGCCCGCTCCATCCTGGGCGAGGGGCAGTGGAGGGCTCTGGAAAAATGGCTCCTGGAAGTGAAAGAAGACTACCCGTTGAAATTCCTGGTGTCTTCAGGAGCAGTGCTGTTCCGGATGGCTTTCGATGTCACCGGCGACCGCTGGCCCGGATTTCCACAAGAACGTAACCGCTTGTTGAACTTCCTGGCAGCCAAAGGAATCGAAGGAGTTTATATCCTGTGTGGGGATATGCACTCCGCACATGCCATCCGCGCCGAATTATACGGACCACACAGTCGGGCTCTCCCTGTGTGGGAGCTATGCTCTTCTCCATTTCAGCAACGCGCCAACTGGTGGTCTCGGTACACCTATAGGCCCTTACGCGGCGGGCCGGTCCGAAACCAACAAAAGTATTTCACCATTGCAGAAAATAATTTTGGTGTCGTGCGAGTCGATTTCAACGATAGCGAACTACCACAGGTAGGATTTGAGCTGTTTGGCGAAGAGGGGCAAACCCTGGCGCGAATATAACTTGAAACAGGGTGCAACCCGCGGTTACGCCGCATTGTACACCCAGTACCCTAATTTATCCTTTTTCTTCTATAAAGCTTCTTCTTATGGCGTGGTCTTGTTATGGAACCAGTTATAAGCGAAGAAGCCGGCCGGGCTGTCCAGGCGGATGGCGATCTGGCGAGTGTTGCGCAAGCTCTCGGGGATATTGAAGGTTGCGGTCAATGCGCCTCCTGCCCCGGACTCGAGCGTGCCAACCACTGTACCGCCTATGGCGCGGTTGCCTCTCACATCCATACGAGCGGTGAAAGTCTGGTTAGAGGGAAAATTATTCGTTAAGATTGTGACGGAAGTTCCCTGTATGACGCTTTGAATGCGGAAAGTCGGAATGCCTGTAAACCTGGGGGTTGGGGTACCGGGAGCGGGGGTGGGTGCAGGTGTTCCGGGAGCGCCAACTGTAGTGTTGTGGAACCAGTTAAAAGCGAAGAAGCCACCTGTGGTGCTATCCATCCGGATGGCAATTCGGCGAGATGACCGCAAACCCTCTGGGATGTTGAAACTTGCCGTTAAAGCGCCGCCTGTTCCGGACTCGAGTGTTCCGACGACCGTACCGCCAATCCCACGGGTACCGATGGCGCCCATACGAACCGTAAAGGTGCGATTGGCCGGGAAGTTCCTGGTGAGCACTGTGACAGACTGGTCTCCTACCACACTTTGAATCGAGAAGGTCGGGATGCCTGTAATTGGAGTAGGAGCAGGTGTCCCTGGGGCAGGCGTCGCTGCACTGGTGGTATTGACGAACCAGTTGTAGGAGAAAAAGCCTCCGGTGGTGGAATCCAGGCGGATGGCAATCTGGCTGGTACCTCGCAGACTCTGCGGGATATTAAATGTCGCCGTAAGGGTACCCCCGCTACCCGATTCTAATGTGCCCACAACCGTCCCGCCGATCGCCCGGTTGCCCCTCACATCCATTCGCACGGTAAAGGTCCGGTTGGCGGGGTAGTTATGCGTACGGATGGTGACGGATTGGTCCGCCACAACACTGGAGATGGAGATCGTAGGTATTGTGGCGGCTTCTGCGGTGGAGCCTGTGATCGCCTGCAGGGGTGGGATCAGGATCAGGACAGCCAGGATAATGGAAATTAAGTACTTCATTTCAGGTCTCCTTTCGTTAGCGATGTCGTTTGTAGAAGAATTAACAGGAAATAGGCCTGCATGATCAAGGAACAGGTTAGCTAATCCAATCAAACCATAGGCTCATCCTATGAAAGGTATTTCTATAAAGGGTGATAAATATTTGTTTCCTGATTTCCCACTAAAATTACTATTAATCGGGCAATATTTGTTAACTTATATATAGAATACAGGAAAAGACCTTGCATTGCAAGACCCATATGTGGCATTTCCATTCAAAATCCCCCCCATATATAGGATGAAATATACGTGGTTATCGCAACCTGGCTCTCAACTCAGCATCGATTTCCTGCCAAAAGCTCTCCCTGTCCTTCTCATATGCGGTAGCTAACATTTCTTCCATCTCTCTAGAGCTTCTGTGCACGGAGAGCAGATTTTTGCCATTTCTCGCCCTGAACTGCCCAACTTGAGCGTGTTCGTCGAAGGCGGGAGGATAGATCAGGCCAGGCCCAAACCGGAGCCAACCGGCTTGATTAACCAGCGTCCAACCCGGGGATCGAAAATTAGCTCGAAGACCCGCTCGCCTGCTGCCATCACCAGGATGTGAAGGCCATCTTCTGCCTGCCAACGGCGTCCGGCGCCCTCTACCACGTAATCCTGCCCCTTCCAGGTAAAGCGCAGCGGGGTTACTTTTCCATCCAGGTCAAAACGAGCAATTACTTCAATCAGATCCAGGTCCATCATCCAGTCCTCGTAAATACTCTACCAGTATTCGCAGGACGGCCTCGGCGGATTGTAGCTTCACCTTAAATCTGTCACCCTGCCATATGTATTGCCAGGCTTGCTCCCTATCCTGGGTACTGAAGCCAATCCATGTCAGGCCCACCGGTTTATCAGGGCTCCCGCCTCCTGGGCCGGCAATACCAGTAACGGAAACGCCTATTTCAGCCCCCAAGTGGATGCGCACGCCGCGCGCCATCTCGATCGCCACCTCCTGGCTGACCGCCCCAAAACGATCCAGGCTCTCCACCCGCACACCCAGCAGGCTCTCCTTGACCTGGTAAGCGTAGGCTATTACGCCCCCCAGATAGTATTCTGATGATCCGGGTACGTTCGTGATGCGGTGGGAGATCAAGCCTCCCGTACAAGATTCAGCCACAGCCAGGCGTATTCCGCGCCTGACGAGAAGCCCCCCCAAGACCTCTTCCAAAGACTCACCAGGGACACTAGCCATGCTGCAATTATATCGAGTCTCAAGGATATAACAGGATAGAACTTAGGATAATATGCATCTGTTATAGGTCGAGGCGAGAATTATGTAATAAGGATTGGGCACTCATGTTAGAATAATTGTGCGATGGAATTAAGTGACCGCCTGAAATCCGTTCTGGAAAACGTACCTACCAAGCCCGGCTGCTACCTGATGAAAGATGAATCCGGGCAGGTTATCTATGTGGGTAAGGCCAACAACTTGCGCAACCGTGTGCGCTCATATTTCCATAACAATAAGCTGCACGGCTCCTTCCCGGACTTAAAAACCCGCCACCTGATAAAAAATATCCGGGACATTGACTGGATCGTCGTTGGCTCAGAACTGGAAGCCTTGATCCTCGAAATGACGCTGATCAAGAAACACAGGCCGCACTATAACGTGCGACTAAAGGATGATAAGCGCTACCCCTATATCAAAGTACACTGGGCCGATCCCTTTCCCAAAGTGACGGTGACCCGCCAGATGGTGGAGGATGGCTCTCGCTATTATGGTCCGTATACCAGCGTGTGGGCCGTCCACCAAACGCTGGACTTATTGAGGCGCATTTTCCCTTACCTGACCTGCGACCGGGTCATCACCGGGCAGGATGAGCGCGCCTGCCTGTATTACGATATCAAGCTGTGCAGCGCTCCGTGCATTGGAGCTATCGACCAGGCCGGCTACCGCCAAATGATCGCCGACTTATGCCAGTTCCTGGAGGGTCGTACCGAGCCGATCGTACGACGCTTGCAACTGGACATGCAGCGGGCTGCAGAAGAGCTGGAGTTTGAGCGAGCTGCCGGAATCCGCGACCAGATCGTGGCCATCGATAAAGTTGTCGAGCGCCAGAAAGTCATCTCCACCGAATATATCGATTCCGACGTCATCGCCATGGCGCGCTCGGACGGCGAGGCCTGTATGCAGGTCTTCTTCATCCGCGGCGGTAAGCTAATTGGGCGGGATTACTTCCTGATGGAAGGCACCCACGACATCCCGGATGCCAATGTAATGGCGGAGTTCATCAAGCAGTTTTACGACCAGACGCCCCTCGTGCCGCCGCAGCTACTCCTGCCCCACGAAGTTGAAGAAGCCCATATCATCAAGCAATGGCTCAGCAGCCGGCGCGGCAACGCCGTCGAGATGAAAGTGCCAAAGCACGGGCCTCACGAAGAGCTGATCCAAATGGCCGCCGAGAACGCCGCCGATACGCTGGCCTCCCTCAAGGCGCAATGGCAGGCCGACCGGCACCGCCAGACCCAGGCTCTGATAGAGCTCCAGGAAGCATTAGGTCTGGAGAGCCCGCCCAACCGGATCGAATGTTACGATATCTCCAACACCCAGGGGACAGCCGCAGTGGGCAGCATGGTGGTTTTCGAGCAGGGTACCCCGAGCAAAAAGCTTTACCGCCGCTTCAATATTCGCAGCGTAACTGGCCCGGATGACTTTGCCAGCATGGAGGAGATCTTACTGCGCCGCTTCAACCGCTGGTTGTCCGCAAAAGAGGCACAAGAGGTTCCTGGCAAGAAACCCGATCCGGCCTTCGCACTGCTGCCAGACCTGCTGCTGGTAGATGGCGGGAAAGGCCAGCTCAGCCGGGCAGTCGAAGTGCTGGAGCGCTTTGCCTTGCGAGACCAGGTGCCGGTAGCGTCCCTGGCCAAGCAACATGAGGAGATCTACCTGCCCGAGAGGCCTTACCCGGTGATTCTACCGCGCCATTCCCAGGGCCTGTACATGATCCAGAGGGTGCGCGACGAAGCCCACCGCTTCGCCATCACCTCTCACCGTAAGCGGAGAGACAAAGCCGGGGTGGCTTCACGCCTGGACAGCATCCCGGGAGTAGGTCCCACTCGCCGGAAGCAACTTCTGACCCATTTTGGGTCTGTGAAAAATATAGAAGCCGCCTCGATCGAGGAACTGCAAGCCGTGCCCGGTCTACCGCGTAAAGTTGCTGAGGCGATCAAAGCCCAGCTTGAATAAAAAATTTAACCTGAGGTATACTGGTGATTGGCCGAAATAATTTAACAAAACATCAATAACCAAACGGCCAATCACTCAAGCAAACCGCTGTTTATGCCTGAGTTTTATTCAAAATACTTTCAGCGGTTTGCCACTGCAATTGGCCGAAAATAATTTTACAAAAAATCAAGTCCAAAACGGCCAATCGCTCGAGCAAACGACTGTTTATGTCTGCGTTTAATTCAAAATAATCTCAGCCGTTTGCCACTCTTAAGAAAGAGGATTGAATTATGGCACAGAAAAAGAAGAAGCCATCCCGGCGAGAACAACGCCAGGTTCGCATCAAACAAATCATCGCTATCGTTATCGGAGTCCTGATCATCCTATCCATGGTGATCGGGAGTTTTGCAGCCGCATTTTAAACGAAACGCTTACCTAAGCGCACGCTTTATTGCGACCACTTCTTAAAGGGCACTCACAGGCTTGACGCTGGCTGAGACCAGGCGTACAATACAGCTACAATCGAATAGTCAC
>CAZAQS010000172.1:0-10118 GCA_964486825.1 uncultured Anaerolineaceae bacterium | reverse complement strand
AGCAGAACCACTGATGAGCTCGCCGATTTGCCGGAGCTCCCGGCCCATGCAAGCGACCTCCTGATAACGACGACCGGGGAAGCCATCGTGATTCAGCAGGCCATGCCAAAATTGTTCCGTTCCGAAGCGCGACGTACGCCAACGGAAGAATAAAATGCCATCTGCACCATGGGCAATTGACTGGTAAGCCCATAGACGAAGCTCGCCAGGGCGTGGAGAGGGGCCGATCTTCTCCCAACCCGCCGGACCTGCTTGCTGCTCGATGACCCAGAAGTTCTGGCGCTTCAAGCCGCGCATAGTAGCGTGGTTGAGTGCTTGATCGAGTGGATCCAATTCTTCAACCAGGCTGCCGGTCCACTGTGAGCGTGGATAATTGTCCCATGAGACCAGGTCCAGGTCGCGAGCCAGGTTGTAGGCGTTCACCTGATCGTATCCAAAGCCCATGAAGTTGTGGGTGAGGAAATGACGGGGGCAGGTTTTTCGAAGGATGCGCGCCTGAGCGGCTTGAAAGTCAGCGTAGGAATCTGAGCTGAAGCGGGAGAAGTCGAGCGCCAATCCAGGGTTGGGTGAACCGCCCGCCTGGACCGGGACGGGTATTTGGTTCCAGCTTGTATAGATATGGCTCCAAAAGACAGTGCCCCAGGCGGCGTTCAGCCGGTCAAGGGATCCGTAGCGGTTTTGAAGCCAGGCCCTGAAATGATCCAAACATAGAGGACAGTAGCAGCGTTCGCCAAACTCGTTGTCGATCTGCCAGCCGATTACTGCCGGATGATCACGATAATGGTCCGCCATTGCGGTGACGATGCGGCAGGCGTGCTCCCGGTAAACCGGGTGATTGGGGCAGTATGAGCGCCGGTTGCCATATGTTACTTGCTGGCCATCGTCACGAACCCGGAAAAGACCGGGGGCGCTTTCCATAACCCAGGGCGGCGCTGAGGCCGTTGGTGTGCCAAGCACCACGCGCATGCCACGTTCAGACAACTCGATAATAGCCCGATCAAGCCAGTCAAAATCAAAGCAGTTTTCACTTGGTTCTAACCTGGCCCAGGCAAACTCGCCCAAGCGGACCACGTTGAAACCGGCCTCAGCCATCAGAAGGGCATCTTTGCTCCAGCGTTCTTCTGGCCAGTGCTCAGGGTAGTAATCAACGCCGAAAAAAAACATATGATTAACCTTTTATTGCGCCAGCAGTCAATCCTGAGATAAACTGGCGAGAGGCAGCCCAAAAGGCGAGCAAGATGGGGAGCATCGCCAAGGCCGTTCCGAACATCAGCACGCCGTAGTCGCCGCCCCGGTAGGGATCGCCGCGCAAGATTTGTAATGCTAATGGTAAGGTAGCGGAGTCGGCCTTTTTCAACACCAGTAAAGGGTAGAAGAAAGCGTTCCAACTGCTCATAAAGGTCATGATCCCCAGCGCTCCGTAAGCGGGTTTTAATAACGGAGCGACTACCCGGAAAAAGATCATCACCTCAGAACAGCCGTCCACCCGGGCAGCATCCAGAAGCTCGGAGTTGATGTTGGCAGAGATATACTGCCGCATCCAGAAGATCCCGAAGGCGGAAACTGCTCCGGGGATAATCAGAGCCTTGAGGTTGTTGACCCATTCCAGGCGGCTAATGATGATGAACCAGGGAATAAGCATAACCAGCGAAGGTACCATCATGGTACCCAACATCAACCCAAACAAAAACCGTTTGCCGGGAAAACGGTGCATGGCAAAAGCATAGCCTCCCATCGAACAGAACAGGAGCGTAAGGGCGGTGGTTGACGAAGCAACGAGCATGCTATTAAGAAAATTCCGCCAGAAAGGAATTACCTTGAGCATGTTGGCGTAATTGATCATGAGATTGCTTCCAGGTAAGAACGGCGGCGGGTATTGGATAATGGATTTCATGGTATGGCTAGCCAGTATCAGCATCCAGTAGAATGGAAAGGCGGACAATAAACCACCAATGATCAATACTGTATACAGGACTGTTTTGGTAAAGAAGCGCTTCAAGTTGAATTTTGGCTTATAGCTAGTTGGAACTGTGCTCATTGCCTCACCTCTTCACGAACGAGATCATTCGCCTGATCTCGTACTAAAAAATTTCATATTAATAGCTGAAAGGGCAATAATGATAAAGCAGATCACATAGGCCAATGCCGATGCATATCCAAGGTGCCCACGCGTAAAGCCTTCATGGTAGAGATAGTAGGATAAGGTCAGGCCGGCATAATTGGTACCCCCTAAAGTGCGCATCCACGTCAGCAGGTAAGGTTCATCGAATATGGTTATGCCGCCTATAAATGACAGGATCAACGAGAACAGAATCACGGGCTTGAGCAAGGGGAGGACGATATAGCGTAATAGCTGCGGGTAGCTGGCGCCATCCACCCTGGCAGCATCGTACAGCTCTGAATCGATCCCTTGCAGGCCAGCTAAATAAATGACCATATTCCAACCGGTCCAACGCCAGATGAAAAGCAGGATGATGGCTGGCTTGATCCAGAAGCCAGTACCACCCCACCAATTGATCGCCGGGAGGCCAATTGTCTTAAGAACATAATTGATCAGGCCAAAGCGTTCACCGTACAGGGTCATGAAAACGAATGCCACTGCCACGGTCGATGTGACCATTGGGGTAAAGTAGATGGTCTTAAAAAAGTTTGGGAAGCGAACCATGCCTGAATCGAGAATGAATGCCAGGATAAGCGCTATCAGCAGCATGGGGATGTGGGCTGCAACCCATATAATGAGCGTGTTGGAGAGTGATTTCAAAAATAATACGTCTCGGAACAGCTCGATGTAATTCTTAAATCCTCGAAAAACGATCGGTCCGTAACCTGTCCAGCTTGTAAAGCTCAAGTAGAATGAAAACAGGATAGGGAATAACCCAAAGATCGCGAAAAGAAGGTAGAACGGAGAGATAAACAAGTAAGCGGCCCAGTTCTTACGGATATCTCGCAAGGGGAGAGTAAAGGCGATATTTAGGGGGCGAATTCGAACGGTCCGGATCAACGCTTCCACCTTTCCTGACTATACAGTCCCCGGCTTGCCCGGCAAGCCGGGGACTGTGGCATGCGAGCTTACTGGTTCATTTTGGAAAGCAAAGTCTCTTTATCCTTTGCGATCGCATCCTCCACCGCCTTGACGGCGTTCTCCAGGGTAAGCTCAGGATCCAGGTCCTGGTCGAGCATTTTGCCGACTTCGGCATTGAATGCTCCTTCTGCTGCCGAATCAAGCGGCGTTGTGAATACATTACCTTCCGAGCTGGCAATATTAACCCACATCATGCGGGTCTTCTGACCGGCGAAGTAAGGATCACCCTCTTCATAAAGTGGGTTTTCCCAGGCAGGCAGATAAGCAGGGAAGTAGTCCACCGAGATGAACATACGATTCTGGGCATCCGCATTGGCCATGGCATATTCTATGAACGCCCAGGCAGCCTCTTTATTCTGGCTTTGTTCGGTGATCGCAAGGAAGGAACCACCCCAGTTTTGGAGCGGGTCTTCGGGAATTGGAACCACACCCCAGTTGCCCAATCCTTCTGGATCGATCCAGGATTTCAGGAAACCCCCGAACCAGCTCCCAGCGATGGTGGTGGCAATTTGCCCACTTCCCAGGGCGGTGTACCACTCCTGGGTCCAGGGTGGGACCCTGGCATCCAGGTTTGCCCGCCGGCCTTCGAGCGCGTACTCAAACATCTCAAGCGTGCGCGGGTTGTTGAAGGCAATGTTCAAGTCCTCGTCAAAGAAATTCTTGTGAGCGAAGTAAATATAAGGGATGTTGGAGATATTGTCCGTCCAGAAGATATTGTTGTCTGGGTCGTTGACTTTTTCTCCGGTGTCCAGGTAACCCTGCCAGGTGCTCAATAGTTCAGCGACTTCTTCTGGCTGGCTTGGTAATCCGGCAGCCTCAAAAATGTCGCGCCGGTAGAAAAGACCCGCGGGTCCGATATCCCAGGGAAATGCCAGCAGTTTTCCATCGAGGGTTAATCCTTGCTGCCACTTATAAGGCACGAAGTCATTTTCATATTTCCCGGCGTTATAAGGTGGTTGTTTTAGATCGACAAGCCCTCCCTGCATGACAAAACGACCGATATCGTTAATCTCGATCATCGAGATATCTGGCGCCCCGCTGCCGGCAGCCAGAGCGGCTGCCAGGGCGTCTCGTGTTCCTCCAGCCATGCCGGGGATCATTTCAACAGAGACCTCGATGTCGGGATATTCTTTGTTAAAGCCTTCCATTATAGCTGCAAATGCCTGGTCTGCAGCGGGCCAGCCCCATACCAGGATTTCACCCTTTGGCTTAGGAGCTTCCGGCTCGGGTGTAGGGGTCACGATCACGTGCTGGATTTCCGGAGTCCCGGCGACAATTTTGGTCACTTCCACAATTTGTGGCTCCGCCGGAACCGAAGTCGGGGGGACTACCGGCGCAGTGGGTGTACAGGCGCTCAGCACCAGGATAACGGACAGGCTTAGCAATAAGAATGGCTTGGGATGCAATTTGCCTTTCATGGATTCTTCTCCTGATTCTCATTCGCGAACAGTTGAATAGATCGTCCTGGCCAGGCGGCCAGATCAGATTGAGAACTAGAACAGGTAGACCTTCACCTCCTTCTATAGATCAGCTTTTTACGCTCCGGCCTTTTCGCATCCCAGTTGATGATATAATCCTTCAACATAGCAATCGCCCTTCTTCAGCCCGAAAGGCAGAATCAGGCGATGTGCTGCCGGGAAATGTTGCCAGGGCCTGTCAAACTCAGACAACATTTCCCTTTTTCTTTGGGATCTGCGGAACCAGACGGGGTTTTAGTGGTTTGAAACGGGTTCCTGTGTAAGATAACTACCATTCCACCTCCACCTGAGGCCTTGGATTTCTGGCGGCTGAGCTTTCCCTTATTACCAGCTCCGGCTGGATGGTGATGTCCCGGGGCTTGACTTCTATATCTGCCCGCTGGCACTCGATCAGATTTACGAGCTCATCGACAGCCATGTGGCTCATTTCTAACATTGGTTGGCGTATGGAGGAAAGCGGTGGGCAGAAGAAACCGGATTCAGGGATATCGTCATAACCGATTATTGCCAGGTCTTCAGGTACGCGTAGCCCCATTTGCCGGGTAGTCTGGATGGCGCCCAGGGCCATCTGGTCATTGCAGACGAACAAGGCGTCGATATCCGGTCGTTGTGCCAGCAGCCGCTGCAAACCGAGTGCGCCGCTGGCGGCAGTCCAATCGCCTTCCATCACCAGCGAATCGTCCGCTGGCAGCCCGGCGGAAGCCAGAACTTCGGCCCAACCCTGGCGCCGCTGCCGGGCGGAACGCCAATTTAGGGGCCCGCTGATCAAGCCAATGGCGCCATAGCCCTGCGAGACAAGATGCTGTACGGCTAATTTTCCGCCCGCCAGGTTGTCGTTCTCCACAACGTGGATGGTGGGGCGGGGCTCCGCATCGGTAAAGATGATCGGTACGGGTAGATTTGGCGCTTGCTCGCTGATCTGCCGTATGTTGTCACCGATCTCGGGGATGGCCCAGATAATGCCATCGACATGGCGTGATAGCATTTCGCTGAGGATTTGTTCTGCACCAATGATTTCCGGCTGGCGAATGAGGTTTAGGGTGAGGGTGAAGCTCAACTCGCTGGCACGTAGTTCGATCCCCGATAAAGTGCGGGAGGTGCCAAAGTATTCCAACCCATAGCCGATCACGCCGATTGTGTGGCTGTAACCGCGCATGGCACGGGCAATGCGACTGGGTTGGTAACCAAGGCGCTCGACGACTTCGAGAACGCGCTTGCGGGTTTCGGTTGCTACATCTGGGTGGTTATTGGTAACGCGCGAAACTGTCTGGATGGAAACACCGGCTTCCCTGGCGACTTCCCGAATGGGCACTTGCTTCTTTCCGTTCATGCATTCCTTTGTATTTTCTATTTTGTAAAGATAAGGGTATTTGTATTGTGAACGTTCCTGATATCGTTCCCGAGAACGTTCACAATCATTGTAGCAATTTTTTTTAGGCGAGTCAATAGGGATTTCTGAGTATTAGTGCCGCTGGTATAATCCACCGGGATGGGGGAGAGTGAACAGTGGACACTGGACGGTGAACGGCGAAACCGTAAACCAACTGAGGAGAGAGAATGGCTTATTTAGGCGAGCTGGCTGGCTTGCTGACTTCCATTGCCTGGAGCGGGACTTCGGTCCTTTTTACGAAAGCCACGCAACAGGTGGGCTCGATCGTCGTCAACCGCGTGCGGGTCCTGTTCGCGCTGGTCTTTCTGATGCTTTTAAACCTGGTCTTTTCTGGTTACCTATTGCCGACCGGTGCCGGTGCAGAGCGCTGGCTGTGGTTCGCGCTTTCCGGAGCGATCGGCTACGCCCTGGGCGATGTGCTCCTGTTCCAGAGCTTCTTGTATATCGGTCCGCAGCGGGGTATGTTGATGATGAGCCTGGCCCCTTTGATGAGCGCCGGGCTGGCCTTCCTCTTCTTCGACGAAATCCTGACCGGGATGCAGATGTTGGGTGTGCTGGTTACCCTGGCTGGCGTAGCCATGGTGATCCTGCGGCGCAGCGTGGGGGTCGCCAACCCGGCTTTCAGCCCGCTACGGGGCGCCATGTTCGGGTTAGGAGCGGCCGCCGGGCAATCGGCGGGCTATGTACTGTCCAAGCAGGGCCTGGTGGATAATTTTTCACCCATCGCGGGTAATTCCATCCGCATGCTGGCGGCGGTGCTCGTGTTATGGAGCCTGGCCGGCCTGCAGGGAAAGGCCAATGAGACCTTCCAAAGGGTGCGCTCCCGGCCGGACGTACTGGGCTGGCTGCTGATGGCGGCCTTCACCGGGCCGGTGGTGGGGGCGACTCTGTCCCTGTTTGCCCTGCAGCGCACCCAGGTGGGCGTTGCCAGCACGCTGATCGCTTTGCCGCCGGTATTCCTGCTGCCGGTCAGCTGGCTGGTGTTCAAGGAGAAATTCGATTGGGGCGCGGTGTTCGGCACCCTGGTCGCCATGGGCGGCGTCGCCTTATTGTTCTTAGCATAGCCGAGCCGGGGCGTAGCGGGTCCCGGCTCTCAATGAGGAGAAAAGAACGCCTATCAATCCCGAAAACCTAATTGGCCCGGGTAAAGATGAGCGCGCCCTGCCCTCCGCCGTAGTTGATGCGCAGCTGGTCGTCCACGATCTCGAAGTCGCCGGCTGACTGCAAGGCCTGGTAGTAGCGCTGCTCTTGTTCCATGATGCCCGCTCCAGTGCAGGCAATCTCGGTGGTTATGAGTTCGCCTATATTCAGGCGGCTGTCGATCACGGAATATTGGGCCCCAAACTGGTTGCAGCCGCCGGTCCCGACGGCCTGTTCGCCCTCCTGGAACTCCAAGGTGAGATCCGTCCCTTCGATCACTGGTGTTTCGGCGCCATCCTCGCTAAAGGAGGCCAGTGTCCACCGGGTGCCTGTCAGGGGTGTTGGCTCTCCAGGCGCGCCGGCAACCTGCGGGCTGCGGATGGCCGTAGCGCTATCGTCGGTGCGCACTTCATATTCCTGCCCTCCCACCATCAGGATTACCTGGTAGCCGGGAGTGATCGCTTGCAGACAGCTTTCTGCCGGCCCGCCCAGGCCAAGGCATGAATCAGTCCATTCCACCTGGTCGAAGCTGACAACCTCCACCTGTTCTACAGGCAAGCCGAGCCGGTCTGCCAGCCAGTTTTGAGCTTCCAGCACTACGACGGGCAGCTGGCCGGGTGATACAGGCGTCTCGCCATCACCGGCGCCTGGCAGGGTGACGGACACTGGGCCGCACGCGGCCAGGATCAGAACCAGTATTGCAGTGACGAAAAGGATCAACGCTTGTTGAGTTTTCATTGATAAGTTACCTCCTAATTAAGATATCCCCTCTTATGTTCCATTATAAACCTTATATCCCCCACATCCTCCAATTCATCTCCCTCACCCCATTCGTGCTAATTCGTGAAATTCGTGGTTTAAAAGATTATAATTTGGCAGATTTTCACCTACCGACAAAGGACTCTATCCTGCTCTTATGACCAACCCACTTGATTTCCAATCCATCATCCTGGCCTTGCAACATTTCTGGGCCGACCAGGGTTGCCTGATCTGGCAGCCGTACTATACCCAGGTCGGGGCGGGCACCATGAACCCGGCTACCTTCCTGCGCGTGCTCGGCCCCGAGCCATGGAACGTGGCCTACGTCGAGCCCTCCATCCGTCCCGACGACGCTCGCTACGGCGAGAACCCCAACCGCATGCAGATGCACTACCAGTTCCAGGTCATCCTCAAGCCCGATCCCGGCGATCCCCAGGAGATCTACCTGCGCTCGCTGGAAGCAATTGGCATCGACCCGCGCCGGCACGATATCCGCTTCGTAGAAGACAACTGGGAGTCGCCCGCCCTGGGGGCCTGGGGGCTGGGCTGGGAGGTGTGGCTGGACGGGCAGGAGATCACCCAATACACCTATTTCCAGCAGGCCGGCGGGCAATTATGCGACCCGGTCTCGGTTGAGATCACATACGGCCTGGACCGTATCGCCATCGCCCTGCAGCGCGTGCACGGCTTCACCGAGATCCGTTGGAACGATACGCTCACCGCCGGCGACGTGAACCTGCAAGCCGAGCAGGAGCACAGCAAATATTATTTCGAGGTGGCCGACGTCGAGCGCCTGCGCCAGATGTACAACCTGTACGAGCAGGAGGCCAGGGACTGCCTGGCAAGCAACCTGGTGCTGCCGGCCCACGATTACGTCCTGCGCTGCTCGCATACCTTCAACGTGCTGGATTCGCGCGGCGCGATTGGCGTCACTGAGCGGCAGGCCTACTTTGGACGCATGCGCGACCTGGCCCGCCAGGTGGCCGAGGCCTACGTCGAGCAGCGCCAGCGCCTGGAATACCCCTGGCTGGAGGATAACGGTGCTCCCACCCCGGTCGCCGGGCCGCAGGCAGCTCCGGAGCCCGCTACGGCGCGAGAGTCCCCATCCCTGGGCTATGGTCCAGAGTCTTTGCTGCTCGAGATCGGCACCGAGGAGCTGCCGGCCGGCGACCTGGATTCTGCCCTGCGCCAGCTCGAGACACGCCTACCTGCTCTCCTTGAAGAGCTGCGCCTGTCGCACGGCGAAATAAAGATCCTGGGCACACCCCGCCGCCTGGTGGCCCTGGTTCAGGAGCTGGCCCCCCGCCAGCCGGAACGGGAGCAGGTCTTCAAAGGACCGCCGGCGGGGCGCGCCTTCGACGCCTCCGGGCAGCCAACCCAGGCAGCCCAGGGCTTCGCCCGTAGCAAAGGAGTGAGCCCGGCCGACCTGCAGACCCGCCAGATGGACGGCGGCAGTTACGTGGTGGCGGTCGTCCAGGAAGCCGGGCGTCCAGCCGCTGAAGTGCTGGTCGAAGCCCTGCCAGGGCTGCTGGCTTCCTTGCGTTTCGATAAAGCCATGCGTTGGAACAGCAGCAACGTAGCCTTCTCGCGCCCCATCCGCTGGCTGCTGGCGCTGTATGCGAGGCAGGTGCTGTCCTTCGAGTACGCCGGACTGCGATCCGGGGATCTGACGCGCGGCCTGCGCTTCCACCAGCCACCCCAGTCCCGGGCCAGCTCTCCCGAGAGCTACCTGGCTTACCTGTCCGAGCAGGGCATCCTGCTGGATGTGGAAGAGCGCCGCCGGCGCATCCAGTCGCAGGTAGAAGCCCTGGCTTCGGAGGTGGGCGGCTCCGTGCCCGAGGATTCGGGCCTGCTGGCGGAGGTGACCAACCTGGTGGAAGCCCCTCTGGCCCTGCGCGGCTCCTTCGACGCCTCGCACCTCGAGCTGCCGCGGGAAGTGCTCATCTCGGTCATGAAGAAGCACCAGCGCTATTTCCCGGTCCAAAAAGACGGCCGCCTGCTGCCCTATTTCATTGCCGTTGCCAACCGCGATCTCAGCCAGCTCCAGGACCTGGAACTGGTGGTGGAGGGCAACCAGCACGTCATCCGGGCTCGCTTCGCGGATGCGGCCTTCTTCGTCAACGAAGACCTGAAGCAGCCGCTGGCGGATTACGTGCCCAGGCTCATGACGCTCATCTTCCAGGTCAAACTCGGCTCGATGTACGACAAGTCCCAGCGCATCCAGGCCCTGACCGGCGAGCTGGCCAGGCAGCTTGGCCTCACTGTGGAA
>CAZAQS010000171.1:0-10143 GCA_964486825.1 uncultured Anaerolineaceae bacterium | reverse complement strand
TTGACCAGCGCCTGCATAGTTGGCGATAGAGCCGGGGTGAGCTTCTGCCAGTGAAAAGCCCGCAATCGAACAAAACCAGGCCAGGGATGCGCGTCCAGGTATTCATCGAAGGGCAAGGAATACCGGTATAGCTGGTAGTACAAGAAGCGGCGCGCATTGCGGGAAAATTCAGCAGGGACATCTGTCCTATCCGCACTCAGGAAATCATCCGCCAGCTCTCGGTAGCCGCCAGGGGAATCCGGAAAGAAAACGGTCGGTATTTGGGTGAACCGCGCTTTCCCCCCGCACACAACGGCCTTTCCCATCAGGGAAGCCTCCAAACCGATGGAGGAGTTATAAACCATTACGAACTTGGCACGCTGGATCAACTCATATGAGCTGATATATTCATCGGAGTTAATGAAGATCACGTTCGGCAAGTCTGATAGCTTGTTATGGACAACCCATTGCTGAACGCTCTCCTGGCTCTGTTTGCCAGGCCGCAGCTCATCCGGGTGCGCCCTGATAACAAACAGGGTCTCGGGATGTTCCTTGATGAGCTCGAGCAGGAGATCGAGCCATGCAAACATATTGGGAAAGATCGTATTTGCATGCAGCTGGCTGGTATCGAAGATGACATTCGTAAAGACCGGCACGATCTGCCTGAAGGAGGCAGCCCGCTTCAAAAAAGCCTCGTCCAACCCACTGATCTCGGGCCAGAAGCGTATCCCGGCCATGCTAAATTTACCCTGGAAACGCTGCTCCAGGTATTCATCCAGGCGGGCGTTCTGGGTGGGGCTGAGCTCGAAATCACTCGGGATATCGATCGGGTAGGCGGTTGCTTCCCCCTCCGTGAAGAACCCGGAAAAAGGCTGCATACCGACTTCATGCGTGATCACCCGGATGCCTCGCTGCCTGGCAAGCCGCCGTGCAACTGCCTCCGGGTACATCAGGCCATTGAAGACGACCAGGGCCTCCGGCTCGACCTGATCCAGGAAAGCCGAGAATTCACGGCTCAGGTGATGGGCAGCCAGGATGTATTCTCTCAAAAGAAAACGGGTGGCCTGGTCGTCAACCAGGTGGTGGCGGCGGAGGGCCCAGCGCAGGCCAGGTAAGACCAGCTCACCCAGGGGCTGCTCGCCGTCCTGGAAGTGGATCAGCTCATCCAGACCCAAGTCGCTCAACCGATCTTCAAGCGCCGTCTCTCGGGATGACTCTAACCACACGGTAGGCGCGTTCGAATACAGGTAGCGAGATTGGGATATACAGGCCTGGCAGGGCTGCGCAGCCTTTGGATCCAGCCGGTTCGTGCCCAGCACGCAGCGGTTGAGCCCGGCCTGGCAGGCATAATGCACTACAGGGACCCCAGAGAGCTGTACAGCGCAGGAGGCCAGGAAAGAAAAAGCTGCGTTCAAGCTGATATTTACCAGCCGGGTGGAAGCGTTAAAAAATACTACTGGAGGCTGGCCTGTTTCCAGCCTGGCATGTGCGGTTATTTTGCGGCTGATCTGCCCCAGCCGCCAGTTATTCATCTCGGCAACGCTTTTCAAGCGGGCGCGCTGGATAGCCTTGCTGGGGAGATCGTTCAAAGCGCACATTGGAATACAGGATTATTTAGCATAATTAAGTTGCCATCAAGCGGGGGTCGTTCACATCCTTTCACCTCTAAATGGATACTCCGGCAAGAGCTTCCTTGGCTTTGAAGTAAGCATCCGAAAGACGTTTGATAGCAATGATGAACCCTTCCCCTCGACGTTGGTGCCCGCGCCAGATTTCGGGGATCATCGTTCCATAGTATCCATCACTCCTACCAGCCCCGATCACCTGGAAGAAATGCACCCAATCAATCGCCCCATCTCCGATTTGCAGTCCCTCGCCATCCAGGCCAGAGCCATCGGACAGGTGCAGGTGACCGATATAGGGCAGCAAAACCTGCACCTGCTCGTAGAAATCGACTTTCGCCCAATTACAGTACAGCTTTGAATGGGAGGTGTCGAAACACATTTTCAAGTTCCTGGCAGCGATAAAATCTCTGATCTCGTATGCATCCATGAAAGCGTTCGTCAGCCACTGGCCTCCGAAATACCACGGGTGAGGGGGAAGGTTTTCGAGCAACAGCTCGACGCCCTGGTAATTAAGTTCTTCGACGGAGCGGGCCAGGTTTTCGTAGAGCCGCTGCGGGTATTTCACCGGGTGATCCAGGCTCATCCCACCGGTATGTACGACGATTTTCGGCGTACCAATGAAATGCGGCGCCATTTTGCAGGTTAAGTCGATCGTCTTCTGGATCAGCTCCCTGGATTCCACCCGCTGCCGTTCGTTCTCAGAGCAAAGGTCCACCAAGGTCCGCTCCCAAAACTCGGGGGCGTGGGATACCAGCTGGAGGTCGAAATCAAACCCGGGATATTCCTCGTCCAGGTCCTGGTCGGTGAAGTGGAACTCCAGCAGCTTTGGCTTGTGCACCAGGAGCTCCTGAAAATCACGGAAACGCACGGTGAAACCCCATTCCATGGGCAGGATATCTTCAACATTCAGATCGATAATCTCGCCCAGGTCACTTTCCTGGAAGGGCTCCTCTTCCTGGATCTGGCGGGAAGCAACCCGTCCAACCAGCTCTAGGTAACGCTGCGGAGATATTCCCAGCGCCGGGCCTTGCACCGTGATCATATCAGACGTAATCGTCTCACCAGGCTCGATGCACCGGGCAGCCACCAGGCTTTTCCCGAGCACCTCGCGGTTCAGGATCTCACCCCGTGAGAAAAACTTCTCCTCGCCTGTCCCCAAGGCAGATGCAACCTGGCGGATATCGCGTACCATTTTCTTGAAGCCATGCGGCTCGAGACTGGCAGCGTGGTCCGGGCCATCCATCGTCCGGTCCAATGTGATATGCCGCTCGATGATGCTGGCCCCAATCGAGGCTGCTACTGTAGATACAGCAATGCCACGTTCGTGCCCTGAATATCCTACCGGGACGCCATATTCGCGCAGCCGGTCCATGAAGCGCAGATTGATATCGTTAAAGGCAGCCGGATATGTGCTATTGCAATGCAGCAGGGCGAACTCAGCCTTCCTTTCCTTCAAGAAATTTGCCGTGAACTCGACTTCTTCCATCCGCGACATACCGGTAGACAGGATCAGCGGCTTGTTTTTCTGGACTAAATGATCGAGAAGAGGCAGGTTAGTAAGGTCTGCCGATGCCACCTTGTATGCCGGTACATCCAGTTTCTCCAGGAAATCCGCGCTGGCAGCGTCAAAAGGAGATGCCATGAAGATGATATTTTTCTTGCGACAATAATCAACGATGGTGTCGTAAGCTTCCTTCGTAAGCTCAACTCGCTGCAAGATTGGCAGCAGGTAGCGCAGAGTCTTCTCGCCGGCGTTGGCGTTTTCCAGGTATTTTTTTGGGTAAAGCTTGCTCAGGTCGCGTTTCTGGAACTTGACTGCATCAGCTCCGGCATCCGCAGCCGCTTCGATTAATTCCAGGGCCAGGTCCAGGATACCGTTATGGTTAACTCCGATCTCAGCGATGATAAAGGTAGGTTGATCGTCGCCAATCAGGCGTTCAGCGATGCGAATGACAGGCATTGAAAGTCTCCTTGTTTTATTCATTAGAAATGGAATCCCAAATCTTCAAGGCGGATTTCCCCATTCTCGAGCAAACGCTCGGCCCTCCGCCAATCATCAGGCGAATCGATATCGATCCATTCCTCATGGCTGATGACCAAAGGAAGGATGCGGTCGCCGGTCATCGACCTCTTCTCCAGGATTGTGCGGCTCCAGGTCGCATCGACATACCCGGTTTGCCAGAAGACCTCTGGCAATGACTGGCGGGGCATATTATAAGGCTCGCGATATTCCGATTGCAGCAAAGGCTGCATATAACCATCCTCACCTACCCGCCACATCTTGTACGGGTTCTGAAAAGGGACGCAAACGGTTCGGACTGCGTCTGCTTGCGAGTGTTCCAAAAGGCAGGATATCGCCTGTTCGACATGGCGCACTCTCCGAAACGGGGAGGTTGGCCGGAGCTGCACGACGATTTCGGGGCGATAAGCCTCATGCTCGCCTAGCCATGACAGGGCATGCTGGAAGACCGGCAGGTCTTGCGTGTCGTCTTGCGAATATTCTGCTGGCCTCATGAAAGGTGTTTCCGCGCCATACGCCCGGGAGATGGAGGCGATCTCGTCATCGTCTGTAGAAACGATCACCCGGCTGATGGAGGGGGAACAAAGGGCCGCAGCAATGCTGTAAGCAATCAGGGGTTTGCCGGAAAACAAGACGATATTTTTGCGCGGGATGCTTTTAGAACCGCCACGGGCCGGGATCAGTGCCAGCACTTCGGGATCGGACATACTCACCTTTCACGTACCATCTCTACCTGGCAAAGGATTCATGGAATATCACCAGGCCGTCCAGCCGCCGTCTACGACCAGGTTTGCCCCGGTCATATAGGATGAAGCTTCCGAGGCCAGGAAAAGTAAAGCACCGTTCAGCTCATCTTTGCGCGCCATGCGTCCTAATACAGAGCGAGCCGCATAAGCCTTGAGGAAGACCTCGTCGTGACCGTTATACACACCTCCAGGCGTGAGAGCGTTCACGCAAATATTTTTTCCGGCATAATAGGTCGCCAGGTAGCGGGTCAAACCCAGGACTCCGGCTTTGGTAACCGAATAGTACACCGGTTTAAATTGGGAGGGCTCTGCTTCTACCTGCCTTCGATACAGGCGCTGGTCGGGACCAACTAAGCCATACATCGAGCAGATATTAATGATCTTGCCATGCCCGGCGGCTAACATTGGTTGGACAGCGGCCTGGCAGCACAGGAACATCCCGGTCAGGTTGACTGATAGAGCCTGGTTCCAGGATTCCAATGGATACTCCTCAAAGGCATTGGCAGGCCCCCCGGCATGCTGAGGGTCAAATTTTGGATCCAACGCGGCGCTGTTGACCAGGATGTCCAGGCCGCCAAAACGATCTACAGCGGTTGTGACCATCTCTCGTACCTGCGCCTTCTGGGTGACATCGGTTTCGACCGGATAGGCTTGCAGCCCGGCTTCTTTCAGACTGCCGGCCAACTCATTAACGGCCTTTCCATCAATATCCGCCAGGATCACGCTCGCCCCGGCTTCTGCCAGGGTGCGGCAGAATTCCGCGCCCAACAGCCCGGCTCCGCCGGTTACAATGGCAGTCTTTCCAGCCAGGGAAAACATTTGAAAGATATCCTTCTCTGCCAAAATCGTCACCTTATACCTTGGATCGGGTAACTACAATAAATGAGGCGCATCAATCCTCACCAGCTGTCCCCGCTTTGCCGATTCTAGCGCCTTCAAGGCCAGTTCTAATGCCATGGCCCCGTCTTCCAGGCTGCAGGACGGCTGGGTTTCACCGCGGGCTACGGATAGGAAATGTCGCATCTGGGCCAGGAATAGTTCATTGCGCTCGAAGCCCACTGGAGGCGATACCACCTCCCACTCCCGGTTGCCTTCCCGAAACACTCGAACGGCTCCATCCGCGTTGTCCCACTGGATAGTCCCATGCGTCCCGATGATCTCCATCCAGTGGGATGCCGGACGCTGGTTATAGTCCAGGTGCACGCTTCCCAACGCTCCGTTCGTAAATCTCAGCCCGATCTCAGCGGTATCTTCGACCTGCATCTCCAGGTTACCGAGCTTGCCGGCTAAAGCCATTAAACCCTCCACCGGGCCCAATAGCCACAGCAAATAATCCAATGGATGGCTGAGGGTCAGGATGACGCCGCCACCCAGATCAGGCCGGGTGCTATAGCTGTTCCGGTAGTCTTCCCAGGGGTGCCAGCCAGGCAGGTACTCGCCCCAGTGAGCGCGAGCTGAGAGAGGCCTTCCAATGGCTGTGGTAGAGAGCAGATCTTTAATATATCGCAGTCCGGGATGGAAGCGGAACTGGTATCCAACCAGGATTTTTACTCCGCTACGCCTGGCTGCTTTCTCCAGCTCATCGATCCCTTCCATGGTATGGGAAATGGGCTTCTCGAGCAAAAGGTGGCAACCGGCCTGTGCAGCGGGGATGGCGATCTCCAGGTGTAAGGAGGTAGGGTTAGAAACGATAACCGCCTGAGGGCGCTGTGCTAAGGCCGCGCCAAGATTCACCTCGACCGGGAAGGCCGAGAGATCATCCTCTGGTAAGGTGCCCTGGCGTGTCCGGAAAAGCAGGATATCTCGCTCGCCCAAGGCCAGCAGGTTGCGTAGGTGACGGCGCCCAATTGACCCGGCGCCTGCAATCATGATCTTAATGCCGACCTCCACGTTTCCAGGATAACTACCTATCCCCTCCAGCCTGCTCCAATAGGGAATACAGGAACTCTGCCGTGCGCCGGCCTGCACTTCCATCCGTGTAGGTACACTCATTGGTGATGAAAGCGCGCCGCTCTTCGCAATCCGCTCCCGGATCCTGCAAGTAGGCATTAATCGCCTCGCAGGCCTGCTGCTCGTTAAGGGCGACACGCCCCGCGCCCGCTTCGCGGAAGCGGTAATGCGTAGGCCAATTTCCAATCCTTGAGAGTGGCAGTGAAAACTTGCGCGGCCAGTTCCAACCTTTAAGAGCATCGATACAAACGCTAACGATCGGGCGTTCATGGATAGCTGCTTCCACGACCATGGTCGAGTAAACCGTCAGGAAGACATCCGAGTGCGCCATCATGGATGTTTTCTCAGGCATGTCCTCGCCAGAATAAAAGCCCATTGATCCGCCCATCGGCACAGGTTGGACGATATGAACGTACGGGTATTCCTCGGCCAGGTTTAAGATCTTCTCTCGCTCCCCGGCATACAGGTGATTGTCCTGGAAATGATTAGGGTGGAGCCTGACCAGGAGTTGGGAAGGCATTGCCAGCTTGTTCGAAGAAACCAGGCGAGCCAGGGCTTCCACATTCTGGAAGTTAGGCGAGAAGCTCACAAAGCTGGCTGCGTAGGACAGCAGTTTGCGCTGCGGATCCAACCCATGCAATTGGAAATACTCCTCCCGCGGTATCACCCAGTTTTTCATGAAATATCCATCGTAAGATGGAATGCCATTGATGCCCACGCGCTCTGGCGCCCAATCCGAGCCCGCAACCAATTCTTTCCTCTGGATCTCGGACCAGCAGGTAATCCAGTCGACCGGCGCACCTGGCAGACTGTAACTGCTGGGGTTGTCCCAACCTACGATCACAGCCGCGGTCGTTATCCCCCGTCCAGCAGCCTCTCGCAGCAGGTAACGGTCCAGGCGCCAACCTGGGGTGCTGGCGACCACCAGTTGGGGTCCGTAGCGGTCGAAGAGATCTCCGTAAAGCGGCGGGAAATAGCGCTTTTGTAAATCGACGAGGGAACGGCGAGCGCGGCGTGACCTGCGCAGGGTTGCAATGGCTGCTTTTCCTAGCGGTAGCAGGAGCCTGCGTCGCCGGCCTTCTTCAACCGTTACTTCTTGGATATAGCTGTCCATCGCTTCAGTGTTGATCCGGTTCGAGCTGCCCACCCTGCGCAGGAAATGCAGCCACCACTGAACCTCCCGACTTTCCCGCTCGGCATAATCTGCGGCTTGCTTCATCCGCAGGCCCTCGACAACCATACCCGGCCGCCCAAAGCGTTTTTCAATTTGCTCCTTTAAAGCGTCATCGGTGAGCAAAACAACATCAATTCCTCTCTCCAGCAGTGTGGGGACGACATCACTTTGTAAGAAATAAACTACAGCCAAACCATGGTCTGCACTGATAAAAATACGTTTTGTCATGGATGAAATAGGACTCCCGGAGAGATTTAGTTCCGATAAACTACGTGATATCCAATTGGCGCAGGTGTGGTGGCGCTGTCGCTCGGCTGAGTGTACCCTTTTCCGACCAGGCTCTCTAAGATCGAGGCGCTGGCCTTAATCCCCCATAAGAGGCCCCGGCTGGCAATCCTGCGATACTTGCTCATCCCGCTCAGAGCAGTGCGCTCGATATTCCGCCACCCCTCGCCGAGCAGGAAGATTGGGTCATAATAACCTTCCAAAGATTGCAGCTCTAGACCAAATTCCTGCCCTAACCGCTCCAGGCTAAAGTGGGTGTAGCGTACGAAATCATACGGCGCCTGGTGAACCTTTAATAAAAATGGGATAGCAACCACAAAGACTCCGCCTGGCTTGAGCAGGGTCTTCACGGATGAGAACAAGGCCCGGCTGTCATATACGTGCTCGAGGACGTTCATCAACACAACCGCATCGAAGCTGCCGGGGCGGAAGGGAACCGCCTGGGTCAAATCGCAAACGATATCGATCTCAGGATAGGGAAAGACATCCAGCAAGATGGACTGCCTGCCATCGAAGATCTCGGCGAAATCGCCATGTCCGGCGCCTACATCCAGGAGGACTGCCTGTTCAGGTAGCCTATCGACCTGCTGTTGGAGGAAACGCCAGTTGGCCTGTCGCCAAGGGGAGCCGGAATGAGGGCCACGCGGCGCCTTTTCAAACGGTTGGATATCCCCGGCAACTTCCGTAAAAAGAGGCTTTCCCTGGTAGATCACTCCACAGTAATCGCAGGCAGAACAACGGTATTCAGCAGCCTGCTCATCGATGTGCAAGCCCTCACCGCAGCTTGCGCATACCAACCGCTCGACTAAATAAGACTTCATCCGGCGCCTCTGATTTGGTCACCTGATCGCTGGAGGGCTGGCTTAAGGAAGTGGTTGCCGATGTATAAGCACATGCTAAACCCGGACACTTTTGGGCAAATAACTTCGATGATATAGTTTTGATAACCGGGATATCTGGCTCGGTCCCGGAAGGGCAATGTCAAGAGCCGCCCGAGAATGCTAAAACCTTGCCTTAAGGCGCTGCGGTACCATGCGCCAGCAACCCGGTACGGAGGTCGTTTGTCGGTCCTGACCAGGTCATGCAAGAAGACGCGCGCTTTCGCTTTACCGTGATACCACCTGCTCTTCACAAACCAGCTTACACGCATATGAGATGGGGGAACGTGATGGTAATTGTACAGTTGCGGATCAAACCATCTGCAAGAGCCTTTCTGTTCGGCGCGGATTTGAATTTCCGTCTCTTCCCCGTATTCCTGGTTGTAGCCCACACGCCCAATCCCGGTTGAAAACCCACCCACCTCCCGCAGGAGCTTCGCTGGCCAGGCCATATTACCTCCGAATAGATGCTCGCGCTCTCCCAACTGGCGCGCTTCAGCGCCCCAGCTCAAGGTCAGGTACTGGTCGCGCATCCAGGCAGGCTTCGAAGTGGTATAGAATGGCTGGTATGGCCCACCGATAATATCCTCGGGAAACCTTTTATGACATTCAATCACCTTTTCGATCCAGTCATCCGGCAGAACGTTATCATCATCAGCAAAGCCTATCAGATGGGCACGAGCCAAGGAAATACCCCTGTTCCTGGCCTGGCTGGTCCCTGGGGGGGGATGGTGCGCATAGGTCAGAGCTAGCGGAGTGTATTTTAGCGACTCACACAGCCGGGAGACTCTGGCATCCCCTTCTGGAGCATTATCTATCACAATCACCTCGAAGGCTCCTGGCGGTATAGTTTGTTTCAGCAAAGAATCGAGCAGAAGTTCCAACAGGTCTGGTCGTTTATAGGACGGGATGACCATTGATATCTCGAGCTTCTGAGCGTTTAGGTCAGATATGCTCTGAGGTAGGTGAATTTTGACTACATCGGTCTTCATGTACTGTGATATTCAAACAGGATGCTGTAGAGCTGGCGCAGGGCGTGACTGACGCCGGGCAGCCGTGAGGCGCTCTTCAGTAGCCTGACTGAGCGCCTGGGCGCTTGATCGTCTACTAGTATTCCAGCCTGGGAATCTGCCAGGAAATCCGGCCGCGGTATCCCCTCCAACTCACGGAGCGTGATCTCATCATAGACATTTCCCATATGATAAACATAGGGTCCGGGAGTGGACAGGTGTAAATACCCGGCCTGGTCGATTGCCTGGTCAAAATACCGGTCTTCCTCCCCGCTAAGGCCCCGGGCGGACGGCAGGGGCAATATCTGGCGGGCTACCTCTCGAGGGATGATGAACTGCATATGCGTGGCTCCCAGCACTGCCTGAGTCCCACTCTCCTGGTCTGTAACCTGGGGAACAGTTGATTGGCGCAGGGTCTCTGCCTGTGCAGCAGGCAAACCGATACCTTGGATATACTCATCGAGAACGTGAGGTGC
>CAZAQS010000170.1:0-10161 GCA_964486825.1 uncultured Anaerolineaceae bacterium | reverse complement strand
ATTAGCTTATATTCAAGCTGCCCAGGATATCCTGGAGCGAATCCAGGACACGCAGGTGGAAGCCATCCAGGCCGCCGCGGAGATCTGCACCCGCGCGATTGCCGGGCGAGGCCTGGTGCATATGTTTGGATCGGGACATTCGCGCATCTTCATCGAGGAGATGTTCCCACGCCACGGCAGCTTCCCCGGCTTCCACCCCATTGTCGAGCTCTCGCTTACCTACCATAACCCTGTGGTGGGGGCTAACGGGCAGCGCCAGGCCATGTACCTGGAGCATATCGAAGGCTTTGGGAAGGTCATCCTGCGTAATTTCGTCTTCCAGGCGCCGGATTGCTTCCTGATCTATTCCAACAGCGGAGTGAACGAGGTGGTGATCGACGTGGCATTGGAGGCCAGGCGCCAGGCACTGCCCGTCATAGTGGTCGTCTCGCTGGACCACTGCCTGGCGGTGAAGCCCTTGCACAGCTCCGGCAAGCGCCTGCCCGACCTGGCAGAGGTGGTCATCGACAACTGCACGCCCGCCGGCGACACTATGGTGCGGGTCGAGGGGCTGGAAGACCCGGTCGGGCCGGGCTCGACCATCGGCGCGGCGGCGGTGACGAATATGCTCAAATGCGCCATCGCCGAAGGCCTGGCAGGATTGGGCCAGCCGCCGCTGGTACTGACGAGCAGCTATTTCATCAGAAGTGAGGCCTCCAGGAAGCGCTTCGACGAGACATATGATGATTATCGGGAGCGCGTCCAGCGGGTGTACGGCGCGTGCAGAGAGGAGTGGGGCCAGCCTGCTACCTTCAGGGGGTGGAAACTACAACCAGCGCGGCACCTGCTCCCTATAACGCCGGTAACTCTCCCTAAAGCGCTGTTCCAGGTTCGGTTCCTCGTAATATTGCACGAAGATATTGAATAATATGAAGATCAGGGAGCCGTAACCCAACAAGACCAGCGCTCCGCTCCACAAAATATGGCCCAATAAGATGAGCATGACGCCGATATACTGCGGGTTGCGGGTGAACCGGTAAGGACCCTCTACGACCAGCTCCTTGGGAGGGTCAACCGGATGAGGGGTGCCACGCCCGCGCCTGGCAAAATTCCAGAAACTCCACAGCAGCAGCGCCGCTCCGCCTGCCCAGGAGAGCCAGGCGGTATGGCGCAGGTAACCGAAATTGAGCTTCCAGCGGCTGGCACTACGGCGCATGATTTGATAGGGGATCAGAAAGACGACCGACCCCGGTACGAAGAGCAGAAAGAGGAAAGTTTTTAGATAGTTCATGTCTATTTGGACTACATTTGGTCCAGCATCACCTGATCTTGCTCAAGCGTCCCTTGCAAGTAGGTCAAAAGCTCCTGCTTACGCTTTACGTAGTCCCTGAAGACCTCGACTGCGCGCGGGTCCGCCATGAGGCGCTCATCATGCCTGCCCATCGGTAGATCTCGATAGCCGGCCATCTCTTTAGCTGTGACGAGCAGGCCGGCAGCGATCTGCTTGAGCTCACGAACCAGATCTTTATAGGCTTCGTATTCCTGTTTTGAGTGGATATCATCCAAATCAAGCGCCCTCATATGGGCTGCGAGAATATCCGCCATGGCGGACATCAGCTCTCCAAGCTTCTCCGGTAAGGCTGAGCTCTCCGCCAAGCCTGCTCCACAGGTGGGGTATTCTATATCTTGCGGCATAATTTACTCTCCAAACATCTATTCATCGATACCCATTTGCTGGGCAAAATCCCCCCTATTCCAATAACACCAGGCCACGCGTCACACGCGCCTCTCCCAGATGTATAAAATTGTGCCCTGCGATTAACCAGGAAAGAAATTCCCCGCGCCTCCAGCCTTGTTCCCAATATTCGATCACCCATGAAGCGCGTTCACCAAAAGTGCCTCGATCGACAGCACGTCCCACATCTTCTCGGGTAACCACTGCGTCGAGGGTCAGGAAATCCAGATTGACCAACCAGGTTCGTGTTTCCTGACCTACCGCTGCGCGATAAGCACGCAATCCGGCGATATCAATTTGCTCGCTCAGCAGTTTTACGTCTTCTGGAGTGTCTTCGGTGCCTGCTTGTCGCCTGTCCAAACCGAGGCGAGCCAACCAGTTGTCTCGATCCAACACTTCTGTAACCCCCCGCAGGACGCTATTCACTGCCACATCTTCGTAGCGCGCCATATGCCAGAGCAACCAGGCAATGGAATTGTTGGTGTTCGGTGGGCATTGGCGTAACTGCTCCTCCGTCAATCCCTCACAGAGTTCGTCCTCGATATTGCGCATGCCGTCCGGTGTGACAGCTCTCGAATGCACCCAGGCATGATTATCCAGTAATAACTTTAATGCATCCATCTTCATCTCCACTAGAAACCCTAATCTCCAACAATTAGGAGACTATCCACCTATGAGGTCGCCACAAAATAGAGACTGATTATCGAAAGGTTTAAAGTCCAGCTGCCTGTGCGGCCTGAATCGCCGCCTGGAACTGCTCCTGGTGCTCTTCGAAATAATGGCCCGGCATCCCATCGGTCTCCCATTCGACCAGCCGCCGGAAGAGGTGTTTGCGCTGGCTGGGAAAACTACCCGGCAGTGCGGCGATCACCGCCTCGCTTTCAGCTTTTGCCAGGCTGAGCTCATCGAGGATAGCCTCCAGGCTCCCCAAACGGGCGGTCAATGCATCCAGGCGTGGCTGAACGTTGGGACGCATCAACAGCCAGTCTTCGGCAGGGGTATCGTTGAGCATATCGGCGACCCAGGTCTGGAAATCACGCTCGCACAGCACGAGATGCGCCGCCAGCTCCTTGATGTTCCACTCGCCCTCCACCGGGCGGATCGAGGCCTGCCGATCGCTCAGGCCTCCTACCTGGGCGCGCAGGGCAGCCATCACCTGGGCGTTCAGTTCCTGCACCTTATCCGCCAGATCCTTGGCGCTTGCCGGCAGATCGGGCATGGGGAAGGAACTCAGCTCGAGCAGCGTGCTGCGCTTCTCCGCCCCGCGGTAATACTCGACCAGCGGGCGGTCGCCGGCCTCCAGCCCGCTCAAGGCAGCCTCGAACGAGTCGGGATTGCGCAGGGGGACGCCGTTCAGGCTGACCAGGATATCCCCCTTCGCCAGGCCGGCAGCCTGCGCGCCGCTGCCCTCCGCCGTACCGCCCACAAGCACACCTTCCTTTACCGGGGCACCGAGTTTCTCGGCCGCCTGGGGCGTGAAATCATCCATGTAAATACCCAGGCGCGGGTGGCGCGCCAGTCGCCGGTCGACGCCGGTTTCCAGCACAAAGGCCAGGTTTTCAAGCGCACCCTCCCAGAAGGCCTTTAAACTCTCAGCAGCTGTCCATTCTGCATCCTCACGGGCGGAGTGCCTGAGCGTAAGGTGAGTGCTCTCGCCGTCAGCCTCACAAGTTATTTCGACCACGGTTGGTTCAGGCAGCTCCGTATCCAACCAGGAAAAGCGCAGCCCATGCGGCGTGTCGAGCTGTTCATATGCGCCGGTGACCGTCCTGCCGTCGCGCCAATGCAAAAAGAGGTAGCCTCCTGGCTGCGGGTCGGCGCTGGATTGGTGGCACAACCAGTCGCGCAGCAAGGTCGTATGGGTAAAACCCCGGCAGACCTCGCCGGGAGCAGCAGGGATGGATCGAGTTACAAGGACAGCATCTCTATCGGGCATTCTTTTATCCTCCCTTGACCTGGATGATGTGGTGGTATGCCTATCTGGCACAATTGTTCTATAACAATATACTTATATTTACCGATAAAGTCAAGTTAAGCTTCAAGGGTGTTCTTATAGTGCGGGAAGTTCTTACGTTCGTGAAATTCGAATAAATTCGTCCTGAAACCAGGCTGAGTGCGGTATACTTCCCGGGGTTTGTACGTAAGCGCGCGTGATTGCCGCTGGATACCCGATCTTATGGAGTTCCATTAAACATCGAGATGAAAGTGAAGCGATATCCAAAGCTCGGCCTCATTCTTCTAGCCTTTATTGCCTTTGTTGCGTTGGGGATGCCGGATGGCCTGCTAGGCGTTGGCTGGCCTTCGATCCGGAATAGTTTTTCCATCCCACTGGATGCGATCGGGATGTTGTTGGTCGCGTCTGTAGCCGGTTACATGACATCCAGCTTCCTGAGTGGTTTCCTGCTCTCCCGGGTGGGTGTGGGCCGCGTTCTTGCGACCAGCTGCTTTCTCACCGGGTTAGCGCTGATCGGCTATACCCTGGCCCCGGAATGGTGGATGATGGTCAGCCTGGGCGTGTTCGCCGGGTTGGGGGCGGGCGCGATCGACGCCGGCCTCAATACCTACGTGGCGGCGCATTTTGGTGAAGGGCTGATGCAATGGCTGCATGCCAGCTGGGGCGTGGGCATTACTACCGGCCCGATCCTCATGACGATTGGGCTGACGGCTTTGAACACGTGGTGGTTCGGTTACCGGGTGGTGGGTGGTTTTCAGATCGCGCTGGCGGCTTGCTTCGTACTGACTTTGTCCATATGGAGCCAGAATCATGCACCGTCGAGCAGCGAGGCGCCGAAACGTCTGACGGATTACAAAACGCCGATGAGAGAGACCCTGCGGCAGCCGCTGGTATGGCTGAGCGTGGTGCTGTTTTTCCTTTATGTTGGTGCGGAAAGCTCGCTTGGCACCTGGACCTACACGCTGCTGACAGAGTCGCGGGGGATCGATCCGACGCTGGCGGGATTCTTTGCGGGCAGCTACTGGTTTACGTTTACGATCGGCCGGATCCCGGCCGGATTGATCGCCAGGCGGGTGGGTGTCAACAGGCTGGTGCTGGGCGGGCAGGTAGGGGCGCTGCTGGGTGCGGGACTGCTCATCTGGAATCCCTCCGACGTGGCCAATGTGCTGGCGGTGGGCGTCATCGGCCTGTCGATCGCGCCCATCTTCCCGGCGATGATGTCGGGCACCAGGAGGCGGGTAGGAGATCACTACGCTGCCAATACGATCGGGATGCAAATGGCCGCGACGGGATTCGGGGCGGCTGTCATCCCCAGCTTGATGGGCGTGCTGGCTCGCCAGATCTCGCTGGAGGTCATTCCGGTCTGCCTGCTGGCGGTTTATGCAGGACTGTTAGGTTCCTATGTCCTGGCTGTAAAGCCCCGTAAGTGGGCGGCTGCCACCCTATAGATGGCTGCCTGGATGTGGATGATTTCGCCGGAGCGAGCTTCCGCTTCCTGGACGCTCTGGTCTGCATCCGGCAGTCCATACGCTGTGTATGGACTGCCTCCCCTCTTGCTTCGTTGCCAACTGATAGAACTGAGCCCTCTCCAGCAAGCTAACCAGTTTTTCATCTGGTGGTTTTTGGCCAATCGCCTATAATTATCTCAATGACCTGATATTTCAATCCATGTGCTTCGAACATATTTGGAGGCAAGATGACAATCGAAAAAATCCGATCCCAACTGGTGAGCTCCGTATGGCAGGCGTTTGCACAAAGCGGGGTTGACCTGTCCACCATACCGGCAGAGGATCAAGAAAAGCTCGTGCGGGAGATTTCAGACCGGGTAATGGTCACCATGAACTCCGTCCTGGACGAAGTGGTAAAGCCAGAGACGCTGTACCCGGCTGCCGGTGAAGCGGATGTGGTCCGCCAAGAACCCAGCGCCGAATATGATGAAGAGATCCTATGGGAGGATCGGCCCTTCCTTTCATTGGTCGAGAAGTATATCCTTACCAATGAGCGCATCAAGATCGTTCACGGGATGCTGTCTCGCCAGGTCGAAAATTACGAATTGGTACGCATCCAGGACATCGATTTCAAGCAAAACGTGGGCGAACGGGTGTTGGGGATCGGAGATATCTTCATCCGCGGGCACGATCCATCCACCCCGGTCATCACGCTTCGCAACGTCACCAGTCCGGAAGATGTCTATGAAACCTTGCGCCGAGCCTGGATGGAATCCCGCAAGCGTCACGGGCTGCAATTCCGCGAGTATATGTAAGCCGAGGATGATCATCATTCCAAATAACAGCATTTGAGTTGTCATTTATACACCTTGCGCTTTATTTCTACAAAGGCGCCAGCTCTGCCGGGATGCGCCCTGCTGGTCGACTGCTCCAGGTTAGAAAGGACGGAGTTGCTTCTCAACAAATACCCTGGCCAGCTCCTGCCGGTAAAAGGCATAGTTCTGGTAAGGGACATCTTCGCGCACCCGACTATCCGCCAGGGGAACGAAATGACCTTCCTCCACGAATGGTTGCACGGTTGCTACAGCCTGCCGGATAGCCTGGGTATCTTGGAGCAGGATGTCTGAATCGATCCCACCGATCAAGGTCAAACTTGAAGGGACGCATTCCCGCACCTGGGCTGGAGTTAGCACCCCAGGTGGCGTTTCACACAGCCAAAGGACGTTAAAGGGATATTTTACGACTTCAGGAAGCAATTTTGCCGGATTGGCATACGACCGCCAGATGATGGCCGGTACCTGGTAATCACGTATTATGTCGAAAACAGGTGCATAGCTTTCCAGCGCAAACGCACGATACATCTCCGCTGAGACCAAAGCCCCATGATTTCCGGCGATCGGCTCGCTGAAAATCACGCCATCCACATCGACCTGGCGCAAGATCAGGTCTGCCAGGCGGGCAGCGAAAATCGCCTGGATATCCAGGATCTGGCGAGCGTATTCAGGTTGGTCGACCAGGCGCAACAAAGCCGGGGCGAAGCTGCGCCAATCTTCGATGCCCAGGCTGAGAAATAAGCCCGAGTGAATGCGCAGGAAAAGAGCATGCCGGCGATCTACCCATCCCCGCACCCGCTCATCCCATTCCTGCGGCAGGCGCTGGGGGTCTTGGGGGTCGAGCGATTGGCGCAAGACGGGCAGCAGTTGCCTGGGATTGGACCAATCCTCGATCTCAGGAAGCGGATAAACGTCCGGGTCGAGCAGCTCAAACGAGTCGTAAGGAAACTGGTCCTCCAGGATCGCTCCCACGGGAAGTCCCTGGGTATGCCAGGCCCTGAGCACCTCTTCCCGGATGCCCTCTGGGAAGAGCGGGGGGCGGTCTGGCTTTTCACCATGGATGATCGCTAAAAAGCGCTGGCGGCTGTTCATCGATTTTTATTTTAGCACCAAGCAGTGCAAGAGGCAGCCTGAGTACCGCCGGGCTGCCTCTTTTCTTTATATGAACGTGATTTTTACAGTGTGCAGGATTAAGTTCCGTACCAGATACCGCTGACCGGTTCACCCTGGAAAGTAAAGGTCAGACCAAGGCCCGTAAAGGTGACCGTACCGGTAACGTAGGCCTGGTTCATAAAGGTGCTGGGTTTATTATCAACAGACTTGAGGCGGAGATCGGTGACCACCCGAGGTGCTCCGCTTGAAGGATCCGGGATGGTCGCTCTTAACGCAGCGGCTTTGAGCGATCCGTTGATATTGAATTCATTTCGTTCTACCTCTACCCAAAACGTCCCTGTTCCCGAGAGACACGGCGAATCCAGCTCGATCCCCAAATCTCCATTCCCTTTTGTATATTCATACAACACCACCCGTAATTGATAAGTACATCCATCGATATGATGACTAGAATTAATCTCGAAGCCCCGGGGGATTTTCGGAGACCTGGCTTGGGCAGGCTGGCTGACGGCAAAGCTTTGGAATGCAAAGACGAGCAATACAGCTATGCGAAAGAACTTTTTCATTTCAAACCCCTTTCGTTCGTGCTAAAGAAACCAGCAATTCTATTGTAGGACCACAGATCAATATGCGAGCTAATCTGGCAGGCAACCTCCTTTTTACCCTTCGCATGGACGGGTGAAACAAATTTGGGGTAGATCCATTGCGTTAATTATCGCGCCAAAACCCATCCTGATAGATTAGAAGTTATTTGCAGATCCGGTTCAAGGGAATACGTGGAACTTCGAATGGTTTTTCGAGTTCATATCGCATGCACAGCAGCCACATTTGGCGAGCGGGTTGAGAGCTGAGGGATCCGAATGAATCGAAACCAAAGTGGCCCAGATATACCTGACTGATTGGTGAATTTTGGAAACCTTGACAAGACAAGGGGAGGCTCTTCATGTTCTCTAACCTCGACTCCATTGACTGGAACAGGCTCGCCTATCATACTTACCCTTACCATAACCCTGACGAGATCCCACGGGCGATTCGCGATCTGCTGTCCCCAGACGACATGGTGCGTGAGGAGGCGCGAGGATTTTTGCTGGGGGCACAGCAGGACTTTGGTGACATCTACGACACCACCCCACAGATTATCCCCTTTTGCCTGGAGGTGCTGGCAATGGATGGGGCGCCGGGAAAAGCCGAGCTGATGCACCAGCTCTCCGGGCAGGGAATGTATATCGCCGAATCTGGAGCGCGGTCGGTACACATGATGGACCTGTGCGTTCAAACCTACGCCGCGCTGCGGAATGGGCTGGATCTGTACCTGGATCTGTTGGCGCGAGGCGACCGCGGCGAGCGGCTGGCGGCATGCGAGCTGCTCCAGTATATGAGCGATGACCCAGAGCGGCTGATCCCAACGCTGTTAGCGCAGATTCACCAGGAGGAGGATGAAGTAGTGCAGGTAAGCCTGCTGTATTGCCTGAAGCAATTGTTTGGCTCGTTGGAATGGCCGCGTTTCCCGCTTAAAAAACAGTATGCGCCGGAACTGCGGTTAATTGTCGAGGATCATCCATCGCAAACCGTGCAGGTGGCAGCAGCGCGGGCTTCGGTCGAGCTGGTAGAACGGTTCCAACTACGGGAGGAAGAGCTGCTTTCGCTGCAGGTAGGGGAGTTGCTGGCCCGAGAGTTCCTTCAGCCTGGCCCACCCATGCACTGGACCGAGGACTATCCGTCGATCTACCAGGAGAACATCGTCCGCGACCTGGCGCGCTTGCCAGATCCGGCGCCGTTGCTTGGCCTGCTCGCTTCAACAGGGATCACATCTGAACAGGCAAACCTGGTGGCGCGAGGACTCTTGTGCCAGGCCTTGATTGACCGGGCGCAGCACAACAGGCACTGGCAGATGATGACCAGCTACGAAAAGCGCAAGGAGGGCAATTTCTTCCTCCACGAGTACGACATCCCACTCTGGAAATTACAAACCGGCAGTGTGCGATTGATCTTGCACGCCATTGCCGCCGCAGACCGTTTATGGGAACTCCCAACCAACCTGTTCTCATACTTCTTCGGCCTGCCTGACTCGCGACAGGCGCTGCATAAACTGTCGGAGGTGATAACGGCATAGATACAATCAGGAAAAACAAAGCCCACCCGAATGACTTATAATTTATCCCTGAACGTAAATCCCGGCAGGAGGGAATGTAATAAATGGATATCGTCCCTGCGATCGTCTCACAATACCTGGCTGCCCTGGAAATGCTGCGGCAAGCAGTCGTAAAATGCCCTGACTCTTTATGGGATGATGTGGCAGACAGGACGAAGTTCTGGCATGTCGCTTATCACATCCTGTTCTATACCCATTTTTATCTGCAAGATGCAGAAGAGACCTTCACGCCCTGGAGCAAACATCGGGAGGGATACCATAGATTCGACCCACCCAAAGCAGGGAACGGGGTTGTTGCTTACGACAAGCAGAGCGTGCTCGAATACCTGGACTTTTGCCGGGCACAGGTCCGGGAGAGGCTGCAGGTCCTGGATCTGGATGCCCCTTCGGGTTTTTATTGGCTGCCCTTCAACAAGCTGGAACTGCAGCTGTACACCATCCGTCACATCCAGCAGCATACCGGCGAGCTGATGGAGCGGCTAGGGACCCGCGCCGGCCTGGAGCTGGACTGGATCGGCAGGCAACACGATTGAGGCAACATGGATATCTACACGAAAACACTTAAAGATGCAGGCAAGGCCGACGTGCTGGTCGTGGGCAGTGGCTCAGCAGGAGCGACGGCGGCCCTGGCGGCTGCCAGGATGGGCGCTTCCGTGATCCTGGTCGAGCGCTACGGCTTTATGGCGGCATCAGCACGCAGGTCCTGGACACCTTCTACGGCTTCTACACCCCCGGCTCCGTCCCTAAGAAAGTAGTGGGTGGCATCCCGGATCTGGTTGTGGATGAGCTGATGAAGCGCGGCATGGTCCTGCTGCGCCCGAATACCTACGGGGCAGGGCAAGGCATCACCTACGATCCGGAAACCGGCCTCGTGTTTTTCGGCACTGCCAACGGCGCGCCGACCAGCCGCGGCATCCGCAGCCCCGGCGGCGGCGACAATCTCTACG
>CAZAQS010000169.1:0-10179 GCA_964486825.1 uncultured Anaerolineaceae bacterium | reverse complement strand
TGATACGCTCATCCTGCAGGAGGGGTTGAATTCGTTCAATTTCTTGTTTGGGGCGTTCACTCGACATTGACCAGCTCTCCCTGGTCTCTAAAAACCTAAGGGTACTGTAGCCTTCCGACATATACACCGATTATAACACCAGAACGACCTGAGTGATTGTAGCATAGATATATTCTCGCTCGATACCCTGGGATCGTTCATAAATTCACCCAAAATAATGTATAATTCTCATCGTTTGACCCTTTCCGGAATAAAAATAATGGACATACTCTACCTCACCTTTCCCCTGGCAATACTTATCGTATTCGCTATGGCCATTGGCCTCGGCGTATATCTTAAGCGTCGCTTCCGGTTGACATGGCGCCTGTATATCATTGGTGCAGCCGTATTCCTACTCTCCCAGGTCTTCCATATCCCGTTTAATATCGTGGTAGGACTGCTCATGGAGCGCGGGACAATCCCTTCACCCTCCCCAGAATATACCATCCTGTCCCAGATCGTATTCTTAGGCCTCAGCGCCGGCGTCTTCGAAGAAGGCGCGCGTTACCTGATGTACCGCTTCTGGACCCGGGACGCTCGCTCGTGGGCCAAAGGGTTGATGGTTGGGGCGGGCCATGGCGGTGGTGGGGAAGCGATGATTTTTGTGGGCTTGATCCTGGTGGTAAATTTCCTGGTGATGGTAGCATATCGGAACAGCGATCTAACCGGAATGGTTTCCCCTGAACAATTAGGCCTGCTCGAACGGCAGGTAGAGGCATACTGGTCGGCGTCCTGGTACGACTCCTTGCTCCCGGCATTGGAACGTGGCTTCGCCATTATCCTGCACCTATCCCTGTCCGTCCTGGTTTTACAGGTCTTCACGCGCCGGCAGATCTACTGGTTAGGTCTGGCTATCTTATGGCATGCGTTTGCCAACGCAGTCGCGCTCTACGTAATGATGACCTGGGGAATCTACCATTCCGAGGCAGCCCTTGGAATTATCGCACTGGCCAGCCTGGGCATCATATTTGCCTTACGCACTCCCGAGGCAGTAGAAAACCAGCCGGCAGATGCCCCTCCCCCTCCCCCCCAGCCACTATCACGGGGAGAAATCGAGGAGGGTACAGACAGGCTCGATGCTAGCCGCTACTCGTAACGCTTGGGCTCCGTTACGATGCCTATTCTTTCTGTTCACAAGGTTGAAGAAGATGATTACTACCGAAAACTTGACGAAAAAATTTGGAGATATCACTGCTGTCGATCACCTGACTCTGGATGTCCGTGAAGGTGAAGTGTTTGGCTTCCTTGGCCCGAACGGCGCCGGAAAAACCACGACCGTCCGCATGCTGTCTTGTTTGATCGGGCCTACCTCGGGCAATGCTACGGTAAACGGGTACCGGGTGGGAGTCAATGACAAGGAGATTCGTCGCTCGGTCGGAATCCTGACGGAGACGCCCGGCATGTATGATAGCTTGAGCGCAGAATATAACTTGGATATCTATGCGCATCTATATGAAGTTAAAGACCCCAAGGCACAGGTCGAAAAGTATCTGCGCATGCTGGGTTTATGGGATCGCCGTTACGACGAAGCTGGCACATTCTCGAAAGGCATGAAGCAGAAGCTTGCCATCTGCCGGGCGCTGCTGCACGAGCCGCGCTTGCTCTTCTTAGACGAGCCAACCGCTGCCTTGGACCCTGAGTCAGCCCGCATGGTGCGCGAATTCATTGCCGAATTACGCCAACAAGGACGCACCATCT
Source organism: uncultured Anaerolineaceae bacterium (assembly GCA_964486825.1). Classification (GTDB taxonomy): domain Bacteria; phylum Chloroflexota; class Anaerolineae; order Anaerolineales; family UBA4823; genus CAZAQS01. The sequence continues at coordinate 8,442 of CAZAQS010000169.1, read as the reverse complement.
TTCTTTGCACGCACAACCTCGACGAGGCTGACCGCCTGTGCGACCGCATCGGTGTCTTTAAAAGCCGTCTCGTGGTGGTAGACTCTCCGGCTAACCTGCGCCGGCAGCTATTCGGGCGCAAAGTCGTATTCCACCTGGTGTCTGGCGACGCTGCCTTAGCCCGCCAGGTACAGGATCTACCCTTCGTGCAGGAGGCCAGGTTGGTCGATTCGAAGCTGGTCGTCACCATTGATGATCCCGAGCAACATAACCCGGATATCGTCCGCCTGCTGGTTGGGGCGGGTGTTGATATACAGTTTGTCGGTGAGCTGCGTACCTCTTTGGAAGATGTTTACCTGCACCTGATCAGGAAAGAAGAGCCGAAAGGTTAATCACTATGGACAAAATCATTACGATCATCCGCAAAGAATGGGCCGAGGTCTTCAAGAATAAGATGGTACTGTTCACGGTCGTGTTCCTGCCCTTGCTGTTTGCCGCCTTGCCGCTCATTATCATGTTCACCACGCGGGGCGGTGGTGATTTTGCCGGGGATTTGCCACAGCAAATATCGGCCATATGTTCCCCTGAAATGAGTGGAACAGAATGTTTCCAGGTCTATATTGTCAGCCAGTTCATGATCTTGTTCATGCTGGTGCCGTTGATCATCCCGGTGAATATCGCCTCCTATTCTATCGTCGGTGAGAAGACTACCCGTAGCCTCGAACCCCTGCTGGCCACACCCATTACAACCGCCGAGTTACTGATCGGTAAGAACCTGGCGGCGGTTATTCCAGCAGTGTTGGCCACTTTGGGTTGCTTCCTGATCTTCGCCGTTGGAGCGGGATTCCTATCCGGATCTCCCCTGGTTACCTCTGCCTTGCTTGACCCGATGTGGCTGCTGGCGGTACTGCTGGTTGGCCCGCTGCTGGCTGTGTTGTCGGTCAACTTTGCTATCATGGTATCCTCGCGTGTCAACGACCCGCGTGTGGCCGAGCAGCTATCGGTGGTCGTGATCGTACCCGTCATGGGCTTGTTTTTCGGGCAGGTCTCTGGTCTCCTGATCTTGAACAACCAGATCGTCTTGATCATGGCACTGGCCCTCCTGCTGATCGACCTGATCATGATCCAGATTGCAGTACGCCTATTCCAACGCGAAGTTATCCTCACCCGTTGGAAATAAGCCCTGGCAGACGTCTTAGCGATAAGTTGTACCAGGTCGTACAAGTTAATCAAGGAAACCTAAACGCCATCCTGGACCGGGTTCTAAATGGCGAGCGATGTTGGAGATGCATAATGACGAAAATAAAATATTCCCGCTTATTCCTGCTTTTGGTGCTGATGTTATCTGGAATGTTTGGAGCCCGGCCTGCCTACGCTCAAGATGACGAAGAATTGAGGCTCAGGTTGAACCGGGATTTTGGCTATGCGTCCTTGAACAGCAGCCAAATCCAAGGGACATTCTCAATCGCCGTATCAGGCCCCTCCAACTTAACTAGAGTAGTGTTCCACATAGATGGCCAAGTCCTGGATGAAGTGGACGAGCCTCCATTCAGCCTGCGCTTTGTTACCGACAACTATGCCCTGGGAATCCATTCAATCAGCGCGATTGGTATTACCGAGGATGGCCGTGAATTACATTCCAACATTATCAGGACAGAATTTGTCTCAGCGGGACAAGGATCCGGCACTGCTCTCGTAATGATCGGAGCTCTCCTGGGCGTTATCGTGGTCGGGATAGGAATTGCCTTCCTGTTCGGTAATGTGCTCGGCAAGGGTAAAAGGACAAACCTTCCACTGGGAGCTCCCCGCACCTACGGTACCTTGGGTGGCGCTATCTGCCCAAACTGTAGCCGGCCCTTTGCTGTACATATCTACGGTGTCAATTTGTTGGTAGGCAAGTTTGATCGCTGCCCGTATTGTGGAAAATGGGGATTGGTCCGCCGGGCAAGCTTGAATGATTTGAAACAAGCTGAAGCAGCCGAATTAGAAACGGCTACGCAAGGCCAACAAATCCCTGCCGGGAAAAAAGAGCAGGATCTGCTCAAAGAGCTGGAAGACTCACGTTACCAGGATTTTTGAGGGAGCTGGTTTACTTATCCAAACCTGAAAAGCGTATCCTACCTGTAAATTATCCGGAAAAAATTCCTGAAACTCCGGGGTGCTTAAATACGTCATAAAGCACATAGTTTAACGTTAAAGGAGCACCTATGCAAACTTATACTGGTTTTTACAAAATTATGGTCTTGTTCTTCCTGGCAATTTTACTGGCAGGATGCGGTATATCTCCCGTCCCAAGCCCTGCGGTTTCCACAGTTCAAGACATACCTTCACCTACCCCAACGTTGGCAAATGCTACCTTACCGGCAACGGAAGAAGTGGAGCCCTCCCCTGCTACGCCTCAACCTCCTTCTGAAGGTGTTCTGAGAGTAGCCTACATCAAAGACGGTAACCTTTGGCTGTGGACAGAGACAGGCGGTTCACGGGCTTTGACCAGCTCCGGGAATGTTAGTGAAGTCACACTTTCCGATGATGGAATGTTGGCGGCCTTTACCCGCCAGGTAGATGAATTTCACTCAGAGATCTGGGTGGTCAATACGGACGGCAACGATGAGCGCTTGCTTGTCAGCGTCGCCGATATTGAGGCTATGGTCATCAACCGCTCCCCAGACGCGTCCGGGGTCGCTCCCCACCAGTTCGCCTGGATGCCTGGAACACACGCCCTGGCCTTCAATACCCGCCAATCCTTCATGGTAGGCTTTCTCCTCAACGATGACCTCAGGCTTGTGAATGCTGCCAGTGGCGAGCAGCTCACCTTAATTCCCTCCGGAGGAGCAGGCATGTTCTATTATTCTCCGGATGGGCGCCAGATCGCCATTACCACACCCAATAAGCTCTTCCTGGTAAACGCCGATGGCTCAAACAGGCGAGAGGATTTACTCTCCTATGAGGAAGTGTTAACCGCCAGCGAGTACCGCTTTTACGCTGAGCCTGTCTGGTCGGACGATTCATCCTTAATGTATGTAGCAATCCCTCCCAGAGACCCTCTGGCAGCCAGGGACCAGGCTACAACCATCTGGCGGGTCCCAACGGACGGGACTCCCGCCGTTCAGCTTGGCGGCGTTCCAGCTACCTTCTTTGGAGGCGGAGTGGCCTTCTCACCTGACCTCAGTAAACTGATCTACCAGCGAGAAGTAGGCCTCCCACAGGATAACCTGAGAGAGCTTCACCTGGCAGATATCGAGCTGACTGAGGATCGCATACTGTTTACGACACCCATGCTCCAGTTCCATGGGTGGGCGGGCGACTCCCAGCATTTCTTTTTTAGTGCAGGCAATGATAACCAGATGCAACGGGGCAGCCTGGAGGGAACAGCCAGGCCTCTCATGCAAGAGCCGGGCGGCTTTTTCAATATTTTGCCAGTTGGAGGAGACCGGTTCCTGTACATGAAAGAGGATCAAGGCGCCTGGGAATTCGGCCTGGCAGACCTGCAGGGTCAAAAGCAGGTTATCGACCAAATCACTGGCTTCCCTGCCTCTTTCGATTTTGACCTGTAAGAAAATTGTTGTTCTCTTGACATAATCTAAAGAAGGAAATAAAATATCCCCTCTTGATATGTCGTAGCTCGACATATCAAGAGGGGATTGGAAGGAACTTTTTTCAATCCACCCTCGTCAATACATCGTGATTCTCGGATTTCAGCTATTTTTAATCTATCGATTGACCAGGGGAATAAAATTGGTATACTGGGATACAACCTTCTCACCTCGTTTTCATCCTTCTTGCCAGACGCTTACGCCCGGTATCCGGGCTGTTTAATTTATAACCAGATCTAAATCGTGAAGACTTCGATTTATAAAAAGCACTTGGGGAATGATGGATCAAGGTTGAAACAGAAAGGAAAAATCACCAATGAATAAAACTTCGAAATGGATGGCTAAAGCAGGTCTACTCATCAGCCTGGCGTTCTTATTGATTTTGGCAGGCTGTTCTCGGGGCACTCCCACTGCCGGCCCTACCCCAACCCCGCGTGGCGGCGCCAGTCTAGACGGACAGGAAGGCGACACGATCATCACCTTTGCCATCGACGAATGGTCCCGCAGCATGTACGAGCCACTGGCTGAAGAGTTCAACGCCCTGCATCCGGATATCACCGTCCAGATGGCTACCATCCCCGAATTTATGGCTCCCGACGAAACTGAGCAGTTTAACTACGCTCGCGTGCTTGCCACCACCGCTGATACAGCCACCTTATGGGGGGGCTGGTCTCTTGCCATGGGCGCTGGCACCTACTTCCGCGATCTTGGTCCGTTGATCGATTCTGACCCCGCTTTCCAGGCGGATGATTTTTGGCCCGGCATATTGTCTGCTTGTGAGGACTCCGAGGGTCGCGTTATCGGCATCCCCACATCCGGCTACTTCTCCGGCATCTATTACAACGATAAGGCTTTTGAAGAAGCCGGCGTGCCCAAACCTACCCCTGGTTGGACCTGGGAAGACTTTCGCCGTACGGTAACCGCTTTAGCCAGGAACGAGGGCGGGACGACACGCTATGGCTTTGCCGACCGGACCTACTTCTCAGGTTCTCCGCTTGCATCCATCGTAGACGGATACCTGTACAATACTGGTGGAGAGATCGACGCCGATGAAATTGAAGAGCTTGTTAAGTGGTATATCGACCTGGCCAATGCCAAGGCCCTTTACCCGATCATAGATCCAAACTCAGCTGGACAGGATATCTGGCAAGGATGGCAGGAACTGTTCACAGGAGAAAACCGGCCTGCTATGTGGGTGGGCGGCCTGGTCGAGCCAGTACCGGGATCAGAAGGCTTTTACTTCTCCGAAGGAAGCGACCCCTGGCAGGATATGGCCATCTCCAAGGAAGGTTTTGTCCCCTTCCCGGTAGGCGAGGGCAACGCAGGGAACAAGACAACCCCTGTCTCTGTTCAATGCCTTGGGATCAGCGCTGGCTCTACCAACCCGCGCGCTGCCTGGGCCTGGATCGATTTCCTCTCCCGCCAATGGCTTGTCCGCGACCAGAGCCAGGTATGGGAATTGCAGCAAGTACCTGCCCGGCAATCCGTGGCTGAGAATGTCGGTTACTTCAAGCTATTACCAGCAAAAGTAGAAGAGGCTGTGCGCTTCGGTATGTCGAATGCCTGGTTTGGCAGCCTGTATCCCAACACGTTAGAAACCATTGGCCAGAGCATCGCCACACATATCGCAGGCACAAAGGATTTGGATACGGCTCTCGCAGATGCAATGGTCACATTGGCTTCCATACCTCAACCCACCCCGGATACCACACCTGTGGTTGTGGCGACCCCGCAACCTCCACCCCCGGCTGGCGCCACCGTGATCAATTTCTTCACCAACCGCTTTGGGCCAGGTCCTGAGGGCGACCCGATGAAAACACTGGCCGAAAGCTACATGGAAAAGCACCCGGATACTTACATCAAGGTATCCTATGATTTCCAAGGTCGCCCTGACGAAGATTATATGGTAGGGATTGCAGACAGCTTCGATTGTTTCGCCTGGTACGAACCCTATTTCCAGGATCGTGCTCCAGAGGGGTTGTTAAGCTTGAATACTCTCTTCTCGGCCGAGGGCAGCGCCTTTACGGGAGACTATTCCCCCACCCAACTCGATTCTTTCCGCTACGCAGGAGAACTTTACGGCCTACCCCTATCCATCCAGACTTCGATCATGTCCTACAACGCTGACCTGCTAGCCAGGCGTGGCTTGCAACCTCCTGCAAATGACTGGACCTTTGATGATTTTGTCGATTTGATGGAAGCAGCTAGCACAACTTCCTCGTCAGAGAAAAGCTATGGCTTCCTGGCGAATGAATGGGATGACTTGCTTTTAACTGGGCGGGGTGCAAAGTGGGCTGATCTGGAATCGGACCCACCCCAAGCCCTATTCGATACTCCCGAAATGCTTTCTGCCCTCAACTGGTTGGCGGATATGATTAATTCAGGTGCTCTGCTGGTTCAGAAAGACGATAACTGGGAAGAAGTCAGCACCGCATTCGGTGAGGGCCAGGTGGTTTTCTGGCTTTCCCAGATCGGCGAACCGTGGGGCTATTATATGCCCTACGGTCAGAGCCCGAAATATAAGATCGGCGTCGCCCCGATGCCAGAGATGTCGAGCAGCTCCAATTATTACGCATGGGGCAATACCATCGGATTGTTCATCTCCCAAAAAACTCAGGAGCCACAGATTTGCTGGGACTTCATGAAATATATCAGCGAGGAACCAGGCACTTTCCCGGGGGTCCCAGCCCGGCGCTCTATCAACCAATCGGCCGCCTGGGAAAACAAGGTCGGACCAGAATACGCTGAAGCCTACCGGGCTGCTCTTTCCCAGATCAAGCCTCGCTCGGAGATGACTGTAACCGCCTATAGCCCGATCAGCTGGCCTTTCTACACCTGGCGCTCTGAAGCTCTGCGAGGCGTCATCAATGGGGAGCAGCCGAGAGCCCTGCTGGAAGCCGCTCAACAAAAAGCCGAGGACTACTTAACATGTATGGCTGTTGTTGACCTCTCAACGTTTACCGAGGAACAGCAACAACAGGAAGTGATGGCCTGTGCAAAACAGGCCGATCCGGAAGGGCAGTGGTAATGAGCCTGCTTGCCAGCGCCTCCTTCGCCTTGAAGCGCTTGTGGAGCCATCGCGGGCTGATCGCCTGCCTGGCGTTAGGCCTGGCCGCGGCGGTTGCCCTGGCAGTCTCTGTCCCGTTGTATTCGGACGGGGTGAACTACAAGCTGCTTAACACCGCCCTGGCCCAGGCTTCGACCGAAGGACGCCGCCCTCCATTCAGCTTCATCTACAGCTATATCGGCAGCTGGTACACACCGATCACGATCGAACAATACGATCCGGTCGACAGGTACTTGCGCGAACAGGCGCCCGGCGCCATTGGTCTGCCTCTCGAGTCAGCCGCCCGCTACGTTGCCACCGATAGCCTTCAGCTGCACCCGCCGGGTGGAACCATCAGCCGCAGCCGGCGCCTGGACCTGGTGCGTCTGTCAGCCCAGACGGATATCTTCGAGCATATCAACCTGGTGGAAGGACGCCTGCCAGCTCCACCGGCTGCCGGGGATGCACCTTTGGAAGTCCTGGTTTCTTTGAAACTGGCCAACGACCTGGGATTGGATACGGGCGGCACATACCTGCTCTTCAAACCGGGTGATGCTGGCGCGCCATCCTTCCAGAAGGAGATATCGGTATCCGGGATCTGGCTGCCATCGGACCCAAACGAAAACTATTGGTTTTACCCCCCGGAGTCGTTTGAGAAGAAGTTAATCATCCCAGAGGAATCCTTTTTCGGCGCAGTCGCTTCGAACCTGGACCTGCCCGTCAACGAGGCGGCCTGGCAGTTTTCTTTCGATGGCAGCCGGGTCTACAGCGAGCATGTACCTGGCCTGCTACGCTCCATCCAACGCGTGCAGAACCAGACTTCAGCTCTTTTACCCAACACGACTTTGGATGTCTCTCCTGTCCAGGCGCTACGCCAGTACAGCCGCCAGGCATCCGGCTTGACCGGATTGCTGTTTGTCTTCAGCGCGCCGGTTCTTGGATTGGTTCTGTACTTCTTGGGTTTAGTAGCTTCCATGTTGGTCCAACGGCAACGCAATGAGATCGCTGTGCTAAGGAGCCGGGGCGCATCTCGTGTCTGGGTAGCAGCAATCTACCTGCTGGAGTGGTCTCTACTAGGGGTTTTCGCCCTCCTGGTAGGACCATTGATCGGAAAGAGCCTGGCCCATTTGGTCGGGCGAACGCAATCTTTCCTGGATTTCAGCCGCGCCCCCGACCTGACCACCCGGCTTACCATGAACACGATTGGATTTGGGCTGGCTGCGGTCGCCCTGGCGCTGCTCTTCAGTGCAATCCCTGCCTGGCAGGCCGGGCGTTATACCATCGTATCGTATAAACAAGAACAGGCGCGTTCTCGCCAGCGACCACTGTGGCAGCGCGCCTACCTGGACTTGCTCTTGCTGGCGCCCTCCCTGTACGGGCTTTACACCCTGCGCCAGGCTTCAATCCAGGGTTCGATGCGCTTGTTCGGGCGCACGCTAATTAGCGGCAGTCCCTTCGAGAACCCGGTCCTGTTCCTGCTCCCGACCTTGTTCATCGTCTCTATGAGCCTGCTTCTGCTCCGCCTGCTTCCCAGGCTGATTTCTACCCTGGCCTGGCTTAGCGCTCGCCTGCCCGGCACTGTGCCTGTCCTGGCACTGCGCCAGCTTTCTCGCTCTTCTGGGGGACATATCGGCCCGCTCATGCTTATGGTTGTCACCCTAAGCCTGGCCGGTTTCGTTGCATCTATGGCGCAAACCCTCGACCGTTCCCTCCAGGACAGCGTCTATTACCAGATCGGGGCAGATCTGAACCTGGTAGAAAGCGGCGAATACACCGGCGAGACGAGCAGCGCGCCTCTACCTCCCGGCGCTCCACAGCCGCAAA
>CAZAQS010000168.1:0-10214 GCA_964486825.1 uncultured Anaerolineaceae bacterium | reverse complement strand
TGCAGGTCGATATATAGCACCGCCGGGGCGCCGGGCTCGTGAGCGACGATATGGCTTTCCCAGACCTTGTCGAAAAGCGTGCGGGGTGGATGGGTCATATCGGATCAGTAAGGTCTGAAGAAGGCGCCGGGGAAATCCGAATCGGGAAGCTCGGAAATCACTTTGGAGGGCCGGCCCGGAGGGGCCGCGGGCGTCTGCTTGCCAGCAGCGGGCGGGGTGGCGCCGTTCTTTCGAGCAGGGCTGCCGTTCGAGGAAGGCGCAGGCCCGTCCAGAAGTTCGGAGACATCCCATAAGGAGGGAATGGTTTGAGGGACGTCCAGGCGGACTTCATTCAGGTTGGGATGGTTTGGACGGGGGCTAGGCGTTTCCGATTTGGGCTTGGTATTCATGCTCTTCTCCTTTTCCATTTGAGGGCTGGTAAGCGGCTGGCAACTCGGGTTGCCGGCTGGCAACTGCATAAAGCTTGTTCATGGCAGCCAGATAGGCTTTCGCACTGGCAACGATAATGTCCGTGTCGGCTCCATAGCCTCTAAAGCTCAGCTTGCGGGCCTGGTCGTGCTGGGGGGAGGCGCGCTGCAGGACAACCGGGCCCTCCCCTGCCATAACGCGCACGGTCACCTCGCCCAGGGCGTCGATGCCTTCGGTCACGGCATGGATATTGAACTCCACTAAAGTGCTGGGGATACGGATGATGGAATCGATGGCTCGGTAAACGGCATGCACCGGGCCGGTACCCAGGGCAGCCTGGATAAACTGCTGCCCATCCGCATGGCGTAGCCTGACCGTAGCGGTGGGCATCCCCATCGTCCCGCAGGTGACCTGCAAGCCATCCAGGGAATAAAATTCCTGAAACTGGTAGATCTGGTCTTCGACGAGGGCTTCCAGGTCGGCGTCCGTAACGGTCTTCTTCTTATCGGCGATCTCCTTGAACCTCAGGAAGGCGCGTTCCAGCTCCTGCTCGCTGAGCTCGTAGCCCATCTCGACCAGGTGGGTCTTGAGGGCGTGGCGGCCGGAGTGCTTGCCCAAAACCAGGCTGGAGCGGTTCAATCCGACCGACTCCGGGCGCATGATCTCGTAGGTCTGGTGGTTCTTCAACATGCCGTCCTGGTGGATACCGGCTTCGTGGGCGAAGGCGTTGGCGCCGACAACGGCTTTGTTGGGCTGGACAGGGATGCCGGTCAGGTTGGAGACCATGCGGCTGGTGCGCACGATTTGGGTGGTTTCGACGCCGGTATGCAGGCCGTACAAAGCTCGCCGGGTTTGCAGGGCCATGACGACCTCTTCGAGGGAGGTATTGCCGGCCCGCTCGCCGATGCCGTTGATAGTGACTTCGACCTGGCGGGCCCCGGCTTCCAGGCCTGCCAGGCTATTGGCGGTCGCCAGCCCCAGGTCATCGTGGCAGTGCACGGAGAGGACCGCGTTCTCGATACCAGGGGTGTGGGCCATAATACCCCCGATCAGGTTCCCGAACTCCTCGGGAGTGGTATAGCCGACCGTGTCGGGGATATTGAGGGTGGAGGCCCCGGCTTTGATGGCCTGCTCCAACACCAGGTACAGGAACTCGGGGTCGCTGCGGCCGGCGTCTTCGGGCGAAAACTCGATCTCCGGGCAGAGCGAGCGGGCGTAAGCCACCATCTCGATGACCCGGTCAACCACGTCCTCGGGAGACATGCGCAGCTTGTACTGCATATGGACGGGCGAGGTGGCCAGAAAGGTGTGGATGCGGGGACGGGCGGCATGCCGGACGGCCTGCCAGGCAGCGTCGATATCCTTTTTGGAGGCGCGCGCCAGACCGCAGATGACGGGCGGCTGAACGCCTGGCGGGTTCGCGTCTGGCGAGGGGTTGCCGACTTCGATGGCAATTCGGCGCACGGCTTCCAGGTCGTCCGGTGAAGCGGCCGGAAAACCGGCTTCGATGATATCCACACCCAGGCGGGCCAGGGCTTTGGCGATCTCCAGCTTCTCGGCCGAGGACAGGCTGGCGCCGGGGGACTGCTCGCCGTCTCGCAAAGTGGTATCGAAAATGCGGACATAATTGGAAGACATGGCTACTCTCCCGGCCTGACGGTGACAGGATCGAGGAAGGGCATCATCTGGCGCAGGTCAGCGCCGACCTTTTCGATCAGGTGGTCTTGCTCCTGGCGGCGTTGCTGGTTGAACCAGGGACGCTGGCGGCGGTCTTCATCGATCCAACTGTTGGCGTAAGCGCCGCTTTGGATATCTTTTAATAGCTCAGACATCACGAAGCGGGTCTCTTCTGTGACGATACGCGGGCCGGCGGTGTAATCGCCGTGCTCGGCAGTATCGGAGACAGAGTAGCGCATATAGTTCAGGCCACCCCGGTAGAGCAGGTCGACGATCAGCTTGAGCTCGTGCATGCACTCGAAATAAGCCAGCTCGGGCTGGTAGCCGGCCTCGACCAGGGTTTCGAAGGCGGCCTTGATGAGGGCGGATACGCCACCACAAAGCACGGCCTGCTCGCCAAAGAGATCGGTCTCGGTCTCCTCGGCGAAGGTGGTGAGCAAGACGCCGGCCCGGGTAGCGCCCAGGGCGCAGGCGTAGGAGAGGGCTTCCTGCATGGCAATTCCGGAGGCGTCCTGGTGGACAGCCAGCAGGGAGGGAGTCCCACCGCCCTCCTGGTATACCTCGCGCACCCTATGACCGGGGGCCTTGGGGGCGACCATGCTGACGTCTACGTAGGCGGGCGGGGTAATGGTGCCGTAGCGGATGTTGAAACCGTGGGCAAACATCAGCGTTTTGCCAGTGGCGAGGTGGGGAGCAATGGACTGCTCGTAGATCTGCGATTGTTGGGTGTCGGGGGCCAGCAGCATGACCATATCTGCCCAACACACTGCTTCATCAATCTGGACCACGGGCAAGCCAGCGGCTTCCGCTTTGACCCAGGATTTGCTCCCCGGGCGCAAGCCGACCTGCACCTGTACACCGCTGTCGTGCAGGTTCAAGGCGTGGGCGTGCCCCTGAGAGCCAAAGCCGATCACGGCTACCTTCTTCTGACGGACCAAAGACAGGTCGGCGTCCTTATCGTAATAAATATTGGCCATGTTTACCAGACTCCTTCCTTACCGTTCAGCTTGCCAGCTCTACCGTTCCCATTTGCTCCCGGGGTATGGCGCACGCCGGTGGTGTTGCCACGCAGCATGGCGACCTGGCCCGTGCGCACCATTTCCTGAATCCCCAGGGGGCTGAGAAGCTCCAGGAGGCTCTCGATCTTGTCCTCGGTGCCGGTGATCTCGACGATGACCGAGTCCGGGCAGACATCCACGATACGGGCCCGGAAGATGGAGGCAAGGTTGGCGATCTCGCCGCGCTGCTCCGGGGCCGCGGCGACCTTGATGAGGGCCAGGTCACGCGTTACGGTGGGCAAATTGGTGACGTCCTGGACATCGATGACGTTGACAAGCTTATAAAGGTTGGCTTCCACCTTGCGAGCGTCATCATGGGCGCTATCCAGCACAATGGTCATGCGGGAGCGGTCGCTCATTTCCGTGCGCCCGACGTTCAGGGATTCGATATTGAAGTTGCGGCGCCGGAAGAGGGAGGCGACCCGGTTCAATACTCCGGGTTTGTTTTCAACGAGGGCGATCAAGGTATGCTGCATAGGGTTGCTCCTTTTACTCGACGGGTTGGCGGATCGGGCGCCGGATCATATTGTCCAGGTCGGCGCCGGTGGGAACCATGGGATAGACGGCTTCCTCTTTCTCGACAACGAACTCCAGCAAGATCGGGCCGGGCGTCTGGCGGGCGAAATCGATGGCGGGGGAGACAGAAGCCGGTTCCGTGACCCGCAGGGCGGGGATACGATGGGCTTCGGCGATCTTGATGAAATCCGGGTTATGAAGCTGGACGGCGGAGTAGCGGCTTTCGAAGAAGAACTCTTGCCACTGGCGCACCATGCCCAGGAAATTGTTATTCATGATGGCGATTTTGATATCCGCCCCGGCGTGGGCGATGGTGGCCAGCTCCGCCTGGGTCATCTGGAAGCCGCCGTCGCCCACGATGACCCAGATCTCTCGCTCGGGGGTAGCGAACCAGGCCCCCAGGGCAGCCGGTAAGCCGAAGCCCATCGTACCTGCTCCACCGGAGGTTATGAAGCGATACGGCTCTTCGAAGCGGTAGTACTGGGCAGCCCACATCTGATGCTGCCCGACATCCGTGACCAGGGTAGCTGCGCCCTGGGTGGCCTGCCAGATGGCCTGTACCATATGCGGGACATACAGCTTCTCGTCAGAAGACCAGGCCTGAATATCGCGCGCCTGGGTCTCGGCCCGCCACTGGTCGATCTGCGCCATCCAGTCCGGATGGCGGGTCTCTTCCAGGAGGGGGGTCAAATCGGACAGGACGTGCTTGAGGTCGCCAACCAGGGGCGCATCCACCCGAACGTTCTTATGCACCTCGGAGGGATCGATCTCTACGTGGATCTTGCGGGCACGCGGCGCATAGGTGCGCAGGTTGCCGGTGACTCGGTCATCGAAGCGCATGCCGAGGGCGATGAGGAGGTCTGCATTCTGGATGGCCAGGTTGCAGCAGGCCTCCCCGTGCATGCCCATCATGCCCAGGTGGAGGGGGTCGGAAGCCGGAAAACAACCCATACCCAGCAGGGTGCTGGCAACGGGGATACCCAGCTTGCGGGCGAAGGCGCGCAGCTCGTCGACGGCGCCGGAGATCAGGACCCCATGACCTGCCAGGATGAGGGGGCGCTCGGCGCGTTCCAGCAGCTCGACGGCGGCCTGCATACTCTCTGGTGAAGCGTGGGTCTGTGGGCTGTAGCCGTACAGGGATACCTGCTCGGGATATTCGAAAACTGCCTCCTCGATCTGGGCGTTCTTGCAGATATCGATCAAGACCGGGCCGGGCCGCCCGGAACGGGCGATATAAAAGGCCTCTCGCACGACCCCGGCGATCTCATCGGCCTGGGTAACCAGGTAATTGTGCTTGGTGATGGGCAGGGTGATGCCGGTCACGTCGGTCTCCTGGAAGGCGTCCCCACCGATCAGGCTGGCGTGTACCTGCCCGGTAATGCATACGATGGGAGAGGAGTCGAGCATGGCGGTAGCGATACCGGTGACCAGGTTGGTGGCGCCGGGGCCGGAGGTGGCCATGGCGACGCCTACCTTCCCGGAGGCACGCGCATAGCCATCCGCCATATGAGCGGCGCCTTGCTCGTGACGCACCAGGACGTGCCGGACGGGGTACGACAACATGGCGTCGTAAATGGGCATATTGGCGCCGCCCGGGTAGCCGAAGACCACCTCCACACCTTCACGGAGCAAACATTCCCAAAGAATCTGCGCACCTTTCATTTTCATGACCTGATCTCCAATCTTTGGCTAAATTAGGACAGCTCCCTGGCTGGCGCTGGTCACCATGCGGGCGTAGCGGCGCAACCAGGAGCTGTCCGTTTGGGGCTGGAAGGAAGGCAGGGCCGCCAGGCGGGCCTGCAATTCGGTCTGGCTAAGGCGAACATCGATACAACGGGCCTGCAGGTCGATATCGATCAGATCTCCATCCTGGAGAGCGGCGAGCGGGCCACGGGCAGCGGCTTCGGGGCTGATATGGCCAATGCAAAGGCCACGCGTGCCACCGGAGAAGCGACCATCGGTCAGCAGGGCGACACTTTCGCCCAGGCCCATGCCGGCAATGGCAGAGGTAGGGGAGAGCATCTCCTGCATGCCGGGGCCGCCGCGCGGGCCCTCGTAGCGGATGACGACGACGTCGCCCGGTTGGACCTCTCCGCCCAGGATGGCCTGCATGGCGGCCGGCTGGCCCTCATAGATGCGAGCCGGGCCGCTGTGGCGCTGGATATGAGGGGCAACCCCGCCGGTCTTGACGACCGACCCATCCGGGGCCAGGTTGCCAAACAGGATCGCCAGGCCACCGTCGGGCCGGTGGGGGCGGTCGACGGGCCGGATGACCTGCTCATCTTGCACGCTCAAGCCGGCAATGGAGGCCCCCAGGGAGGCGCTGGATACGGTTGGGCGCTCCAGGTGGAGCAACCCGTCCAGCTTAGAAAGCTCGTTGAGCAGGGCCGGGACGCCGCCGGCGCGGTGCAGGTCCTGGATATGCCATTGGCCGGATGGGCTGATCTTGGTCAGGTAGGGCGTGCGGTCAGCCACGGCGTTGATGCGGGAGAGGGGGTAGTCGAGGCCGGCTTCGTGGGCAAAGGCCAGGGTGTGCAAGACGGTGTTGGTGCTGCCGCCCATGGCCATATCGAGGGCAAATGCATCGTCGAGGGCTTCGAGCGTGACGAGCTGGCGGGGCGTGAGGCCGGTTTCGACCATGCGCAGGAGCTGGCGGGCAGCCTGTGAGATGAGGGCTTCCCTTTCAGGGCTGAGAGCCAGGGCGGAGCCGTTATAAGGCAAGGCCAGGCCCAGGACTTCGAGCAGGCAGTTCATGGAATTGGCGGTGAACAACCCGGAGCAGGAGCCGCAAGAGGGGCAGGCGAAGTCTTCGAGGGTTTTCAGGCGGGCGGCATCGATCTTATTGGCCCGGTAAGCGCCGACTCCCTCGAAGACGGAGATCAGGTCGATGGTCTCCCCATCCGGGGTTACGCCCGCTTTCATGGCCCCGCCGGAGAGAAAAATGGCCGGGATGTCCAGGCGCAGGGCAGCCATGACCATACCCGGCACGATCTTGTCACAGTTGGGGATACAAAGCATGCCATCGAACTGGTGGGCCTGGATCATGGTTTCGACGCTGTCGGCGATCAGCTCGCGGGAGGGCAGGCTGAACTTCATGCCGGCATGGCCCATGGCGATGCCGTCATCGACGGCGATAGTATTGAACTCGAAGGGCACGCCGCCCGCGGCCCGGACGGCTTCTTTTACCTGCCTGCCGAACTCCTGCAGGTGGACGTGGCCTGGGACGATATCGACGTAGGAGTTGACGATGGCGATAAAGGGCTTTGAGAAATCCTCATCCTGTATCCCCACAGCTTTCAACAAGGCCCGGTGGGGGGCTCGCTCGTAGCCTGCTTTGATGGCATCTGATCGCATACGCAGCTCTCCTGCTGAATAGGATTTGAGGACAGGTATAAAAAAAGGGCTACCTGTGTGAGGTAGCCCTTTCAGCTTCTTTGATTTATTTTTATGGTTTCTTTCTCTCGACCAGGGCTGCGACTACCTCAACGGGAAACGGGCTCTTAATCCCAAGGATAAGAGCGAGGATGACAACCAGAATAATGATGGAGAAAAGAAGATGCATTTTTAAAAAACGGCCTCTGACAAGGTTTTTTGAATAATTGGCCAAGTCTACCAGGCTTTATACATACTGTCAATGGGAAAAAACTTAAAAAATTGAGGGATTTACGAGTGGGAAATGCGTTGGAGCGGGGAAAACCACAACCTGGTGGATGCCTTGCTTCGGGCGAGCCTTTCGGTGTAGGTTTGAAAGATGCATGCAGCCATAGCCGCAAAAGAGAAGCAAGCGGGCGTATTCGAGCGGATCCTGGGAGCTTAAGTACGGTACGCGGGAAAGCAGTTTCATTCTTGACAAGGGTGATTAATTTATATATTATTATAATAACTTTTATAAAATGTTTTAATAAAGTATGACAAAAACTTATACTACTAAACCAAATATTATCGTTTCGATGCTCCGGGAGCTCTCCACTCGATCCATGTCTCTTTCGGAGCTGCTTGAAGTGATGGATGCCAGCTTTCCAACCACCCGTCGGGCATTGCGTGAATTGGAGCGAAAAGGGTTCGTGCATATCATCGGCACTCGTGAATCCACTGGTGGGAGACCAGCTAACATCTACGGCATAAACGGAGATGGAGGTTATGCGATAGGTGTACATCTCGAATTGCCACAGATTCACTTTGTTACTATCAATCTTGTGGGGGAAATTATCGAGCACCATCAAATCTCGAGAGACTATAACCTCAATTCAAACCAAGCAATTCAAGAGATTATTCGCTATGTTGGACACATTCGCCAGGTACTCGATGATGAGAAAGTCGTTGGACTGGGGATTGCTGCGCCTGGATACCTAGATGAACTGGGTACGGTGCTAACTATTGGGCGTGACCCAGCCTGGCACAATGTACCTCTAGCTACTCGCCTCCATCAAGAAACTAATGTACCGGTGCTAATAACCAACGATGTGGATTGTATGGCGCTAGCGGAATTGGAATTCAATAAATTCTCAATTCCAGAAAATTTTCTCTACCTGGGATTCACAGAAGGAGTCAAGGCCAGTTTGATTCTGAATGGTGATTTCTATGCCGGGCCCTACGGCAATGCCGGAAGTATTGGTCATACTACAGTGGTGCCAGAAGGATTAATTTGTAGCTGCGGGAATCAGGGATGCCTGGAAACAGTTGCTTCTTTACGGGCAGCACACCATGCATTCGATCAGAAATACGCCACCGTAGCGCATGTCGGCTTATTGGCAGACATTTCCAACATAGAAAACCGTATTGAACGATTTTATGCTATCTGCGATGCTGCTGCTTCTGGTGAGAGTGTATGCAACGAGGTTGTCTCGAATATGCTTTCTTATCTTTCGATTGCAATTGCAAACCTTGTTAATATCTTTCAAGTACGCTTGATAGTTATCGGAGGTTTGCTCAGTCAACTACCTGTCCCGTTACAGATAGAACTGGATAACTTGATTCGAAACCGATTAATAAACTTGCTTAGGGACAATCTCACCATTCGTTTCGCTCGCGATGATCGGGTATACAATGCGGCAATTGGTGCTGCGCAGCATACCGTTGGTGAATATCTTTCGGCTTTTGTAATCAGAAAACAGGGTTCTACTCGTTCATAATCCTGCATGGGGAAAATACTGCCTAAGAGATGTCTTTTTATAAGTTGGCTACAAGATAACGATGGATATAAAAAAAAATAACCGGCCGCAATCAGAAGATAGGGTCTCGCTTGGTTTGGATGTTGGTGGTACCAAAATGGCAGGGATATTAATGACAGCGGACGGATCAATCGTAGCGAAGGAAGCCCAGTATACATTGGCTTCTGAAGGTGGAAACGCTGTTTTGGAGAGATTGATCGTACTAGCTGAAAAGTTACTAGATAAATCCAAAAATTGCTTAATGGGCATTGGAGTGGCTACTCCAGGGATTGTAGATGCTGACAATCAATTCGTTCGCTTTATCTCAACCGAGATTCCAGGCTGGCGAAATTTACCGATAGCACAGGTTCTATCCAGCCGATTTGGTGTACGGGTCTTGATCGAGAATGATGGTCGTATGGCTGCATTGGCGGAGCATCACCTAGGGGTGGGCCGCGGTTGTGAAAATTTTGTTACCATCGTACTGGGAACCGGCGTTGGGGGTGGGATCGTCGCTAATAATGAAATCTTGAGTGGAGGACATGGCGGAGGGGGAAGACTGGGCCATATCAGCGTTGACCCACGGGGACCGATTTGCTCCTGTGGGAACCGTGGCTGCCTTGAACTATATGCATCAGGAACGGCACTGGCAGAAGCGTTTAGAGCTGCTATAAGTCAAAATCCTTATGAATTTTCAATAGGTAAATTTCTCGATCAGCAATCCGAAGAATTCAGCGGACGAAATGTGATCGAGTTGGCTGAGTCCGGAAATGATCTTGCCAGAACAGTGCTTGAGCATGCTGGTGAAAAGCTTGGCCTGGCAATGGTACAGGTCATACGGATGATAGACCCAGAAAAGATTGTAATTGGTGGCTCTATCTCGGCAGCGGGTGACCTACTAATTGTTCCAGCACGCCATGTGCTCTCTACCTATTGCCCAGAAGAATTTCCGTTTACCCCATCCATTGAAAAGGCAAAATTTGGAAGAGATGCCAGCGTCGTTGGGGCCGCTTTGCTTGGTTGGCAAGCGTTCGAACGGAACCCGGAAATTAGCTAATTCTCCTTGACAAATACAATTCTACAAGAGAGATTGGCGTGGAGAAAATCGATGAACGATCGAGTAAATATCGCAATCTTAGGTGGCGCCCACCCGCACGTACATGCATGGATTGAAGTTGCCAAAATGATCCCACAGATGGAGATCGCGGCTGTCTGGGATAGGGACGAAAATCGAGGGAGTAAGCTTGCTCTTGAAGCCAGCGCTGATTTCGCAATCGATCTCGATATCCTCCTCAATCGACAAGATATTAACGCCGTTGCGATCGCTTCAGATGTAGCATCACATGTTGAATTGGTTACAGCTGCTGCTCGCGCCAATAAGCATATTATGTGCGAAAAGCCAATG
>CAZAQS010000167.1:0-10279 GCA_964486825.1 uncultured Anaerolineaceae bacterium | reverse complement strand
CGCTTCGTACACTTCAGCGCCGATGCCGTGACCGACATGGTGGCGGCGATAGGTGGGGTGCCCGGCTTTACGGCTGGCTTCCATCGTAATTTCATACAGCTCTCCGCCAGTCATACCCACGCGAGTTTTCGCAATGCCAACTTCTTCCCCTTCCAAGAGTGCGCTGTAAATCTGCCTGGCCCTTTTATCAGGTTCACCCAGGCTGAAAATGCGGGCGATATCTGACCAATAACCCTTGTAAAGGGCGCCGGTATCGAACCAGATCGTGTCTCCCTTGTGCAGTGGAGTACGGTCTGGTTCTCGCTGACCTGCCACACCGTTGCGCCCAATCCGGATCAGGCTGAATTGAGGTCTGCCACCCTGGCTGACGATCGAACGCTCAAACTCGCGCGCCAGCTCGTATTCCGTTACGCCTTCCCGGGCAATCCCGCTGGCAGCGATCATAGCCCTTTCGGTGATGCGGGCGGCTTCCCGCAAGCGGCGAATTTCTTCTGCAGTTTTCACTTTCCGCACCCAACGTAAGAGAGCAGAAACCGGTACGAGATCAGCCTGGGGCAGCTTCTCTACGAATGTTTCATAAAAACCCTTGCGCAGGCCGAGTTCATCAATCCCGATGCGCTTGTTGGTCAGCCCCATTTTTTCGAGTGCCTTAAGCAAGCCTTCCAGCGGACCGCTGGCGGGTTCGCTGTCCATCGACATTTCTTGCAGCTTTTTTTCATCCTCTGAGAGGGTGAAACCTGCCGGCGGCGCTTCACGGTAAAACCTTCCGAAATTTATGGTTCCTTTTACTGGAAATCCATCCAGTACCTGGTCGAGCTCCACGGTCGAAGCGACAACATACGGCAATGCCGGCTCATCACGGGTGATAACCGCATAGCACTGTCCTTCGTAAGGGAAACCGGATAAAGCCAGGCTCCAAAAACCAGCGAAGTAATGAATATTTGGAAGCGTGGCTGCGACCAATCCATCCAAACCTTCGGCATCCATTTTAGCCACTAATCTTTGAACATTAACTAGCATACTCCACCTCTTGATAAGAAATTATCTTTCGCCCAGATAGGCCTCGATTACCTTTTCATTTTGACCCAGTTCGACAGCTGGCCCTTCAAAACGGACCCGGCCTAATTCAAGCACAAAGGCATAATCGGATATTTCCAGGGCTCGTTTCGCATTTTGCTCGACCAGTACCACAGTGGTTCCGCCAGCATTGATCGCTTTTAGTTCATCCAATACCGCCGTTACAAGAATGGGTGCAAGGCCCAGGGTTGGTTCATCGATCATAAGCACTTTGGGTTTCAGCATCAGAGCAATCGCAATTTCCAACATTTGCTGCTGACCGCCGCTTAGATTTCCAGCGGAAATATGGCGCTTCTCTCGGAGGATAGGGAACCTGCTGCACAAATTTTCAATATCCGTATTGATATTCTGCCAGTCATGGCGGAGATAAGCGCCCATTTCCAGGTTTTCCTGGACGGTCATCTCGGGAAAATTAGACCGGCCTTCAGGGACATAACAGATGCCGCTTTTCAAGCGTTGGATTGGCGCAACCTGGGTGATATCATGATCCTCAAACAAAACACGGCCTTTAGACGGTTTTACAATACCGTAGATCGTCTTCAACAAGGTTGATTTACCGGCTCCATTGGCCCCTAAAATGGAGACAAATTGGCCTGGCTTGACATGGATATCCACATTCCTAAGTACTTCGATATCCTTATATCCGGCATTAACCCCACGAAGCTCCAGCAGTAGATCACTATCTGCCAAAGTAAGCCTCCTTAACCAGTTCATTACCGCGGACCTCCAGGGGGGTTCCCTCGGCAATCTTTTTGCCATAATCAAGGACAACAATGCGGTGAGAGATATCCATAACAACCCCCATGTTGTGTTCGACCACCAGGAAGGTTTTGCCGGTTTTATTTAAACTGCGGATCAAGGATTTCATCCGGTCCACCATGGTGGTGCTGACACCGGCAGCTGGTTCATCCAACAGCACCAACTCGGGATCAGGAATGAGGGCGCAAGCAAACTCCAACAGCTTACGCTGCCCAAAAACCAGGTTACGGGCTTGTTGGTCTCGCAGATGGTACAACCCTACCTGGTCGAGGAGGTTAGCAGCGCATTCTTTTGACTCGGCCTCCAACTTTGAAATGCTGGGAGTATGGAGAATCCTTTTAATCAGGTTGTCTTCCTGGAATTGCTGCAAGGCAACCAGCAGGTTTTCTTCAACCGTTAAACTAGGCAAGATGCGCACATTTTGGAAGGTGCGGCAAATTCCTTTTAAAGTAATTTTGTCCGGTCGCTGTTGGGTGATATCCTGATTTTTAAATAAAACCCTGCCTTCATCTACCCGTAGGAAGCCGGTCACACAGTTAAAGAAGGTGGTCTTGCCAGAGCCGTTTGGGCCAATCAGGCTGACCAACTCACCTGGATAAATTACCATGTCTACTTTATCAAGAGCCTGGACACCGTCGAAATGCTTGGAAAGTGCTTGAGCTTCCAAAAGAGGAGCAGCCCCTGAGGGTGAGCGAGAATCACTCATCTTTCGCCTCATCACTTGGGAACCAGGATCGATAGCGTTTCCTCATCCTTCCTGCCGTACGGGTCAACAACCCGTCTAAACCGTCGGGAAAAAATATCATCACCACCACCAGGATGAACCCGTAGGCGATTTGCTGGTAAGCAGGACTAATTGCAGCCGCTCCCTGGGTTTCCAGGATGCGCGGTAGCGAGCTGAATATAATAGCCCCTATGATTACCCCGCGCATGCTGCCAACCCCACCAACAAAGACGATGATCAGAAGCAGGGTGGTTAACTGCAGGGCGATGTCAGTTGGACAAACCACAGTAATATATTGGGCCTGAAAACTACCTAACGCTCCTACCAGGCCAGCGCCAACGGCGAAAGCTAATAGTTTGTACCGCAGAGGAAAAATACCGAAAGCAGAAGCACGCACCTCATCTTCGCGGACTGCGGTAAAAGAACGCCCGATTCGAGACCTGGTGAGCGCGAAATACACGAGAACGGTAACCAGCAGCAGGGGCAGCAAGAGATAATAGTATTGGGTAGGCGTGGTAATCCGCAGGGCAGTCTCACTGAAAGGCAGCGTGAACTGCGGCCGGGCTACTCCCCGGATACATAAGGGTCCCCCGGTAAGTTCGTACGCATTATTCACGACCAACTGGGTAATAATCAGAGCCCCTAACGTACCGATCGCAAAAGTAACCCGCCGAATGCGAAAAAAAGCAATCCCGGCTACCAGGGCAACCAGGGCCATCAAAACAGCCGATAGAACTGTCCGGCCTACGAACCCTAAACCCAGCATTGGCCCTAATATGGCTGTTATGTAGGCGCCCAATCCAAAAAATACCGGGTGCCCTAAGGAAACGGCACCGATATGCCCGGCCAACAAGTCAAAACTCAGAGCAAAGATGATCCAGCGAACGCTATCGATCATCGCATTGATCATGTAGCCACTCGGGAACAGGCGGGGAAGAAAAATAATCAGTGCGATCAGCAAGGCCAGGCCAATGAATGCCAAAAACGGATTTCCATTTCTTTTGAAGAAAGCGGTCACAATCCCACCCTCCGTCCAAAGAGGCCTTGAGGGCGCAGAAACAGGATTAAAATAAAGAGCCCGAAAGAGATGACATCGCGGTAGGCAAAGGAGACATAAGTACCGAAGATTGCTTCAACAATCCCGAGGATAAAGGCTGAGTACAAAGCGCCGTTCACATGCCCCATCCCCCCCATTACTATAGCAGCTAACGCTTTCAAAGTAAGCAAAAGTCCCATGGTTGGATATACGCTGAAGAGTGGAGCAATAAGTGCAGCTGCCAATCCGGTGATTGCCCCACCGATGGCAAAGGTCACCATTGCTACCCGCTTGACATCTATTCCAACCACCTCACACATTTCCCGGTTTTGCGAAACTGCTCGCATTGTTTTACCGAGTTTGGTGCGTTTCACGAACCACTGCAATCCGATAAACACAAGCACCACAACCACCACGATCAACAAACGCTGGACGGATGTCCGGATGCCAAAAGGTGAAACAATCATGGTGGAAAGGAAAGTGGGAACCTGTCTCGGATCACCTGTGAAGTAGACGAGAGCAGCGTTTTGTAAGATGATCGAGACGCCTAACGTTGCAACGGCATGGGTGCGCCAGGTTTTTTCAATAATGGGATGGATAGCCACTCTAGCCATCAAGACGGCATACAGAGCGCACATCCCTATTACTACAACGATAATAACTGGATAAGGCAGAAATGCTGCGCGCATGTTCAGCAGCACAAATAGGGTATAACCCGAGACCATGAATAGATCGCCGTGGGCGAAATTGACGATACCGATCACACTAAAGGTCAACGCCAATCCGAGAGTTACCAGCGCATAAAGCCCCCCCAGCGTCAGACCATTTAGCAAGGTTTCCATAAAAATCTGTACTTGAAGTGGCATGTGCTTCCTTTTCTCTAAATTGGGATCTGTTGATTCAAAGTGAGAAAGTACAGTCGTAATATTGGCTCTTCTAGCTATAACACCTTGTTATAAGGCGCCAGGGCTATTCCCTGGCGCCTTATTATGGTTGTTTTGTTATTGCTGTAAAATTGAATGGTCGACGGGCCCAAGCTCAAGGATTTCGAGAAGTTGAACCTGTCCGTCTCGATTGACGGTCAGAACGCCGTTGGTGTAGGCCTGATTGTGTTCATCGAAGGAGATTAAGCCAGCCGGTGTTTCTACATTTAAATCTTCGAGAGCATCTCGGATATTCTCGCGTGTAATTTCATTGCCGGACTGTATGACGGCCTGGATAGCTGGAGCAAGCGTGTAGTACATGGCGTAGTAACCACCCATGCGGTGACCAGTGATGGGAGTACCCCAGCGTGCCAAGAACCTCTCAGCCAGTTCAGGGTCCTGGAGGCCATAGAAGAATGAGAATTCCACGATTCCTTCAGCAATGGAGGGATCGTCAGCAGTAAGTTCGAGAAATAGCGGGGAGGTGCAGGCTCCACGAGAATAAACATCAGCCTCGATGCCCACTTCCCGGTATTGGCGCATGAATGTGGCGCAGTCATTCTCGGTCATGACGATCAGAACGGCATCGGGGTTTGCGCCTCGCATTGAAGTAAGGGCGGGCCTGAAATCGGATGTGCCAAGGTCAAAATAATCCTCAGTGGCAATAGCAACTCCTAGATCATTGAAAATGGGCTTGTAGGCGTTCATGGCGCCCCGGCCAAAATCTGTATTTTCAGCCACCAGAGATATGCGGTTTACGCCCTGTTCATGGATATATTCAGCATAGCCTCGCGCCATGATCAGATCATCTGGATTGATGCGGAAAGCCCACTCATTGCCTCCAACGCCGATCATATCGTAAATGAAGGGGTTTGTTGAAGTAGCAGATACAGCGGGGGTCTGCCCTTCGGCAATGATGGGAAGGGCGCCGATGGTGGCGGAGGATGCACCCCCTCCAATGATAGCATGCACCTGATCGACATCCATCAGCCTGCTGACAGCATTAACGGCATCCGTTGGATTAGCGCGATTGTCTGCTGAAACATATTGGATAGGATGCCCTTCTATTTCACCTCCCAAATCCTCGATCGCCAGACGGATACCCATATCGAAACCTTCACCCAGGAAGGCTACCGGCCCGGTAAGGGGACCATAAAGACCGATACGGATAGGCTCTCCGGCTGCTGGTGGGGAGACCGGCTCGCCAGGAGTGGTGGCAGGCGCGTCATCTACAGGTGTTGGCGACGCGTCCGGAGTGGGGGTAGCAGGGCTGGCACATCCTGCTACAACCAATAGGGCGATGAGGGATGAAACTAATCCAAAAAACCGATTCTTCCTCATGGTTTACTCTCCTTCTTGATTTATATGTATAATTGTGAAGTGTTTAGATGTTTCAAATAAAGAAACATTGTTTCTTCCCCTGAAATTATTTATAATTGAAGTCGCTAAAATTGTCAAGATAAATAAGGTCTTTTTCCTTAAACAATCATTTTATAGCCCCTCAATAAGGACTTTATAAAGAATTTTCCAATTGGAGTAAAATCTAAGCCAAGTACTTGATAGGCCTGGAGTCGTAATGAAAAATGAATTTATCAACCAACAGCCAAATCAGTCTTTAGCCAAGGCTCTCCTGATTTTAGATACATTCAATATAGGGCAAACAGAGTGGGGAGTGCGAGAATTAAGCAGGGAATTGGAAATAAATCCAGCAACAATTTACCGGATTTTGACCACCTTAACCAATGCCGGTTATTTGGAGCAGGACCAAGATACCCAACGCTACTCCCTGGGGCCAAAAGTTCTCCGCCTGGCAAACCTTTACTTGCACCAAAACCCATTACCAGAAACAGCCCAAAAAGTATTCGAAAGCTTTGCAGACCGTTTTCAATATAACTTTTACCTGGGGACAT
This sequence comes from uncultured Anaerolineaceae bacterium, assembly GCA_964486825.1. GTDB lineage: Bacteria > Chloroflexota > Anaerolineae > Anaerolineales > UBA4823 > CAZAQS01. The sequence continues at coordinate 3,850 of CAZAQS010000167.1, read as the reverse complement.
TGGTTAATTTTCAACTCGTATACCTCGCTGTATTTGATGGGCGCGGTCCGATCAAGATCGTAGTAGAAACCGGAGGCGTAATATCCTTACACAGTACTGCCCTGGGAAAAGTCCTCCTGTCTTTCCAGAGCGATGAATTCATTCGCCAATTCATGGAAGCCGTTCCTCTGGTTGGTTATACACCACGCACCATTAAGGATAAAGCTGTGCTGTGGGAACAAATTCAAAAAATCAGGGAACAAAAATATGCCATCAATGATGGCGAACATTACGATGAAGTGGGAGCGATTGGGGTGCCGGTATACGACAAACAAAACCGGGTTAAACTCGCGGTCAGCCTGGCCTACCCGCGACACCTTATGCACGAAAAACGGATCAATATAGAAAGCTTAGTAGATTTGGCAAATCAAGTGGCGGCAGAAATCGCTGCTAGAACGACCCAAATCTCGTAGAGCTGGTCAGTATCTTTCTCGTTATCAACGTCAAATCCCAACCTGCCTCACGCCAATCGGAAGGCGCAAAGCTTGCTTTCGATATTACCTGGCCAGGTTTTATATACGGCCTGGCGGGTGTGATGCCGTCGTAGCGGTTTTTCTGTCGTGAAATGGCTCAGGCTGCAAAGCCATTTATGCTTTAGGCCTGTTGTAATACGCCTCTTCCGCGCAGGCGCGGCATAATACCACCCCCTCCCTTACCACCTCGCGTTGGTTGCTGATCTCCTCCCCGCATAGCTCGCATTCGGTCCGTACCCCCGCCCGGCCAATCCACTCCTGGACCGGTCGCTCCAGCTCGATCTCCTGGAAGATCAACAGCTCGTTTACCGGCATGGCCTGGTAGCCGTGCAGCATGGCGAAGTAGCGGCGCGTCTCTGATGGCGCGTACACGTGGGCGCGCTGGCGGATATCCGGCTGCGGCGCCACTCGCACCGCTCTCCCGGTTTTCACGTCGATGAAAGCCGCCGCTGCTTTCCCGTAATCCACGATGAACAGCCTTCTGCCGCCGGGCGTGCATCCCGTAGCTGCCTCCAACCCGTCCAGGAAACATCCGGGCGTCTCGGCGATGACCAGCATCCGTTTGTCCTGCCGAGGCGCCTCCAGGCTTAGAGCGGCTGCCCCGGCCAGGCCGATGCGAACCCCCAGGACCTGGCGCGGGCACAGGTGCCTGTGGCGAGAAGCCGAAGCCGCCAGCAAAGGCTCGAGCGGGCTCTCCTCGATCCAGCTGGACAGGGGGTTTGTTTTGTTGAGTATCCAATCCATCTAAAGCTCCTCTACCTGGCTCGCACCGCTGGCGACTCTTTCCAGGATCGTCCGTGTTGCCTGCAACCTTTCCATCCAGGCCTGGGCGGAGGGCCTCCAGGCAGGCTCTTTTTCTGCGAAAGACTGGTAGGCAGCCTGCCATATGTCCAGCACAGCATGCAAGTCTGAGATCAACACTGGCAGGTGATCGTAATCCACGGCCGAGTGCAGCAGGTTGGACAGCATCTGTGTACGCCCTCCGAAGCCACGCGGTAATTTATGGCTGCGCCCCAGGCGGGCGATATCATCCCGGCTGAGATAGATGCCACTATAGGCCGGTGTCAGCAGGTAAGCGGCGATATCCTTCAAACTGGTCTTCTCGTTCTCCAGCAGCGCCGGGGGGTGAGGCAGGGCGAAGGCCGCCTGCCTCACTGCGACCCCTTCCCCTAATGCAGCCCGGTGTTCGCAAGCCAGCTCCAGGGTCAGCCGGGATAATTCTGAGTAGAATGGCAGCCCCTGCTGTCCGACCGCCTGAACCAGGACGGGCAGCCAGGGCAGCAGGTGCTGGTCGAAAAAATCGCGTTGCAAGCTCTGGATCCGGTGTACGTGAAGCTCCTCTCCGTCCTGGATCGCGTCCGCCTCCGCACCGCTCAAGAAGCTCAGGAAAGCCAGCTCCAGCCCGATATGGTCCGGGCTCTCTCCAGCCGCATATCCACTGCTGGGAGAATTGGGAGTCAGGTCGAAGCCGGCCTGCCGGTAAAAATTCAGGACCCGTTCGCTTTGCTCTCCACCCAGGTTGCCATCGATATCAAGGAACATGCTCTGGTAGGGGAAGACGTTGAAGCCAAACAGGTGGAAATGATCTGCCGCGGGTTGGACAGGATCTTCCAGGCCGCCCAGCGCCTTCTCCAGCTCGGGCGCCGCCGCTATATAGTCCCGGGTTGCGTTGGTAGGCCCTTCCAGGAACAGCCCTGCGAATAGATCGTAGGCTATACACCTGGCCTGCGCTGTTTGCGCTTCGCGAAGTACGCTTGCTATTGGATTAGTTTGCATCGGAGTTCGTCGTCTCTTTTAATTTTAACAAATACGCTTCCTTGACCGGCTTCAAAGGCCGCGCCAGCCATAGAGGGCGGCGTGTGCCATCTGGACTGAAGCGTGTAGCGGGCCGCGCCAGGCTGACCCATTGGCGGTAGATCTCCATCGAACGCACCGTATCTACCCATACCTGCCCATATTTCTCGCCCTCCGCGGCCTTGCGGACTTGGGTGGCTTTTTGCAGCCAGCAATGCGCTCCGCTGACCGGGTCTGGGTGGACGGCGTGCGTCAGGTTTTGGTGCACACCCACGTCTTCCCACCAGATACGGCTGGTATCCGGGTCGACCGACTCCCAGGGCCTGGCGCCGTGGATCAGGTCCAGCTGGTATCCACCTTGCCCGTCTTCTTCGAGCCGTGCCAGGCTGGAGGCGCCTTTGTTGACCCCCGTATCTTCTTGTAAGCGCCAGCGACCCAGGTGGTGGCTCATGGCGATCACACCCGGCTTGATCCCCTCCGTAACCCAGGCTTTATCCACGAAGTAGCCGATCTCTGTATCTACCCGGATCAAATCGCCAGTCTTGACCCCCAGCCTATGGGCGTCCGAGGGATGCATCCATACCGGGTTCTTGTGGCTGATCTCGTACAGCCATTTGGCGTTGGCGCTGCGCGTGTGGATCAGCGTCGGCAGCCGGAAGGTAGGCAGCAGCAGCATCTCTCCCTTTTCCCGGCTGATCTGTTCTGGGTGCACGTGGCTTTTGAGCGGCCAGGGGATCAGGTATTCTTTTTCATTCCAGCCCCAGTCCGCCAGGGTAGGGCTGTAGAATTCGAGCTTGCGGCTGGGGGTGGTAAAGCCTGCTTTCGGCTTCCCATCGATCATCACCCCCACCACCTGGCCCAGGTCGTTATAGATCCGCTCGCCCTCGTCCAGGCTGTACCCGGTTGGCAGTGGGGCTAAAGCCTCTATCCCGGTGGGAGTTTTTTCATAGGGGATGTAGTTAGCGCTCTTGACCTCGTAGGCCCCGTACTTGCGCATATATTCCAGCGGGCTCATGCCCTGCTCAGCAGCCGCCTCAGGCAGCCCGGGAACGCTATTCTCGAAGATCCAGCGATAATACTCCTCCACGCTGATGATCTCCCCCGGGCGGTAGGGGCTTTCGAACCATTGGCGCACGCCCAGGCTGCCATCTGGGTCCATCCGCACCGATAGGTCGATCCAGAACTCGTTCTCTTCCCAAACTTCTCCCGGGTTGGCCTGGAAGGTGCGCTCGACCTGCATGCCCGCTCGCTCCATGGCAACCCGCCGTACCGGCTGGCGGAAGGCGATCCATTGACCGGCGTGTGTTTCCTGGCTCATCAGGTCATGCCGCTCGCCGGCGTGCCCCATCGGCAGCACGTAATCGGCGAACCAGGCCGACTCGTTCCAGGTGGGGGTCAGTGCCACGTGGAGCCTGATCTTGCTCTCGTCTTGCAGGGCTTTGAGCCACATGAACCCATCCGGGTTGATCCACATCGGGTTGTATACACGTGTGAAGTAGACGTCGATCTCCCCCCGGCCTTCTTCCAGGAAGTGCGGCAGCAAG
>CAZAQS010000166.1:0-10310 GCA_964486825.1 uncultured Anaerolineaceae bacterium | reverse complement strand
TGGAGAAGGCCTCGGTGGTTGGGGGAGTTGGATGAGGGACGACGGACGACCGCCGGTGGACGACCGCCGGTGGACGACCGCCGACCGCCGACCGCCGATAGATCAACCCTTACCGTCCCGCTCTTGCCCTAAGCCAGGACTGCCAAAATCGCACTCTGCGGGACGCTGGAGGGAACGCAGATCCAACCGTCCCGCAGAGTCTGAAGATTGGACAGCTCCGCTGTCCAACTTTCGCCCCAAGCTAGATTATCGAGATCACACCTTGCGGGACGCTGGGGCTAAGACGCCGCCGGGGGGCGGCTGGAGCGTGGGCCGGGAGGAGGAGGCGTGACCTGGTAAGTCACCCGTCCCTGCGTGCCGATGCCTGCAGCGTCACCTCGACCAGAGGGCTGCGCGCCATCCAATCATCCAGATCCGCCCTCTGATCCAGGTTGAGGAGGATCTTCTCCAGAATCTCCCGCCGTTCTGTCTCGTCGAGGATAGGTCGCGCTCTGGCGGGCAGGCTGGCTTTCACGCTCCCCTTGAGATGGAAAGTGAAATCAGGATTGGCGAGCAAATTGGCGTACCAATCGCGTTTGCCCGGCAGTCCGGTGATAAACAGCCGCCCTTCCAGGTTGTGAAACCAGATTTCGATCCGGCGGGGTTTTCCGGTTCTGCGGCCGGCGGTGGTGATGTCTATGGTCAGGTCGCGTGCGAGCGCTCGGCGAATTGCCTCGTCCATGCCAGGGGAAAAGGTATTGGCCTGCGAGCCCATGGTTAGCGAACGATCTTGAAGTTGAAGGCGCCGAGTTTTCTTTCCGGGCACTGCTCGCGCCAGAGGCGAAAAGGGGGATTGCCATACCTGCCAGGCTCATCGCGCCCTAATGTGTTCGTCACGTCGCGGGCGCCGAGCATTCCATCGTGACCCGGGCCGCCCAGCTTAGCGCTGATGGTTTGCCCCAAGATGCCAGTTCCGAATGCTCCAATTTTCATCTACATATTTCCTTTGGATGTAAATACAATTGAACAACAATAAAATTGTTGGATGCTCGGTTGGTTACAACCAACCGGGAATGGAACGAATTCCCAAGTACGCTCTATTCTCAAATGAACCCTGGCGAAGATTTCAGGTTCCGCTTCCACATAGCAAACCCGGTCTGAAAAACCTTTATCTGACTGGCATAAGGCAGATTGGCAAGCCTTTCCAGGTTCAGGCGCCGACTGTAAGGATTGTAATCGACCAGGATCAAAATAAATTGGAACCGGCTTAGATCTCTAGAGAAAATCAAAGTCTTCATTGCTGAGAGGCGGTTCTCGGGTTGGTCGAATAGCCCAAGTTCGAGTTTTTGGCGAAAGACCGTCTCTACCTCCACAGCTATTTCGGCGGGACGGAGTTTGATCGCCTGGTAGTAGCGCTCGATCTGCTCGTGGACGTTTTGAATATCCTGGTTGAGAGCGTACTTCACTTCAATTAAGCACAATGAAACGGTCTGCCCTTTACGCCTCTTTCCCCATGGCCAGAAAAAGCCCGTCAGATCAAACCGGCCGGCCGAACCGGCCGTTACCTGCCGGTCAACGATGAAATACTCGCTGGTATTGCGCGGCTCGTAATTGTTAGCCCGGATGATCAGCTGCTCGTACTCCGTTTCGATTGACGACCGGCCGAAACGGAGGATATTCTCTTTGATCGTTGGGATGGCGGCCAGGAATAGGTTGGCCGTATTTTCGTCTACCAGGTCCGGAAATGTGAGTGGGCCCAGGAATTTTGAGTGGACATGAACCCGATACATCTCCGGCCTGGTTTCGTCCAGTTTGAGCAGCGAATTCCCTTTGTAATAGATGTTCAGATAGTTATCCCGAATTTCCAAATCCAGATCCACATCACACCTGACCAGCTCGAGCAGGCCAGACAGAAACCTGGTCTGGAGCGATTGCATGAAGCTGTTAGAGAGTTGGCGCATGGTTTGATCCTTTAAACGGGCGGATTATTAAAGGGCAAATTGACCCTCTTGGTCACCGCAGATATATAAGAACGGACGTGGTTGGTGATGGAACCGGGGACCGGCCGGCCGATTTTTTCTTTTGGTCAGAAAATAGGCGCCGGGCTGGGTGTAATCGTAGTTCAGCAGCCGGATAGAACGCCGGCGGCGCTTTTCAGGAGGGTACCTCATTGCTTTCCCGTAGTCCTACAGCACTTCAAAATAATCCACCAGAAAGACGTCGATCAAAAAAGCGGCCGCGTTGACCAGCAGTAATAACGTCAGCCCAAGGGCAGAATAGAGGTCGGGGATAACGACCGGCAGGACGAGCAGGATGGCGACCAGGACAAGGTTCAAGATCGCCCAGGCCCAGGGGATAAAGTCGCGGCGCCAGGCGGGGAACAGCCGGCCGGCCGCCCATTGCGAGGCGATCCAGAGCACGTCCAGGGCGTACAAACCGGCCAGCAGGCCGGCGAAATCGATGCGGGCCAGCCGGCTCGCTTCTACGGAAGCGACGCCGCCCAGGAAGACCAGCACGACCATCTCCAGCACGATGACGACAAAATCGAAGAACCAGACTTCCCCCTTCATTTTCAGCAGGCCTTCGCTCAACAAATGCAGCTGCGACCCGATGAAAAAGCGCATCGAGGTCAGAAAAAAGATGGCGAACAGGGCGATGGTCCCGAAAGTGAACCCGGCCGAGCGCAGGGAATCCCGCACCGGGGTAACCATCTCTTGATAGGCCAGACCGATCAACAGGGTCACGAAAATGGACGAGAGCAGGTTCCTTTTTTCGATTTTACTCATTTGAATTCACAGGTGCGCCACTCGTTTCATAGCGGTATGACGATAATGATTAACTAGTAAATAGACTGGAGGAGTCAGTCGGGTACAACCGATCCGCCGCCCAGCGGGCTGGATTGTTCTCAATGTAGTCACGGATGCGGTTCAGTTCAGCCTGGTCACGGATGACGTGTTCGTAATAATTGTGCTACCAGAAGGGGGCAGGTGGATGGTCGCTGGCCGAATTGACCCGGGTGGTCACTGAAGATTTAAAAGAACGGACGATGGTGGGGATGGAACCGGGGACCGGCCGGCCGAATTTTTCCTTTGTCTGGGCACCCTCGGCATCCTCGGATGCGGGCTGGTGTGGATCACCAGGCCGCCCAACATTGGTAGGGGCACGGGGGGAATTGAAAGAGCTTGCCATTCGCCCATCAACCCCCGTGCCCGGTCCGGAGGCAACCTCCTTAGCGATCTCCCCTGTCCCATGTTGCGGTTCTCCGTCCGGGAGACCGGCATTGGTGGCGCCTGACAACAGGGCACGACTACATTCGGGCGGTAGGAGATCTGGGTGATTCACCGTCGTGCCCCTACATTCGGGCGGTGACAGATCCAGGGGGTTCACAGCCGGGCCAACCTGTGTAGGGGCACGGGGGGAATCGAATGAGCTTGCGATGTGCCCATCAACCCCCGTGCCCGGACCGCAGGCACCGTCCTTATCCACCTCCTCCGTCCGATCCTTCGCCTCTCCGGCCGGGATACTGACATGGGTGGCGCCCGACAACAGGGCACGACTAGATTCGGGCGGTAGGAGATCCGGGCGATTCACCGTCGTGCCCCTACATTCGGGCGGTAGGAGATCTGGGTGTTTCACCGTCGTGCCCGTACCAGAGGACGGTGGCTGATCTGGGCGATTCAGCGCCGTGCCAGTACAGGGGGCATTCTCCTCGTTTTGTTCCTTGATAACGATGATCCCGTGCAGGTGGTTGGGCATGATCACGAACGCATCCAATTCAATGCCGGGGAAACGTTGGAGCAGGCGCTGCCATTCGCGGGCGACGATATGGCCTAATAGGGATAAGTGCATTTCACCATCCGTAATTTCGCCCAACGAGCAGACCTGATTATAAGTACAGATGGTCAGGAAATAGGCGCCAGGCTGAGTGTAATCGTAGTTCAGCAGGCGGATGGAGCGATGGTGGTGCTTTTCAGGGTTGTGCTTCATCGTCTGGCCAAGTTAAAAACGACCAATACCTCTACCCTAACTGAAACTTTCATTTTATATCGGATAATAGGCAAAACATGCCTATTATCCGATATAAAAAACTATTACGATGAGACTCGATCTTCTGGCACACGGCAACCACTTACTCTATTTTACCATCACGGGCTTCCGGCAGATCCTGACCGATAAGGGGAACACAGATCAGCGCGATCGCGAGTTGATTTCATATGGGTATATATAATTTTTCGCGTTATACAACGATCTTGTGAAACTTTTTGGAGCGCACTCTGTCAGAGCAACAGCGCAGAGCGTGGCCGTTTCAAGACTCTTGACACTCATGAGGAAGTGTGATACTCTTCAGTAAACCGGTTACGCAACCGGTTCACTGCCTCTTTTATCCTTGCCAACCTTATTTACAATTGAATCGGTGGAGCCTCCATTGATGAAAAGAGCCACAATCAAGGATGTTGCGTTGAAAGCGGGTGTCTCCAAGGCGACCGTTTCTCATGTGATCAATAACACTCGCTTCGTCGAAGAAGAAACCAAATTGCGCGTCCTGCGTGTCATCGAAGAGCTGAGTTATCACCCCAGCCTGATCGCGCGCAGCTTGACCACCAACCGGACTACCACTATTGGTGTGATCGTCTCCGATGTTTCCAACGCTTTCTTCGGAGAAGTCCTTCGCGGCATCGAGGATGTCATCCGTCCAGCCAATTACAGTCTGATCGCATGCAATACAGATGAAATCCTTGAGCGCGAAAATCATTATATTGACCTCCTGCTGCGACAGCGGGTAGATGGCATTATCGCCGCTGCCACCAGCCAGCGCTGGGAATTACTCAACAAAGCTTACACGTCGCAAATACCGATCGTTTATGTAGATCGTAGATTCGAGGGATTAGAAGGTCCATTTGTGGGCGCAAATAATCAGGCCGGCGCCTGCTTGGGAAGCCACCACCTGATCGAATGCGGCCACCGCAAGATCGGCATCCTGGCCGGGTTCCAGCGCCTATCAACAATGCGCGAGAGACTTGCGGGATTTCGGCAAGCCCTCTCTGAGGCTTCGATTCCGTTGTCGCCAGATTGTGTGGCCGAATCTCAGTTGAGCATCGAAGCCGGGCGTGAGGCGGCGATTCAAATCCTCTCCCAGTCAGCCCGGCCCACCGCGCTGTTTATCAACAACAACTTGTTGAGCCTGGGAGCACTACTGGCGATCAATGAAATCGGTTTACGGTGTCCGGAAGATGTTTCGCTGGTGGGTTTTGATGACCACCCATGGGCAACAGTTTCCTGCCCGCCCTTAACAGTTGTCCGGCAGCCTTCCAGGCGGATCGGGCAGGTCGCGGCCGAGATGGTGCTGGATTTAATCAAGGGTGAAGAACCATCTGCCCGAGAAGTGATTCTGGAGTGCGAGTTGGTGGTGCGCCAATCGTGCGGTCCGCCTGGCATAAATCTTTAGCGACAGGACTTCCCAAGCAAACGCCGAAGGCCGGCAAAACACCTGGAAAGGGTAACAATCCATGCAGCCATTCACCTACTACCAACCCACTGAGATCCATTTCGGACGCGGACAACTGGAACGTGTCGGCGAATTGGTTTCCCGTTACGGGGAGCGTTGTCTGGTTGTCACGGCTCCTGTCGGTGAATATCTCCTGCCTCTGGTCGAAAGGATAGAAGCATGCCTGAAGGCTTCGCGAGTGAAAATCGCCCATTTCGATGGTGTAATCCCAAACCCCACCACTAGTGTCATCAGCGTAGGAGCGACTATCGCCAGGGAGTTCAAAGCCGATGTGATCCTTGGTTTGGGTGGCGGTTCCAGCATGGACTCCGCCAAAGCCATCGCGGTCGAAGCCGCGCATCCTGGCACGGCCTGGGATTATCTCTTCTTTCGAGATACACAACCCACCGAAAGAACCCTGCCTGTGATCGCTGTGACGACGACCTCGGGTACAGGCTCCCAAGTCACCCAGGTGGCTGTGATCACCAACCCAGCTGAAAGGACCAAGTCCGCCATCTACAATAACCGGGTCTACCCGCGTGCCGCCATCGTTGACCCACAATTGGCTGTTACGCTCCCAGCGCACGTGACTGCCTCGACCGGCTTCGACGTTTTCTGCCACGCCTTCGAGAGCACCCTGCACTTCGCGGCCTCCCCCTACACAGATTTAATGGCCTGGGAAGCGATCCGGTTGGTAGTGAAGTACCTGCCCAGTGCAGTCGCAGATGGGACCGACTTAGAGGCGCGCACAGCCATGGCCTGGGCAGACACGTTGGCCGGACTGTGCATCGCCAATGCTGGTGTCACCTTGCCACACGGGATTGGCATGACCATCGGCGGATATGCACCGCATGTAATGCACGGCGAAGCGCTGGCGGTGACTTATCCCGAATTCACCCGCTTCACTTATCTCCACGCCGTTAAACAGTTCGCTACCGTTGGGCGTTTCCTCGACCCATCCCTGGTGAACGAGCCGGACGAAGTCGCCGGGCGACAGGCATGTGAGGCGATTGATGCCTTTTTGAAGAGGATCGGCATGTGGTTGAGTCTGGAGGGGCTTAAGGTGCCGGAGGCAGACGTCTCGGTCATTGCCGATCATTGCCAGGATCTGCCGGATTACAAGAACAACCCGCGAGTGGCAACACGAGATGAAATCTACGCCATGCTGGTGAACAGCTACCGGCGCCAATAGGCTAAACTCCGTTACCCCAAGGAGACCAAAATGGAACCTAAATATCTGCCCACCTGGAACTCCCTCAGGACTCACCCAACCCCGCAATGGTTTCAGGATGCTAAGTTCGGCATCTACACCCACTGGGGCTTGTACGCGGTGCCGGCGCGCGGGCCGAACGCTACCTGGTATCCTTACAACATGTATCGGGAGGGGACACCGCAGTACGAGTATCACCTTAGCACCTACGGGCATCCTTCGAAATTCGGCTACAAGGATTTTATCCCCATGTTCACGGCCGAGAAGTTTGATCCGGACGAGTGGGCTGAATTGTTCCGGCAGTCTGGTGCGCAGTTCGCCGGGCCGGTGGGCGAGCACCACGACGGCTTCGCCATGTGGGACACGCGGTATTCCGAGTGGAACGCCGCCCGCATGGGGCCCCAGCGCGACGTGGTCGGCGAGCTGGAAAAGGCCATCCGGCAACAAGGCCTGCGCTTCATGGTGGCACTGCACCATGCTGAGAACTGGTGGTTCTTCCCCCACTGGCGCGCCGAATTTGACACCTCAGACCCTCGCTACGCCGGTTTGTATGGAGAACCGCATAACCTGGAGTGGGCGCAGCAGAAGCCGACGGCCGAGAAGATGACCTCGGAGTGGGAACTGCAAGAAAAACCGAGTCAAGGGTTCCTGGATATGTGGCTGAATAAAACCAAGGAGGTCATTGACAAGTACCAGCCAGATTTACTGTGGTTCGACTTCGCCATCCGCTGGATCCAGGAGCATTACAAGCGCGAAATGCTGGCCTATTATTACAACCAGGCGGACGAGAGGGGCAAGGAAGTGGTCGTGACCTACAAGTGGCACGACCTGGTCCCCGGAGCGGGCGTGATCGACCTCGAGCTGGGCCGTTTCGATACCCTGACCTACCATGATTGGATTACCGACACCACGGTCGATGATGGGCACGGCTGGGGCTATCTGAAGGAAACAAACTATAAGTCGCTGCGAACGCTCATCCATTATCTAATTGATAACGTGAGTAAGAATGGTTACTTGTTGCTTAATGTCGGACCAAAACCCAACGGTGAACTCCCACAACAGGCAAAGGAGCTGCTGGTCGGGATTGGCCACTGGTTGGCAGTCAACGGCGAGGCGATTTACGGCACAACACCCTGGCTGACCTATGGCGAAGGCCCGACCCAGATGACCAAGGCCGGCTATTTCATGGAAGATCAGGAAGTGCGCTACACCGCCCAGGACATCCGATTCACGGCCAAGGACGATGTGCTATATGCCATCTGCCTGGGCTGGCCGGATGGAGCGCTGACGATCCAATCTTTAAAAAACCTGTACCCGGCGGAGATCACATCTGTCAGCCTGCTTGGCTCAGATGCGACCCTGGACTGGTCGCTGACGCCGGAAGGTATGCGCATCCTTCCACCTGCCGAAAAGCCAGGCGAGCACGCCTACGTGTTCAAAATCGCAAGGGGTCGCCCTTTTGAATGTTGAAAGGAGGCTGAATTTGAATGGATTATCCTGACCAATAAAAGATCAAAAAGTTACTAAAATAGCTGGTGGCCTCTAAAGACCACAAAAAAGATCCATCCAGCAAAGAAAGGAGGAAGAACGATGAAATCCATCATGTATCTCACGTTTCTGGTTGTGTTGGCTTTGCTTCTAGCTTCCTGCGGCGGCCGGGAGACGGCTGTGAGCATAACGACGGCAACCGTTCCCTCGGCCGCCGAGGCTCCGGTGAGCGAACCGGACACGGCAGCCCCAGGGCAAACCCAGGCGCCCACGAGCGGGCTACCCGGGGCGGGTCCGGTAGCGGTGGAGGGCGAGCTGTATGTCAACCACCTCTTCACGACTCTGGAGGAGTATACTTCAGTGACCGGCATGACCATTGACACCTTCAACCAGTCGCCGATGTTGGCCTCCAGGGTTACCGCAGGGGAGCTGCCCCCGGTGGAAGAGCGCCTGCCAAAAGATGTGGCCGTGGTCCGGCCACGCGAGGCTATCGGCGTGTACGGCGGCCAGATTCGCCTGCTCGGTTACTATGAAGGCGCCGGCATATTCACACAGTTCACCGAGGATCTGGAACAGGGATTGTTAACCACTGATCCGAGTTACTCTCAGTTCTACCCCAGCATCGCCAAGGATTGGAATCTCGCCGACGATTCCAAAAGCCTGAGAATCATCTTGCGGGAGGGTATGAAGTGGTCCGATGGCGATGACTTTACCGCCGACGATTTTGCTTTCTGGTACACTGACGTGCTGCGGGATCCTGAAATCACGCCGCAGATCTCGGCGGATTGGCAGCCTGGTGATCAGTTGATGGGCTTTCAAAAAATCGACGACTTCACGGTGGAATACACATTCGCAGTCCCCTACTACCGGGCAGAAGAAGTGTTTGCCAGGGCGCCTGTATTTGTACCGGAACACTTCATCAAACAGTACATGCCCAAGTATAGCGATAATGCCGAAGCGATCGTAAAGGAAGAGGGCTTCGAGACCTGGCAGCAGGCGGTCCAGTTCCACGCCAGTGTCACCGATACGAACTACAACGCTGATCCCAAGGCGCCTACCCTCCATCCCTGGATCGTCAAAGATCTGGGGGCCGCTTCGGTGTTGTGGGAGCGCAATCCCTACTTCTGGCGGGTTGACACCGCCGGCAACCAGCTGCCCTATGCCGACACGCTTCTGATCATCGTAACGGATAACATTGCCGCTACCGGCTCTGTGAAAGCGATGGCTGGTGAGCTCGACTATGTGGATTACTCCGCGTTGAACTTCTCAGACTACCCTGTGCTGAAGCAGAATGAAGCGCAAGGCAATTACCAGGTTTATCTCTGGCCACGTCTTGATGATTCCTTTGCCATGGGCTTTGCCTTGAACTACACGCACAAGGATCCCGTCCTGCGCCAGATCTTCAACGACATCCGCTTCAGGCAAGCTCTTTCATTGTCTATCAACCGCGAAGAGATCAGCGAGATCCTTTTCTTCGGCTTAGCTGAACCCTTCAATGCCCCAGTCTCTCCTGTTTGGACAGGTTATGAAGACTGGATGGGCACTTACTACGCCGAGTATGACGTTGACAGGGCCAACGCGCTGTTGGACGAGATGGGGCTGCAATGGGATGGCGCTCACCAATGGCGCCTGAGGCCGGATGGCCAACCCCTCACGATCATCGGTAGTTATTGTACGGAATGGCTGGCCTATTCGGCCGACCTGATCGATCTGGTCGCGGGCGACTGGGCAAACATCGGCGTGAGACTTGACCCCAAGTTTGTCCCCGAGGAAACCCTGCAGACCCAGTTTGTCGCCAATGACACCGACATTGGCCTGTCTAATTCCGACGGAGGGACAGAGTTCCTGGCGCGAACTGCTTACCCCATCCGGCTCATGCCGCCCTGGCACTGGGGAGAAGTCGATTGCTGCCCAATGTCATCCTACCCATGGCGGGTGTGGCTGGATACCAATGGCGCGCAAGGGGAAGAACCGCCAGAACAGATCAAGGAAATATACCGGCTGGTGAAGGAGTGGCTTAATACACCGTATGACACGCCAGAGTACGATCAATTAATCAACCAGGTCATCAAGATCAACGTCGAGAACCTATACTACTTTGGCACAGTCACTGCTCCGCCGACCGTGTGGATTATCAACAATCGGCTG
>CAZAQS010000165.1:0-10334 GCA_964486825.1 uncultured Anaerolineaceae bacterium | reverse complement strand
GTAGCGCCCCTAGCAGCAGCGCCAGCAGCATGAGCAGCGGCTGCTGGCTCAAGCGGCGGGCGAATGGCAGCAGGCGGGCCAGGAGGCCGGTTACCTGCTGCGCGGCGGCAGGCTGGACCAGTTTGCTGGCTGGGCGGAGAACACGACGGTGGCGCTGACCGAGGACGAACGGGCCTATTTTGAAGCCAGCCTGTCCGACAGAGAGGCCCGGCGCGCAGCGGAACAGGCCCGCCAGGCGCATGAAGCTACCCTGGAACGGCGCTCGCGCAATTTTCTGCGCATCCTGGTGGTGGTGCTCGTGTTGGGTGTGCTGGCCTCGCTGGGCATGGCGTGGACGGCGCGGCAGGCACAGATTCTGGCTGAAGGCGAGGCGCAATCCCGCGGCACACAGCAGGCGCTGGCTGAAGCGCGTGAGGATGCGCGCGCCACGCAGCAGGCACTGGCCGAAGCCGAAGCAGATGCTCGTGCGACCGCGGAAGCCGTGGCGCTCGCGCAGGAACAGGCAGCTATCAGGCAGGCTGCCCTGACGACCGCCCGGGAGCTATCGCTGGCGGCACGCCTGAACCTGCCGGTAGATCCGGAGCTCAGCATTATGCTTGCCCTGCAGTCCCTGGAAACGGCCTATACGACCGACGGAGAAGAAGCTCTCCGCTATGCCCTGCACGCCTCCCGCGTCCGGTTTGCGGTTGAGGCGCCCGGCGGCTTTGCCTCCCTTGCTTTCAGCCCGGACGGCGCCCGCATTGCTGCAATGACCTGGGATGGTATGGCCCAGGTGCTGGACGCCCGCAGCGGCGCTGAAATTCAATCGCGCCAGTTTGATCGAGAGGGTGGAAGGATCGCCTACAGCCCGGACGGCGCCCGCCTGGCGGCAGGTTTTATAGACGGCAGCCTCCTGATTCTGGACAGTCTGACACTCGAAACGCAGCTGCCGCCGCTCACCGGTCACACATCCTGGTTCAACGAAGTTGCCTACAGCCCAGACGGCAGATATCTGGCCTCGGCCAGCAACGACGGCACGATCCGCATCTGGGAGGCGCACACCGGCGAAGCCAGATTTTCCCTCGAGATGCCTGCTGGCACATTTTTTCGAGGCAACGGCCTGGCTTTTGTCGCCGGAACGAGCCACCTGCTGGTCTCGGATTTAGAGGCGAACAAACGCCTCATCGACCTCGTGACAGGGGCAGAAATAACCTCGGTCCCGGCAGGCGTGAGCGCAGGCCGGATCAGGGATGCCCGCTCGGTCAGCCCCGATGGCTCCTGGATTGCATTCAACTCGGGCCTTGGTGAGGTGGCAAACATCGGTGAGGTGGCAAACATCTGGGAACTCACCTCACTGCTGGAAGGCCTCAGTGAGCAGCCCCTGTTCCGCCTCTCGGGGCATCAGAATCTCATCAACAGTTTCGATTTCAGCCAGGACGGACGTTTGCTGGCAACCGGAAGCGTCGATTCGACTGTAAAGATCTGGGCGCTTTCCCCGGAGGGTGGGCAGGAACTGCTGACCCTCAGCGGCCATAAAGCGGCGGTGATAGAAGCCCGGCTGTCCCCGGACGGCTCTTCACTGGCAAGCAGCAGTGACGACGGCACCCTGCGGGTCTGGGACATCTCTATGCAGGGCAGCCGTGAATTGCTAACTCTACCCGCGGATGGAGCGGCCATCCGCTCGGTCGCTTATAGTCCGCACGGAGACCGGCTGGCAGCTGCCGGCTTTGATGGAAAGGTGCGCCTCTTCGATGCTGCTGCGGGCACCCTGCTCCACACCCTGGCACACCCCACAGGCCGTGTCTACGACGCGGCCTTCAGCCCAGACGGGGCACACCTCGTCTCGAGCGGGGAAGACTTCACCGTACGGGTCTGGGAGGTGGACAGCGGTCAGGAGCAGATGGTGCTGATAGGGCATGAGGATATCCGGGGATTTGACGGGACGGACTACATGGTCGGTGGCTTGTTCCCGGGTGTGCTGTCGGTCAGCTACAGCCCGGACGGCAGGCTGATCGCCTCGACCGGCGAGGATGGGACCCTGCGCCTGTGGGATGCAGCGACCGGCGCTCCCCTGCGCGTCCTCGGGATCCACCCTCACCGGCACGGGGGGACAAACCTGACCTTCAGTCCGGACGGGCTGCTTTTAGCCACCAGCACCGAACAGGTAGGTCCGGAGCAGAGCAGCGGCAGGCCGGCCCTGGCGGTGATCTGGGATGTGGCCAGCTGGGAGAAGCTGGTAACGATCGACGACCTGCCATCTCGGATATGGGGGCTGGCATTCAGCCCGGACGGGCGGCAACTGGCGATTGGTGGTTTTGGGGGCTTCCTGACGATCCGGGATACTGCCACGGGCGGCGAACTGTTCTCCCTGCCCGGGCACACCGGCACGGTTCTTGGGATCGCTTTCAGCCCGGATGGGTCACGCCTGGTGACGACCAGTTCGGGCGCGCCGGTTGTGTGGGATCTGGCAGGCCGGGAGGTGCTCCTCAGCCTGCCCGGGCACAGCGCGATTGTGCACGCGGCGGCGTTTTCACCCGATGGAAAGCGCCTCGCGACAGCCGGCCGGGATGGAACGGTACGCGTCTACGCCATGGACCTGGACGAGTTGAAAGCCGTCGCTGCCAGCCGCCTGACCCGCTGGTTCACGCCGGAAGAGTGCCGGCAATATTTGCACGTAGACGAGTGCCCGCCGGCGCCCTGAGCAGGGAGATTCGGGGAGTGTTTGGGCGTGCATTACTCGCCTAAACACCCCCGGCGATGTCGACCTCGCTGGCGACCTCTCTCCCGAGATGTCCACGCCCTGAAAGTCGTGACGTTGCGCGAGGTAAAGGCTGCTCGCAGAAAAACTGCACTTTATTACAGAGGATCAGGTGGGTCAAGTAAATAACTCAGACCGATTGAAAATCTTTGCACTGGAAGTATATAATTATTCCACAAGCTGCAGTATTTTGATAAATCCAACGGTTAAGGAAATAGAAGGATATCGAGCAATCTGCCTATAAGGGAGCCTTGTTGCAAAATCTATTAGACCCCGAAGAGGAGAGATCGCTGCTCCAGAACGCGCGCTGTAATTATGAAGCGTTCCAGAATCTTTACCGCGCCTACTTCCCCAGGGTCTATGCCTACGCCGCCTACTGGGTTGGCCGGGTGCAGGAAGCTGAGGACATCGCCTCCGATGTTTTCCTGAAAGTCATCGAAAAGCTCAGTGAGTTCGAATGGCGGGGAGAGGGGTCTTTCGCTGCCTGGGTTTTCCGCCTGGCCCACGATCGGGTGGTCGACTTTCATCGGCGGGACCACAGGAGAGCAGTGAACCTGTCCCTCGACGAGCTGCCCGATTTGCGCGTCAACGATCTGCTGCCGGCTGAAATCTTCCTGCAAAAAGAGAAGTTCGCCTGCCTGCAACGGTTAATCGCCACCCTGTCACCTCGGCGACAAGAGATCATCACGCTCAAGTTTTTCGGCGGATTGCGGAACAACCAAATCGCAGAGATACTGGGGCTGGACGAGCGCACGGTCGCAGCGCACTTGTGCCGTGGTTTAGAAGACCTGTACCAGCGATACGTTAAGTCGTACGGTCTTGTCACGAAAGAGGATTCTGATGAATGAACAGGGTGAAGCCAACGAGAGGGACCGCAGGCTGCTGGAGGAGATCGAGCAGATTGCATTGCTAGGTAACGTGGAACGCCAGCAGGAGGATTCGCTATATGGCTTTTGTGCACACCTGGCCAGCACGGTCCCCCAAGCAAGGCAAGCGTATCAGCAGCACCTGGATACCCGGCTGGTTGAGAAGTGGAGACAAGTGTATAGCACCCGACTCGAAGAGAATTCTAAGCGTATGTACGGCCACTTTCAGGCCTGGAGCCGCCATCATTCTGAGTATCGCCCTGGTTTCATTCCTGCTGTGAAAACATACCAAAGATCCACCCAGCGAACAGCTCTGGCCTGGACTGGTCTCGCTGTGTTGTTGATCGCCATATCCTCTTTATTTTTCGTCCCGCCCGTGCGAGCTCTCGCCAGCCAATTCATTCGAGAAGTCTTCCTGGGCGACTACGCTTCTGTGAAGCAGATCGAATGGGAGCCGGGTGACGAGCCCTCTGTGACCCCAGATAACCACTGGATGATCGAGACGATACTCGGAGGCAGTGGAGGGGAACTACCGCCTGGCTCTGATCCGACCGTCAGGTCCTTTGCAAGCATTCTTGAAGCGCAAGAGCATACCGATCTTCTTCTGCGAGAACCTGGTTACCTACCCGACGGATGCGCTTTGCGGGAAGTCAGGCTGCCGCCAGCAGGCGCGTCGGAAGAGCAGGCCTTTCTCTTCTACGGCGATCCGGACAACGAAATCGTCCTATTCATGGGCCGTGTTGGAGAAAAACCTGGAGAAGCGCCCGAACTCACGACCGTCAAGGTCAGCGTGATTGCTACAAACGGCTCTGTGGAAGAAGTAGTAGTTGGCGAAAACCCGGCCGCCTGGATCGACGGAAAGGTATTAGCCTGGGAAGCTGAGGACGTCCTTTACGAGGTCGGCGGCCGCGATCTATCCCTTGACGAAGCGCTTCGCATTGCCGAATCGATTCCATAAATTCAGCATTGGGTCCGCAAGATGATGCAGGACATCATGAAGAAGAAAATTTTCTCGACATTGCTACCGGCGCTCCTGTTCTATCTCCTCGCCGGGTGCAGCAAATCGTTCACTATAGATGACCCGGTTCCCGGATGGGCGTTGAAGGAGATCGAGGAAATCGGGACGACGACCGCCTACATGGAAGAATTCATCGGCAGCGCGGTCATCGCAAAGGTTATCCTTCGAAATACTGTCGAAAATCGAGGCACGGTGGGCGAGGTCTGCGAGGCGGTGCGCCTGGTAGAGCCTGGGGTCCGGGAGCAACTGGCATTGCGAACCGCCGAGGAAACGTCCGGATCTCCTGCCACCGTTGAAGCTCTCCGGGAGATCCGGGACAGACTCTCAACGGTGAAAACGCTGCTCAACTGTGAAGCGTTCAATAACAATCCTGAGTGATTGCACTGTAACCCTTAAGTAGCAACTAAAGGAGGCAAGGAGCATGTTTCGACTGGTTTGGCGCATTTTCCTGGCCCGCCGGGAGCGGTCGGCGCTATTGATATCGTCCTGATCGTCAGCGCAGCGTTTGGCCTGCTGCTGTCTTCGGTCGAGACGACCAAAGTCACCGTCGACGAAGACCTGGTCCAGTATTGGCGAACTACTTACGATATCCTGGTCCGCCCGGCGGGTTCGCGATCGGATATCGAACGAGCGCACGGGCTGGTCCAGGCGAATCACCTGAATGAACTGGACGCGGGCATCACCCCGGCGCAGGTGGAAGCAATCCGGAGCATACCGGGCGTCGAAGCGGCAGCTCCCATCGCGATGATCGGCTACTTCGAGATGGTTTATCTGGTGCCACTGGATATTCAATGCGAGCCGGGCTTCTATCGTTTAGAAAACTCGGTCCAGATCAACGATGGCCTGCGCGATTACCTGGGTAAGGGGAGAGAGTTCTTCTACTGTCCTGAGAGCGGCGGTGAAATTTACCACCTCTTTGACAGCCCATATTACAACATTCAATACCGTCTGACATTCAGCCCTGAAGAATACCAGGAAGAACGGGCCAAGCTCGCTGAACCAGGTGAACGTTTGGATTTCAATCGCATGCCCTGGCCCCGATACACCGCCTTCCGCTTTCCGGTGCTTCTCGCAGCGATCGATCCAGAACAGGAGAACAGGCTCCTGGAGTTGGAGCAGGCGATGGTTGACGGAGAGTATCTGCATGCGCCAGACCGGCCGGGGGACATTCCATTGATCCTCAATGTGCGTAGCTACGTTGATTTCGATTTGCGAACGGCCTGGAAGCGGATTGACCTGGTCTTAACGCAAAAGACGCGCGAAAGATTGGAAGAAGCGGGTGGGGAAGAATACCTGGAAGGTCTTCCGGCAATAACCACAAAAGAATGGGTATTCGATGGCGAGTCGGCCTATCCAGAAGCTTTAGCCAGTGTGAGCAGTTATCGTGACACGTTCAATTCGATCAACGCCCTATCGTCCGGGCTGCGCTACCGGGAAACTACAGCACCGACCAGGGCAGAGGGAAGCGTAGTTGAAGCCATTCCCTATGGCTCAGGGTTATCCACCGGCGCCTTAACGGCTATCTTCATGCAGATTCAGGATCCCAGCCAGGATATTAGCCCAGAAATGAAATTCCGTGAATCTGGGGTTGGGACGGGTCGCGGGGGCAGCCTGCCATTCGTTGTCCAGGGAACCTACGACATTGAGCGTATCCCCCTTCCAGCAGAGGCCTGTGAGGTCCCTCTCGAAACTTATTTTCCGCCGCGCGTGACGTTGCGATACGATCCAGCTGGTCGCCAGGTGGAACCGGTCGAGTTAGGTCCCACGTTCAGCGATATCGGTTACATCATCAGCCCGCCATTAGCGCTTACGACGCTGGATATGGCTGCGCGTTTATCTTTCAACCCCGAAAGGCCGGTCAGCGCCGTGCGGGTCAGAGTAGCTGAAGTCGATCAATTTACACCGGAAGCGCGCGGAAAAATCGAGCAGGTTGCAGCCGAAATCATGGCGCGCACTGGCTTGGAGGTGGATATTACCGTTGGGTCTTCACCGAAAAGGACCCTTGTATATATATCCGGAGATGACCGGGTGCCGCCGGCCGGGTACGTGGAAGAGGGCTGGGTACAGAAGGGCGTCAGTTACAGCATCGCCAAAGAAGTGCAACGGATTAACGTTCTCCTGTTCTCAATAATGTTGCTCGTCTCTGGCGTATATATCCTGAATACGTCCCTGGTCAGCACCCTGGCCTGCCGGCGGGAGATCGCCCTGCAAAAAGCCTTAGGATGGCGAAGCAGCGCAGTTTTCGGAATGGTGGTCTCTGAAGGAATCCTGACCGGTCTGATCGCTGGTCTGCTCGGATCCGGCCTGGGCCTGTTGCTATCGGCCGTGCTGGACCTGGAAATGCCGCTGCAGAAGGCGTTCTGGATCTTGCCGCTCGGCCTGGCGTTGTGTACCCTGAGTAGCCTGCTGCCGGCTGTACTGGCGGCGCGCACCATGCCGGCGCAAACCCTGGCCAGGGGTGAAATCGCCGCATCGTCAGTTCGGTTGAGCAGGTTATCCATCCCTGCTTATGCTCTGCGCCAGGCGCTACAGCGCAGAATACGGGCCTCCCTGGCGATTCTGACCATGGCCATCTCGGCCGCGCTGATCACGCTATTCCTCGGTATCATCCTTTACATGCGTGGCTACCTGACCGACACGCTTTTGGGAGAAACCATCCTGGTGCACATCGGGCCGCTCCACTTGCTGATGGCCGGGATCTCATTTCTGGTCGCCGGTTTCGCCACAGCCGACGTACTGCTAATGGCAGTGATCGAGCGCCGGCGGGAGATCGGTATCCTGAAAGCGATCGGCTGGCGAGACAGGAAAGTGTTCAACCTGTTCGTGATGGAGGCCGTTGGGCTAGCTGGCATTGCCGGGCTGATCGGCTGGGGAATCGGGTGTGTTTCCTTCTGGTATCTTTACCGGACTTTACCGCTGGCCGGAATGGGCCTGCTTTTGCCTGCCCTGTTGATACCGGTTTTGGTGAGCGCGCTGGCAGCCTTTTACCCCGCCAGGCAGGCAGCACAAATCCCTCCAGTAGAAGCCATGCGGTATGAGTGAGCAAAGGAGTAGATGCATGGGGGAGAACAACGATATCATCCAGGCAATCGATCTCACCAAAGTCTATCGCAATGGAGTCGAAGTCAAAGTGCTGGACAAGGTCAGGTTGGCCGTCCAGGAGGGCGAGTACCTGGCAATCACCGGCCCTTCCGGGTCGGGGAAATCGACGCTGCTCAACCTGATCGGCACGCTGGACCAGCCGACGGAAGGTGACATCCTGGTGAACGGGGTCGATACAAGGACGCTCAGAGGGAACGCTTTGGCCGACTTCCGGCTGGAGCACATTGGATTTGTCTTCCAGGCCTTCAACCTGATTCCAGTGCTATCCGCCCTGGAAAATGTGATGCTGCCGCTGATCCCCTATCGAAGAAAATTGGATTTCAACCTGGAAGAGCAGGCACGCAACCTGCTTGTTTCGGTTGGACTGGAGAGCCGTATTCACCACCTCCCTGCACAGCTTTCTGGAGGAGAGCAGCAGCGAGTAGCCATCGCCCGGGCGCTGGTGAACACGCCCAAGATCATCCTGGCGGATGAGCCAACGGGAAACGTGGACAGCAGAGCGGGGGAAGAGATTGCCGGTTTGTTGAAGAAGTTCAATCAAGATCGTGGGGTAACGGTGGTACTTGTCACCCACAATGAAGCCTTAGCCCGATATGCGGATAGAATATTGCTGTTGAGAGACGGGAAGATCGTCTAGGTAATCTATATGTTTTCAGAGCACAGGTATAATCTGCTAATGAAACAACGGTATCAGTGTTTCAAACCATGAGGAGATTTGTCATGCTACGTGTGCGCCCATATGTTGATACAGACCGCGCCTTCGTTCTCAGTCTTGTCCCACGTCTTGCAATCGGCATGCAACCCTGGCGTGATTTGGAACTCTGGCTTAGTACGGTTCAGGGTTGGCTCACGGAGAGTATTAACCAACACAATCAGAAGACAATGGTCCTCATTGCGGAAGATGAGCAGGGCGGACGACTTGGCTTTGCAACCGTCTCGCATAGCACACACTTTACTGGTCAACGGCAAGCTTATATTGGGGAGCTGGCAACCAGTGAAACGGCGGAAGGTCGTGGAGTTGGCACCGCTTTGTTGGAGGTTTGCGAGCAGTGGGCGCGCCAGCAAGGCTATTCACTACTCACAGTTTCAACTGGCGCTGCGAATACACGGGCGCTCAGCTTTTACCATCATTTAGGTTTTCATGACGAAGATGTTACGTTGACCAAGCTCCTATAAGCGCACACTCGTTTCCGGTTGCCGCCCCATAAAACGCGTAGCGGATGGCTGGGATTCTGTGGCATTTATAGAGTAGCTTCCTATGATGGACTACAATTGTATTGATTATGGTGGTTGGGATTATTTCTGCCCGGCACAAGGACATGGGGAAAAGGTTTGGGGAAGCAAACGAGAAGCGGCTGCGTCGAAACTGTGGAATCACGTAGGGCCTACAAAGCAGGCTCCAGCACTTACGCTCACCCCTTGTATGGCAATTTCACCATGGGAAGATTGGGTATTTGCTCGTATTCGGGGTCTTTATGAACCAGCTCAGCGTCGTGAAACAGAGCCAATGCTGCGATCCAGGCATCGGCTAGAGAAAGAGGAGTCTGCGACTTGATCATGGCAGCGTGATGTCGCCATTCTTGTGTAGATTCCTGCACACGAACAGGCCAGGCTCCCACTAACGTCAAAATAGCCATCGTTTCTTCGGGGCTTACTCTGCGCAGCAGCAGGTATTCGAGCTCCATCAAAGCCATAAAGGGAATGTATATAACGTCTTGATGATCTTTGGCATTGTCCAGTAAGGTCAAAACTGTATCCAGCCCGTCTTCCCGGTTCAGGATCGTTAGCAGCGCCGATGTGTCCAGAACGAAAGCGGCCATTATTCTTTCTCCCTGTCTGCTTTGCGCTCGGCCAGGAGATCCGCAGTGGAAGGTCCTCGTCCCTCCAGGATTCCCACTGCGGACTGGACCGGGTCGGAGGGAATGGGCAGGATGATAATCACACCGTTCTTGACTTTCCATTCCAACCGGGTCGTAGGAGTGATGCCTAATTCTTCTCGAATGTGGCGCGGAATCACGGTTTGGCCGCGTACAGAAACAGTTGTGTGCATCGTTACCTCCAATTAGTAAGACGACGAATATATTTCCAAGATTAATTATAATATTATCTTACCGAACTGAATAGGAGCGGATTTTTTTACTACAACAGCACAATGGGCAGCCCAAGTAAAGCGCTTAAGAATAGCGCCAGGAGCATGATGCTGCGCCCGATGTGTAAAGAAAATTCAGGATTCATCGCCTATCCGTCGTTTAATGCAGGCAGCACCTCACCGATCAGCAATTCAAGAGTTGCCGTATTTGGATAACCTGCACAGTCTAACATGAATAATTTACCACCAACTTTAAATGAAGGAATGCATCTGCTCGATCACCTGCTGCGGGGTGCCGAGGAAGCCAAAGTCATTATTATTCTGGTTGGGTCAGATGGTTCAATCGCTTCAGGGCATCCAGGCGGTCCCGTTCACCCATCCTGGCGTGCTGGACAGCTGTCTTCAGCAGATGAATGGATTGATCGTAAGTCTGGCGGTCGACCGGGTAGGGGTGACCGTCTTTGCCGCCATGGGCGAAGGAAAAGCGGGCCGGATCCTGGAAGGAAGCCTGTGCGCCGTAAA
>CAZAQS010000164.1:0-10354 GCA_964486825.1 uncultured Anaerolineaceae bacterium | reverse complement strand
GAACGAATTTATTGGAAACCGTCGTCAAAAAGGGGCGTCTCTATCCAGTGAAAGACTAATTATGTATTATTTACTTGCTGTCACCCCGGATCAGCTCCAACAAATCGTGATTTACATCCTGATCTTGTTGGTAGTATGGTTCGTTTTGCGTTTGATCATACGTATGACCATGCGTTTATTTGCCTTCGGTTGTGGGGCGATTATCATCTTGGGCCTATTTCTGGTCTTTATGCAGTGGATGGCAGGTTCATAACCTCGATATAACAATCCTTACGGGAGAATCAGGAAGACATGTTGACCATTGATACCGCTCGCTCCTGGTACACCGACACCGACCCGGTCCACGGTTTCGATCACGTCTTAAGGGTATACCGGCTTGCTGAAAAGATCGCCCAGGCTGAAGGAGCGGACCTGGAAATCGTGCGCGCAGCTGCCCTGCTTCATGATGCGGAAGGAAGCGCCACATTAGGGGGGGATGAAGGTCGCCTCGAACATCACCATGCCTCTGCTGCCTTTGCACGCAAGATCCTTGAGGCAGAAGGGTGGGAAGAAGGCCGGATTAAAGAGGGCGAGCACTGCATCCGTGCTCATCGATTCCGGGATGAATCCGAGCAGCCACAAACTCTGGAGGCTAAGGTACTGTACGACTCTGACAAGCTCGATGTAATAGGAGCAGTTGGCGTTGCCCGTACGATTGCTTTCGATGTGGTCGTAGGCCAGCCGATCTTTTCAGATCCCTCAGAGCAGTTCCTGACTTCAGGGGTAAAAGAACCCGGCGAGATTCATAGTTCCTATCATGAGTACTTATTCAAGCTGAAGAAGATCAAGGACCGCCTGCATACCCCAACAGCTCAGGCACTGGGGCAAGGTCGCCATCGATTCTTGGAAGAGTTTTTCGAGCGCTTGCCATTAGAGATTCGGGGTGAGATATAAATAACCATGCTCCTGACAATTCTGTAGCTTGCCCAATGCCCGTGACCGGGCTAAAATTAACTACATGGACAGAGTTCAACTACCCATTCTTATCGTCGAGGATATGCCGAACGTCCTGGAGTTCTTAGAGGTTACCCTAAGCTTCAATGGTTATCCCGTTAGGACTGCCCGCAACGGGCAAGAAGCGCTCGAGGTGATTGCTTCTCAGCCACCTTCTGTAGTGATCACCGATATCCTAATGCCCAAAATGGATGGTTATATCCTGGCTTATAAGCTTCGCACCCAACCGGCCACGCAGAAGATACCCATAATTTTCCTGTCAGCCACTTATGTCGCCCCGGAAGATAAAGCTTTTGCGCTTAGTTTGGGGGCGGTGCGCTTCCTTGAAAAGCCCGTAGATACGGATGAATTCCTGGGGACTATTGCAGAAGTGCTGACCTCTCCTGGAGCTAAAGATAGTGACCCCTTGAATGAACACCAGTTTTTCCATGGCTACCGGGACCGGTTAGAAACCAAGCTGCGCCATAAAAATGTGCAGATCGCTCGAACGGAGAGGCTACTGGAAACGATAGCCGAGCCTCAAAAACCAGATTTCGAATCTCTGCTTCAGGAAGCTTATATGCACCAAAAAGAGATCCAGTTGGAATTAAGCCAACTCGTTTATATCCTAAAGGAGCCAAAAAATTAAGCCCCGGTTCTGATAAATCATGCTATTTCAAATCTAGAGGGGGGATTAAATAATATGCCACCAACACTTCAATTCATAGAATCTTTGGCACGCCAGGCCGGGAAGGTGATCAAAGCCGGTTACAATCAGCGACCTGGATTCGGAAGTAAACTCCACGTCCAGAGCAAGGGGATCGTTGATATCGTCTCTGAGATTGATTTCCAGGTTGAAAAGTTAGTTATGGATGCTATACGTGAGAACTTCCCCGGCGACAGCATCGTTTCTGAGGAAAGCGGTTTTTTGGATGAAAAGGACTGTTGTATCTGGTACGTGGATCCACTAGATGGCACCATTAATTACGTGCATGGGTTGCCGTTCTTTTGCGTCTCCCTGGCTTACACTGAAGAAGGCATCGTGAAGCTTGGCGTTGTCTATGACCCCATTCGGGATGAGTGTTTCAGTGCTGAACGTGGTAATGGGGCTACTTTGAATGGAGAACCCATTCGAGTTTCGAATGCGAACAGGTTGATTGAGAGCTTGCTCGTGACCGGATTTTCCTACGACATCCGGGAAAATGACGAGAACAATTTAGATAAGTTTTCCAGGCTTTCCATGCGCGCACGTTCTATCCGCCGGCTTGGCTCAGCGGCGCTGGACTTGTGTTATGTCGCGGCGGGAAGGCTGGACGGGTATTGGGAACTCGACATTCACCCATGGGATTTTGCTGCCGGCGCCCTGATCGCCAGTGCAGCGGGCGCTTCCGTCATAGATTTCCACGGAAAGCCGGATTTGTTTACCTCTCCCCATACGCTCATGGTATGCACGCCTGGGATCGAGAAGGAAATGCTCGAGGTGCTCAACATCTGAAGCGTATTACCTGTTTTGCTTCCTACTTTGGAAAACAAGCTATCCCCAACTTAAGGCTCTGGAAAATAGTTCCTCCAGGGGATGAAGCTGGGCAACCGGTACTCCCAGGTACTTTCCTGCGCCGCCAGACGGCTGGGAAATATACCTTTCCTTAGGGGAAGGGTTAGCTTTTCGCCGGTACTCCCCGCGCGTCATCCATCCAGCAAGAACGATATGCATTCCATATACCCAAATATTGCCCCATTGATGCGGTAGGATGATCAGGGTCTTATCCAGATTGGTGCAGTGCAATCCCAGACGCCTGTTTGGGATTGTAGAAACATGTACGAAAGCCAGCGAGAAATAATCCTCTTGAACTTGCACCCTGAGTAGGGGAGGCAGTTCTACCTCAGAAACTAAGTATCTGCGGCTATCGTTATAACCTCCAAGACTTACAGTCAAGCGCCCCACCGATTCTGATTTCAATACAACTCTACCCAAAGAACGACCGTGAGAAGGCTGAGACCAGGCTGATGCCAGGGGGTAAAGCAAGTGGATGGGTTTCCCCGCGCTTGTGGCTTTGATTATTTCTGCACGAGTGGGTGTGACCAGGCCTGTAACAAATGAGAATACCAGCAGGTCTGTCTCGGAACGGCTGTCCTGGAAAAGTTCGGTCGGTTGTATGAGCGTTGGAGACACTAGCAAGCTTGATAGGTCCTGATGGATCCTGCGGATTTTCTCCCTATTAAAAATTGACGAGATATACAGGTGGCAATACCTGCCTCCAATCACAGCACTTACTCGTCCGGGACGAGCAAACAAGCTATCGGAGCTGAAGTGATGCGGTACTTGTATCGTGGTCAGGTAGCGGCGGAAAGCGAGCTCCGAAGCCTGTTGGGCTACCATCTGGCGCAGGCATCGATAGGTTTCGGTTGTGTTCAAACTCCCAGGTAATGGAAGGGCCTGGCAGGCATAAGCAATTCCCGCCGGTGTCATATCGGAGGTGTAAGGTAACAGGATGAAGTCAGCCGGAGACAACATCTCGGAGAGGCTGATTCTAACGCTTGCCGATGGGTGGATGACTATTCATTTCGGAACTGCAAGCAATAATGGTGGAAGGTGTTGCTGACCCAGGCGTTACCCATGCCATATGGCGCCAGCCGAATATCGTCCTGGCACCAGATCTTTTCATCTTTTAGGCGGTATGTTTCTCCCAGCTTCCTTCCCAGGTCCCATGCCAGGGGGTAAATAACTCCACCTTTCTTCACGTTTTTAACGATGATTGTCAGGTAGGCGCTTTGTCGCAAATAAGGTTTCAGCCCAACGTACATATCACTCAACCGTTCCAGGAACTCGTTATAGTTCTCGATATTCCCCAGGTCGTTGGGGTCGTCTGAATAGAAAACATCCAGGTTTTCCTCATCACGGCGCTTTTTCTGCGTATGAGCGCC
Source organism: uncultured Anaerolineaceae bacterium (assembly GCA_964486825.1). Lineage (GTDB taxonomy): Bacteria > Chloroflexota > Anaerolineae > Anaerolineales > UBA4823 > CAZAQS01. The sequence goes on along the minus strand of CAZAQS010000164.1, from coordinate 6,457 downwards.
GCGCGCACGCAGCATATCCCAATAGGGAGGAGAAGTGATTACGTAATCAACGATCGGTATCCCTTGCTCCCGGACAAGTTTCGGCAGGCAGGCAGCATCACCTACAACCACTTCCGCCTTCAAACCACTGGCTGCTTCTCCCAATGAAAGTCGTTCTTCATTGACCACCTGTTTTGCCATGGCAGCATAGGCAGGATTCAGTTCGATGCCAAAACTTTGCCTTCCAGCTCTCAAAGCTGCAACCAGCGTGCTGCCCGTACCGACCATCGGATCCAGCACAACCTGTCCCGCTTTAGTAAAAAATTCGATGAATTCCTGTACTAACGTTTCTGGGAATTTCGCTGGATGGCGAAGCACTCCTTTTTGGCGTGGTGGGGGGGTATGTGTAAACCAAGACTTTTGGAACTTCAGCCAATCTTTCGGAGCGAGGTCATTAAGTCGATTACGATAGTCACGTTTTTTCATTTTACGACGCCATGAAGTTCTACAATTAGAGCAATCATCTCTCAACTTCTCTGACCACCAGGTCAGAGAAGTTGACGGTTACTGCGTTTGCTCCTGTCGAACGTGCAAAGATTCCAATCCGCCCACTACGCAACATAGGATCGTTGACCGTAAATTGATGCTGCCCGTTCACAAAGAAGCGCATTTCACTGCCAGACAGCCAGGCCCCTAAACGGGAGATACTGGGAGCGCCGGGAGGTACGTCTCCACTGAGCATCCACGGTTGTGGAGAGGAAGCCGTGTAACCAATCACCCTGTCCAGGCGTACTTGCGAATCACATGAAAGGGAGTACCTGTAATAATCCTCCGTCCCTGATACCCTAAGTAGCAGTCCGTATTCGTCTCCCCCCTTGCATAAATTGGGATTGGCGGTGATCTCGATATAGAAATCGGAAAGCTCGGGTTCTTCGCGGATGCTAAAAATGAACGCTTTGGAACCTTTGATGGCAACGGTTAATTCGTCCTTGCTGAGGGCTACACCTCCCTCAGACCCTGTCTGTAAAGACCATTTTTCGGCGGTTGAGAAATCATCGTTGAGCAATACCTCACCGATATCCGTGAGCAGGTCTGGCGTTGGAGTAATCACCGGCGTCGGATAGGGGGTAAAGGTTGGTGTGGGTGGGAACCAGACCACGGTGGGAGTAGGGGTAGGTTGAGTGGTTTCCGTTGGTGGTAGAGAGGTGGCAGAAGGTATTGGGGTTTCTAAAACCAACGAATTACACGCTGACAGGAATATCAGTAAGAGCATCAAAGGTGATAATTTCATAGATTTAGCTGATTTCCACAATTTGCGTTCGCTCAGGACCTACAGATACCATGCGCACAGGTACACCGCTAAGTTCCTCGATGCGCAGGATATAAGCCCGGGCGGCTTCCGGAAGATCTTCCCAGCGCCGTACGTTTCGCAGGTCTTCCGTCCATCCGGGTAGCTCCTCGTACACTGGTTCAAAACCATCCAGATCACCCGGCCCAGAGGGCAGGTCCTGTACTAAATCATCTCGGCTACCTGGATCGTCTTTACGGCGGTATGCAACGCAAAGGTTAATCCTTTCCAGACCGCTCAAGACATCAAGCTTGGTCAATGCCAGCTCGGTCAATCCATTGATGCGAGCCGCGTACCGCAGGAGAACAAGATCCATCCAACCTACCCGTCTCGGTCGTCCAGTGGTAGTTCCGAATTCATCCCAGGGGTTCTCACCGCTGCCTCTCAGCCTTGAGGCAAGCTCTCCAGTTAGCTCTGTTGGAAACGATCCTTCTCCAACTCTGGTTTGGAAGGCTTTTGTCACTGCAATGATCCGTTCTTCGTAGCCTAACCCCACGCCCAAACCCACCAGAGCGCCGGGAGCCGTTGGAGTCGAACTGGTCACGAAAGGATAGGTGCCATGGTCCAGGTCTAATAAGGTACCCTGTGCACCTTCCGCAAGTACCTGGCTGCCGTTTCTCAGTGCCTCGGTCAGCAAAGTTGAGACGTCCCCAATATATGGGGCCAATCGGTGTGCATGATCTGCCGCCTGATCGAGGACATTTTGAATGTGGACCGGTTCCGCATCATATAATCGGGTCAGCTGGAGGTTAATATCTTTTACCAGACGCTCGAGATTCTTTATGAAGCGTTTTGGGGAGAGGAATTCTTCCAGGCGCAAGCCCCGCCGGGCTACTTTATCAATATAAACCGGTCCAATGCCACGCTGGGTAGTCCCAATTTTCGACTTGCCTCGCGCAGATTCCTGAGCCCGGTCCAAAGCCAGGTGAGCAGGCGTAATGAGATGGGCTGCGTAAGACAGGCAAAGGCGGCTGGGATTTACTTCTATTCCTGCTTCGACCAGTGTTTTTATTTCTGAGAGCAAGATAGCCGGGTTCACGACCACACCATTTCCAATTACTGCCCTCGGTCTGGGGTGAATAATCCCCGATGGTACCAGGTGGAGCTTGAAAGTCTTTTCACCAACGGTAACAGTATGCCCTGCGTTATCGCCTCCATTGAACCTGGCAACGAAATCAGCTTTTGCAGCTAAAAGATCGACGACGCGGCCTTTGCCTTCGTCGCCCCACTGGGCGCCAACGATGATGTTAAGGGGCATGAGCAGCCTCCTGAGAAAAGTTTATTGATGGATAAGCTAACGCAGCAGAAGATACAGATTTGGCATGGTCAATTTTCTGATATATGGTAACTGTTGTACAATATGGAGGGCCTAAAGCTGAAAGTCTAGCAGATCAAGCGCTTCATAATCATTCTAGCATAAAAGGAGCCAATTATGCGCAAAAAAGTGTCTCTCATCACTGGAGCAGCAGGCGAGATTGGAAATGCATTGATCCAAATGATGGCAGAGGATAGCTCGAATCATATTGTTTCACTGGATCTGCAATCCTTGCCGGCTGAGCTTCATTCCAAGACACACCATATCCAGGGGGATATTATGGATACAAGCTTGCTCTCCAGGATCGTCAGCGAATATGAGATCGACACAATATTTCATCTGGCAGCTTTGCTTTCTACCCGTAGTGAGTTTAAACCCGAGGCCGCTCACCGGGTCAACGTCGAAGGCACCCTGACTTTGCTTCAACTGGCTGCCGAACAGTCCGATTGGCGTGGAAAACCGGTCAGGTTTATATTTCCGAGCTCAATCGCGGCTTATGGGATCCCGGACCTGGAAACGAAGAAAACCTACTCGCGTGTTCGAGAATGGGAATGGAATTATCCACGCACCATGTACGGATGCAATAAACTTTATTGTGAACAATTGGGAATTTATTACAGCAAGTATTACCGGCAGCTGGCAGTTGAAACCTCCGTCATGCTAGACTTTCGAAGCTTACGTTTTCCAGGCCTGATCAGTGCGCATACCGTTCCTACCGGTGGGACGAGTGATTATGGACCTGAGATGCTGCACGCGGCTGCAAAGGGTGAGCCATACGCCTGTTTTGTGCGTGAGGATGTCTGCATCCCGTTCATGGCGATGCCCGATGCAGTAAAATCACTGGTAATGCTGACCAATGCGCCCAGAGAAGCATTGAGCCGGCTGGTATACAATGTAACTAGTTTCAGCCTGAGGGCAGATGAATTTAAAGAGCTGGTGATGCGCTCTTTTCCTCATGCAGATATTACTTTTCACCCAGACCTGGCTCGTCAAAATATTGTTGATAGTTGGCCAGCTGACCTGGACGACAGCGCTGCGCGCAGGGATTGGGGCTGGTCTCCCGATTACGAGCTCGAACGTTGTTTTTTGGAATACCTGATTCCAAATATCCGTGATCTTTATAGATAAATGCAAGCAATGAACAGACCAACTCCTGGGCCGGTCGTTCTGTTCGGCTCTGGTGAAACATCTCCCAGTGGCAGGCGAATTTTCGACCATGCTCTTGCCGGTGTCATGGCGCACCGCCCTCGATCTGCTCTCCCGGAGGTTGTGCTGTTGGAGACACCTGCGGGGTTTGAGCTTAATTCGGCGCAAGTGATCGGGCGGGTGGAAGAATTCTTGCAATTCAATCTGCAAAATTATCGGCCACAGACTACGATCGTCTCGGCCAGGAAACGAGGGACAGAGTTCAGTCCGGATAGCGATGAGACTACGAGGCCTATCCTTAAGGCAGACATGGTTTTTATGGGACCTGGTAGCCCGACATATGCAGTGCGGCAGCTTCAGGACAGCCTGGCCTGGCAACGTACCATTTCTAGCCACCGGTTAGGCGCTACGCTGGTTCTGGCAAGCGCTGCTACAGTAGCAGTAAGCGCTTATTGTTTACCCGTTTACGAGATCTACAAAGTCGGTGAAGAATTGCACTGGAAAGATGGACTCAACCTTTTCAGGCCTTATGGCCTTGAGGCAATATTCATCCCTCATTGGAATAATAATGATGGGGGAGACGAATTGGATACAAGCCGTTGTTTCATGGGGAAAGCCAGGTTTAGCGCTTTAATAGAAATGCTGCCTCCAGATATCCCTATCCTTGGAATAGACGAAAAGACTGCCTTAACCATTGATATCGCTACAGGACAGTGCCAGGTGTTGGGATTGGGAGGTGTGGAGGTGATCCGTACTCCTAAGGAGAATAGCTCTGAAGGCAAGGTATATCAAAGCCGGAAGAGCTTTGCTCTGAGTGAGGTAGGGCAGGTTCGGATCCCATCACCAGAGGAAGGATTACCCCAGGACGTATGGAGAGAGGCGCTTGAGACGCATAGCCAACCTCTCGGTAAGCTCGATTCGGCCCCTCCCACAGAGGTAAATGAATTAGTGGAAATGCGAGAGGTAGCTCGTAATCGGAAGGACTGGAAGAGCGCCGATGACTTGCGAGACGAGATCACCAGGTTGGGCTGGCAGGTGAAAGACACACCCCATGGCCCTGTGATCGAGAGGGTCTCGTGATTGAACCAGACATAAGAATTATTGGAGACAGCGATGGCAGATGATTTAAAAGTTGGTTATATCGGGCTCGGTTTGATGGGGAAATCGATCGCCCGAAATATCCTGAAGGCCGGGTTTCCGCTCGTCGTACATAACCGCAGCCAGGCGGCAGTGAACGAGTTGGTGTCTGAAGGAGCTAAAGCAGCTACCTCTCCGTCAGAGACGGCCGCTCTGGTGGATGTGGTATTTACAAACCTACCTGATTCTCCTGATGTGGAAGCTGTGGTGTTGGGGCAGGGGGGTATCCTTGAAGGCGTTCACGATGGATTGATCTTTGTGGATAATTCAACCATCAAACCGGCCACAGCCAGGCATATTGCCGAGATGTTGGGCAAAAAGAACGTTCTCTGCCTGGACGCGCCGGTAAGCGGTGGCGACATCGGGGCCCGGGATGGTACCCTGGCGATCATGGTAGGCGGTCCGGAGCAGGCCTTGGAACGGGTCAGGCCGGTATTTCAAGCTATTGGAAAAACTGTGACCCATGTGGGCAGTGAGGGAGCTGGGCAGATCGCCAAAGCTGCAAACCAGATCATGGTTGCTGCCCAAATGGTGGCCATGGGCGAACTTTTGATTTTCGCTCAAAAAGCCGGCGCTGACCCTGAAAAAGTTGTGCAGGCTATTCGAGGCGGAGCAGCACAGTGTTGGACATTAGATGTAAAGCCCCCACGTCTATTCGCCGGTAACCGTAACCCAGGCTTCAAGGCCTACATGCAGGCTAAGGACCTGGGAATTGTGTTGGACACAGCCCGCCAGTATGGGGCGCCATTGCCTTCAGCTGCCATACACGCCCAGCTATTCAATTCTATGCTCGAGATGGGTATGGCGGAGTTGGATAATTCGGCATTGGTAGGGGTAATTGAAACTCTGGCAGGCATGAAACTGGAGCAGAAATCCTCCTGACTGCCCATCTTTCTTCCTTGGGCAACAAACGAAAGAAATCGATATGCGTGGATTTATGGCAGATTTAATACCTTATTCCTTCCGGTTTAGTTGGTCGACTGCAAGGGACTTCAGCTTTATTTTGGCTGGTACTTTCGTTCAAGCCTTGTCGCTGCGCTTGTTCCTCGTTCCATCCCAATTGGTAATCGGAGGGGTGAGCGGCCTCTCCCAGGTGATTAATTACCATACGGATTGGCCGATCGGCCTGATGATTTTTATCGGAAACATCCCCTTGTTTATCCTGGGTTGGAGGTTCCTGGGAGGAAGGCGTTTTGCCCTGAGAACTGCCTTTGCCGTATTCTTCATTTCCCTTTTCACAGACTTGTTAGTACTGTTCCTGCCTCCGGAGGGGATAACCTCGGACCCAGTTCTGAATGTGCTCTATGGTGCAGTTGTCAGTGGGATTGGGTACGGGTTGGTTTATCGGGGACAAGGCACGAGTGGTGGAAGCGATATCCTGGCGCGTATCCTGAATCATTGGCGGAGCGTTCCTATTTCTCAATCTTACCTGATGGTCGATTCACTGGTGATCTTTTTGGCGGGCCTGTCCTTCGGTTGGGAGAAAGCGATGTATGCTTTGGTGCTCTTATATACCAGTGGTGTAGTAGCAG
>CAZAQS010000163.1:0-10366 GCA_964486825.1 uncultured Anaerolineaceae bacterium | reverse complement strand
GTCAATGGAGTTCTCGAGCAGGGACCGGAAGCGCTCTTCACTCTCCCTAAGGACCTCCGCCGCAACCTTACGCTCCGTAATATCCATTGTTACTCCGGTGATACCGGTTAGCTTCCCATCTTCGAACATCGGCCAGTTGTATGCGGACATCCAACGGAAGCTCCCATCTGGCATCATATACCGGAAGTCATTATCTTCGATTTCTCCATAAGGTGTCCCGCTGGTTGCGATAAATGTCAGTTGGCGGACCCGTGGTTGGTCATCTGGGTGAATTTTCGATAGGTACAGCTCCAAATCCAGATTGCCCTCGGAGCCTGGCTCCAAACCGTGCATGGAGAAGAAAGTATCAGAGCAGTGGACGTACGCATCTCCATACTTCCAGTCCCAGCTTCCCAATCGAGCCGCGGCATGTGCAAGCTGCAGCCTGCGTTCGCTCTCCTTCAAGGCTCTGAGTGTTTCCACCAATTGGGCATTTCCTTCATCTGCTTCGAGGGGCCTAACCTCGGATTTGAAAGCCTCATTTATTTCAGACGGGCTGGACTCAACCAGTTCATATTCCCTGATATTATTTTCTTTAGAAAAATGATTGGGGGCAGATGACTCTGAGCCTGAATTCATAGGATATCCTCTCAAAAAAATACCTGTAAAATTTCCCCTCGCCGTTATTCCCGCCACCGGCTGGAACCATTATGCATGATTTGGTCCAATTAATCAAGTGTCGATCCTTGCTTGACTCCTACCTAGAATTCGGTATGATAGATTTGCATGGAGCATATTATGGACGACGAATCGGACCCTAATCTACCGGGCACTCAAGATCTTCACAAAGCCATCTCGATTATCCAGCAAGCCGGATTAAAGATCGCTGACCGGCAGGATCTTCTACAGGCTCTTGTCGAGCAAGCCCCCTTCCCAGTTTCTGTTGTAGAATGCCCGGATTTGCGGTATATCCTGGCGAATCCGGCCATGAAGTCTACCCTGAAACACTCTGAAAAATTTCTCTTGGGTTGCAGTGTGGAGCAGTTGGATGCCCTCGAAAGCAACCGGAAACGACACCGGCTCTTGGTCCAGACTCAGGAGACAGGCCAGCCACAGCATTTGCGGGAGGTATATGCACCGGTCGGACCGGATGAACGCGAGGCATGGTGGAATTTGGACATCGTCCCACTGACGGATGAGAATGGGATCGTTAGACATATTTTGATCCTGGAACACGAGATCACCGACCAGGTGAACGACCGGCAGCAATTAGAGCAAAGTAATCGCGAGCTACAAGAATTTGCGTTCGTTGCCTCACATGACCTGAAAGAACCCTTGCGCAAGATTAATGCATTTGGAGAAATGCTGCTGAACGAGGCAGAAAATCTGAACCCGCAACAGCATGACTACCTGCTTCGCATGCGAAGCGCGGCTTCTCGTATGCAAAATATGGTAGAAGAGCTCCTGAAGCTTTCACGCCTCACCACCCACCCGCGTACCTTCATAAGAGTTGACCTGGGCCAGGTTCTCTCAGAAGTACTCACAGATCTTGAAGTACAGCTTCAGTCGTCCTCTGGCAAGGTCGACGCAGGATCTCTACCAACGGTGATAGGGGACCGGCTTCTACTGAGACAGCTATTTCAAAATTTGATCGGCAACGCGCTCAAATTCCACAAACCAGACATCCCGCCTCAGGTCAAGGTTTACTGTGAGGCCTTGCTTGGAAACGCTGTCCGGATCTATTTCCAGGATAATGGAATTGGATTCGACATGCAGGATGCCGAGCGTATTTTTCAGCCTTTCCAGCGCCTGGTGAACCGGTCTCGATATGAGGGAAATGGTATGGGGCTGGCGATTTGCCGGAAGATCGTCGAACGGCACGGCGGAACGATCACAGCCAACAGCAAACCCGGGCAGGGTTCGACCTTTATCGTTACGCTTCCCCTTGGCTATGTCCGCTGGGAAGGGAGGAAATAAACTGTGAAGATTCCAGAGCCAGACCGCAGCCTTCTCAAAGCTCATCTCTGGGATATCTGGGAACGCCTGGAGACGGATCAAAAAAAGGGCTTGATCCATCCCCCTCTCCAGAAATCCATCTCAGACGAAACAGTCCTTATCGACCTGGTACCCGTAAGTGAATTCAGCATCGGAGGGATAACGTTGCTGGATACCTTCAAACGCCGGCGGAGCTTGCGCACCTTCACCAGCCAACCTCTTAACCTGGAAGAACTTTCCTTCCTGCTTTGGGCTACCCAGGGGGTCCATGCGATCATACAAGACGGTTCCACATCCCGTCGGACGGTCCCCTCGGCAGGCTCACGACATCCTTTCGAAACCTATCTGCTGGTACATAGGGTAACAGGCCTGGAGGTTGGGGTGTACCGGTACCGGGCGATCGAGCACCAACTCGTTCAGCTCTACACCGATTCAGACTTGCCTGAGAAATCACGTTCCGCTTGCTCGAGCTTTGCCGGAGCGGCCGCAGTTGTCTTCGCATGGACGGTCCTGCCTTACCGCACGGAGTGGCGTTACGGAGCTATCTCCCCAAAGTTGATCGCGCAGGATGCAGGGCATGTCTGCCAGAATTTATACCTGGCTGTAGAGGCGATAGAAGCCGGTACTTGTGCAGTTGACGCTTACGACCAGGACGAAATGGACGCCTTGCTACAGGTGGATCGCCTGGATGAGTTCACCATCTATTGCGCCCCAGTTGGAAAAGCAAGATAAGCTACTGCATCTCCTCTTGCTGGAGTTGAGTAAAGGACCCCGTGGCAGTGATTGATTATGGGTTACAGGATCTACTGTCCGCCGCCCTCCAGGCGCGTGAAAATCTTTTCGACGGATCCCACCACAGAGCTTTTCGCCTGTTCAACGGGTTTTACGAGGGTTACCCTGACCTGGCAGTCGATGTCTACGCCCGGACACTGCTGCTGCATAACTACGCCAGACCTGCGGAGTCGGTCGTACAGCCCTTGTCCTCCGCCCGCGAATTCTACCTGGACAGGCTGAACTGGGTAAACAGCGTCATCCTCAAACACCACAGGGCTGATGACCCAGCTGACCAGCGGGGAGATTTTACTTACGGACAAAGCCCAGACCATCGCGTTCAGGAAGAAGGTGTCTGGTACGCCATCGACCTGCAGCTGAACCGCGACGCCAGCCTGTATCTCGATACCCGTAACCTGCGTCTATGGGCAAAACAGAATCTAAGCGGAGCGCAAGTCCTGAACACTTTTGCGTATACCGGCAGTCTGGGTGTAGCCGCAACTGCAGGCGGCGCAACCCGTGTCGTTCAGCTTGACCGGAACAAGGCTTTCCTTAACCTGGCTAAAATATCCTATGAGCTTAATGGCTTCCCCATCCGGCGGGAAGATTTCCTGGTCAGCGATTTCTTCACCGGCGTCGCACGCCTGAAGAAATCAGGACAGCTCTTTGACTGCATCTTCGTCGATCCGCCTATTTTCTCTGTGACCCCTGGCGGAGTGGTCGATATGGTGCGCGAAAGCTATCGAATCATCAATAAGGTTCGCCCATTGGTGGCGCATAACGGCTTTTTGGTGGCCATAAACAATGCTCTTTACCTGAGCGGGCAAGATTACCTGCAAATGCTGGAAGAAATGGCTTCCAGTGGTTACCTGTCTATCGAAAGCCTGGTTCCCATTCCACCTGATTTTACTGGCTATGCGCAAACTATCCGCTCTGGCCCCCCTGTTGACCCGGCTCCCTTCAATCACCCCACCAAAATCGCTATCCTGCGCGTCCTCCGCAAGGACGCCGCCATCTCATCCGGCCCGAATTGACGAGCTTTCGATAAAACCCGTTCGTAACTGGCTGAGTCATTCGAAGAACCTCGCTGACCCAAAGACTAATCTAAATAGAGCTCCCCACCGGTTGCTTTTACCGCATGGGGAGCATTTTCTCCTTGGATCGTTCGTCCCTTACCTTGCCAGTAGATTGGCCTACTCTCTTGAATAATCCAGCCTACGGTTTATTCCCTCCCTTCCCGTTATCCGAGCTGCCACCTGTGCCGCTGTCCGGGTTACCACTGTCTGGGTTACCGGTATCCGGGTTGCTGTATTGTGGGCCGGGTCCATAGCTGCCCTCCTTTGTGCCAAGAGGTTCACCTGGTTGCGCCTGTGGTGAGCCTGGCCCCCATCCATACCCTTGTTCCAGGGAATACTGGTCAGGCTCCCCATCTCCCCTGCTCTCGCCGGTGTCATTCTTTACGCCATACCCGGGGCCTTTGAGGGTATCCTCATCCACGATGGGATCATCTTCCTGGAATTCTTCTCCTTCGTCTGGCGCCTCACCAGGGTCAGCATCAAGATCGTCGGTTATATCAAGATCCTCACCGATGGCTATTCCCAACAGTTCAACTTCTGCCTCTTGTCCAGATCGATTTTGGTAGGCATGCTTGAAGGCCAAAGGGACTTCAATTCCTTTGTTGACGACTCTCAACTTTTGCTCGAACATATTTTGCACCATGTTCAAGCCGAAGTCCTTGTCTTCCGGCAAATTCCCCTGGATACGAAGACAGTCCCGTTGATGGAGCTGGAGGGCCTCCTTGATCTGTTCAAGCGCTTCCTTGGGATCTTCAATGGCTGCCGCCGCCATCAGGGCCGCTTCCAAATTCTTCTCCAGACGGAGAGCCAGGCTTTCTTGAATCTGTTGCCCATTTCCAGCGAGCGCTTGCGCTTCCTCCATCCGCCGGGCAGCAAACCTCAAGGCCAGCTGAAGCTTGGTCTCTTCACGATGAGTCCATTGAAGCTGCATATCCTCTCCGGCAGTCTTGAGGGTGTAAAGCATATGTCCGGGCTGGCTGTCTTGGGAAGCATACACGGCTGCCCCCGTGCCTCCCAAAACCAGGCTTAATGCGATCAATAGTGAAGTAATGGTTGTAAACATAATCAAAACGCTCCTTTCCTAACCTTTTGTTTCCCTTCTAAATAGTATGACGGGAAATGGGCTCATCTGATACGGGTATTACGGTTTTCCTCCCTGTCCATTTTCTGAGCTGTCTCCTGCGCCGCTGCCTGGTTTATTGCTGTTGGGATTGCCGTATTGCTCTCTGGCCCCGAAGCCGCTAGTATCGTAATTTGGGCCATTAGGAGCTTCCTGTTCCTGTGGATCACCCGGACCGTACACTTCTCCCTGAAGAGCCTGGTACTCCATGCCATCCATCCCGTCTTCCCCAACTGGACCGTTCCCCTGATTATCACGGGTAGGACTTTTCGAGATAACATCATCGATCATCTCAGTATCGGCAGGAATGTCAGTATTGTGATTGTCGATTGGCACTGCTAAATCACGGCTTTCCGTTCCCAGCAGAATTTCTTCTTTCACTTGGCCAAAGAGACGTTTGAAATCCGCAGGGTTTTCTAAACCAGCCACGGTAATCTTCTCCGGAGCCCCCAACATTTTTTGTATCATGCCTAAGGTCGCATTATCGGGCAATTTATTATGGCCCTGGACCCGGTCGGTGGGCCGCTTCAAGATCATCATTCCTTCCTTGATCTGTTCCAATGCCAGCTCCGTATCTTCTGCCTGAGCCGCCGCGATTAACGCTGATACCAAATTTTCCTCCAACCGCTCGACCAAACTAATTGGGATCGGCTTGCCGTTTTCTGCGAGAGACTCGGCCTCGGACACTCGCCGGCCTGCAAATTTAAGAGCAAGTTCCACCCGGCCTTCTGGATGCCGCTCGAAGCGGAATTGTAGATCCTCGCTGGCAATCTTGACACTATATAATATATCTCCGGGCTGGCTGTCTTGAGAAGCGTACACGGCTGCCCCCGAGCCCCCCAAGAACAGGCTCAATACGATCAAGATAGAAGTAACGGTCGTAATCATAATCAAAACGCTCCTTTCCTCACTTCTCCTTTTGCTGTTTCCCCTCCGTACAATATGACGGGGAAAGGGGCTCCCTGATACGGGTAGAACATTCAAATTTGATAGGGATTCAGAAATTTCTTCCACACAGCATCCTCTCCCCTGGATTCGCTTGCGCCAATTCCAGATCGCCTGTATGATTAGGATATCCGGCGCTAAATGTCGGCCTGCAAAGGACATGGAGAATATCTGCAGGGGCTTGCCGGGTTTAGTTGAAGACGTTGCCGGTATTGGATGCACTGGAATTAATGTATTGATGTGTCTTCATTAAATCTTTACTGAGGATAGGAATGGCGCGTCTTTCAATTTACCTCTTGGGCACCTTTCAGGTACGCCTGAACGACCAATTCGTCACCAACCAACTGCGCACAGATAAAGAACGACTTCTGCTGGCCTATTTAGCCGTCGAGCGCCAACTCTCGCATTCCCGCTCGACCCTTGCTGAACTATTCTGGCCAGACCGGCAAGAGCCTATCGCTCGAACCAACCTGCGGCAAGCGCTGATGGGCGTCCGGCACACTATCGGCGACCGGATCGCCACCTCCCCCTTCCTGCAACTGGTGGAGGAGACCATCCAATTTGACCCACCCTATCCCTACTGGATCGACACAACTGCTTTCCTGACCTGTTTTCAAGCCGTCCAGAACCACGATCACCCCCAGCTTGCGTCTTGCGAGACCTGCATGCAGCGCTTTCATGAGGCCGTTTCACTTTATCGAGGCGACTTCCTATCCGGTTTCTTGCCCACCTCAACCCCAGCCATCTTAGAGTGGATCAACCGTTACCGCGACCAATACTTCCGCTACTACCTGGGCGCGCTCCATAACCTGACGGTGTACTACCGGGCCCAGGGTAATAAGGAAAATGCCTTGCGTTATGCACGCCAGCAAGTAAAGGTCGCTCCCCTTGAAGAACGCGGGCAACGCCAGCTAATGAGCTTGCTGGCTACGGAGGGGATGCGTAGCGCCGCTATGCAGCAGTACCTATCCCTAAAGAATATGCTGTGGGAGGAGCTCGGGCGGGAGCCATCTAAAGAAACTGAAGTCTTGTTTGATAAGATCCGCCATGGGAGATCGGTCGAGACCGGGCGGTTAGACCCAAATGCCAAGCCGGCGCCCCATATCAGCGCATTTACTGGACGCCAGGAGGAGCTGGAACGGTTTGCAAAGAACTTGGCGGATGAACGTTGCCGGCTCTTGGTGCTCACCGGCTCTGAAGGCTCGGGCAAAACCCGCCTGGCTCTGCATCTAGCCAACCAGCATGTAGAAACCTTTCGGGATGGGGTCTGGTTTGTGGATACTCACGAGGAGAGCACCGAGCTGGGGCTTATTGCCAGTATCGCTCAATCTATGGGGCTACAGATTTCCGACCGCTACTTGCAGCGCTACCCGATCCGCACCCAATTGATCGAGTTTCTGCGGCCGTTTGAAACCTTACTGATCCTGGATGGATTCGACCAGTTGCTGGGCGAGATGGAGTTCCTGACAGAGCTGCTGAATGAGGCGCCGGACGTTAAGGTCCTGATTACTTGCCGGAAACGCTTCATTCCTCCCGGATCGTGCCCTTTGGAGCTGAAAGGCTTGCCCTTCCCCAAGAATTTTGCCGACCCGAATCCAATGGACTATCCTGCCGTACGCCTGTTCATGCACAAAGCACAGTCAATCCGCCCAAATTTCGACCTTTCTGAAGAGAATTTGTACTATGGGATCCAAATCTGCCAGCTTACCGGTGGGAATCCTTTGGCCATCGAGCTGGCAGCAGCGCGTTTATCGGACCTGTCCTGCAAACAGGTCGCAATGGGCCTCCAACACGATCTGGCTGTGCTACAGGCCACCTTGAACGACCCCTCTCGCAAGTCCCAGTCCTGAATGGCTCTACTCAGTGGAAACACCTGGTACCTGCGATGGCAGGCAGGGACTGCACGGAAGTTCCATTCAGCTTATCCCGTAAAAACTGTTTTTAATGTTAGAATCGGTGCACTTCCCCAAGGCTCTCCCCAGGTAGTTTTGGATTTCTGCCGCCTGGGTGATCAGCCTGGATATCACAATAGAAAGTGGTCAATGAATAAAGGAATCACATCAATAACCAGGCCTACCCCATTACCGTTAGGGCCTTTGATGCTGGCTGGTCTTCTTGCCGGAGCAGGCTCGACATTTGCCAATCTACTGCTGGCAGCTTTAGCTAGCGCTATCTTCACCGTCCCGGAAAATTTTCGACCCTTTACATTTTTCCCTATCCTGGCGGCCTGCATAGGCGCTTCATTAGGAGCGGCTGGTTTATTTAGCCTTATCGAACGGAAATCGAGCCAGCTAAAGCGCAGCTTCAACCGCGCCGCCTTGCTCGCCTTAGGACTCTCATTCATCCTACCAGCCAGCCTTGTCAGGCCGGCTACCGCAGTTTTACCAGGGATCGGATGGGAAATCGCCGGGACGCTCATGCTGATGCATGTCATCGCTGCATGGATCAGTGTACGGGCTGTGAATCGCCTATCACCTCCCGGTTGACACGGACAATCTAGCTCCCTTTGGAGCTTTATTCTTAGATAAATCATTTTATATTCGGAGGTTTCACCATGCCTAATAAAGCAAGGAATCGCGTGATCGGGATCTTGACCGGTGGTGGAGATGTACCAGGTTTGAATCCCGCCATACGCGCCGTCACTATTCGCGCCTTACGGGAGGGCTACAAGGTTATCGGATTGAGGCGCGGCTGGGCCGGTATCCTGGAAGTGATCCGGGATGAGCAGGCCGACAACAGTGACAATTTTCAGGTTCTGACCGAAGAGGTTGTCAACCGGGCTGGCCGAACCGGAGGCACTTTCTTGCATAGCTCACGCACCCGCCCGAGCAATGTCAAAAAGGAAGATGTTCCCTTGCAACTGAAAGAGGTCTATAACGATAATGTAAACGATATGACCGACGAGGTGATCAAGAACCTGGATTGGCTGGGGATCGATTATCTGATCCCCATCGGTGGTGACGATACGCTTAGCTATGCAGTCCGTCTATACCAGGAAGGTGTCAGGGTCGTCGCCATTCCCAAGACCATGGACAACGACGTTCCCGGAACAGATTATTGTATCGGTTTCAGCACCAGTGTCACTCGAACGATTTCCCTCACCAATAGCTTGCGGACGATCGCCGGATCTCACGAGCGCATCCTGGTGCTGGAGGTCTTCGGGCGTTACGCCGGCTTCACCGCCATGCTGCCTACCATGGCTGGCGCGGCCAACCGTTGCGTGATCCCTGAATACAAGTTTGATATCGACCAGCTGACCGCGTTGTTGGTCGATGACCGCAATAAAAATCCAAGCAAATACTCTGTGGTGTTGGTGTCGGAAGGCGCCATGTTCGAAGGCGGAGAGATGGTCTTCCAGGACCAGACCCGCGACGCCTACGGGCACGCCAAGCTGGGTGGCATCGGGGACCTGGTCTCTTCCGAGATCAAAGAGCGTTCTGCAAAATTCAACAACGGGAAATCCGTCGGCATCGTAAACCAGAAGCTTAGTTATATGATGCGTGCTGGCGACCCGGACGCGATCGATTCGATCGTTCCAATGGCATATGGCAACCTGGCCCTGGACCTCGTGATGAACAATATTCACGGGCGCCTGGTGGTTTTGAAGAACGGTCGATATGATAACGTTCCAGTTGATGTCGTTACGAGCACCAAAAAGCTGGTAAACATAGATTTATATTACAATACAGAACGCCTGCGACCGAAATACAAGCGCTTCGAGATGAAGCCGCTTTTCATCATGACCAGTGATGGGTGAAATTATCAATTATTGAGGTTCATAAAAATCTGTTAAGATAGGAGAATGACATGGCAACCGAAAAAACTTACCCGAGAACAACTGGCTGAAAGGCGAGCAGAAGCGATCCATCTGCTGGAAGCCGGAGAGATGAAACAAGTCGAAATTGCGCGGCATCTGGGTGTTAGCGAAGCAGCTGTTAGCAAGTGGAAGAAACAACTGGCTGACGAAGGACCTCAGGCTCTGCAAATGCGAACAGCAACCGGCAGGCCGCCGAAATTGGATGAGGCTGCCAAGCAAGAGCTGGTCAAGAAGCTGGAAGAAGGCGCAGTGGCGGCTGGTTTTCCAACGGAGCAGTGGACCCAGGCTCGGGTGAAGAAAGTGATCGAGCGTGAATTCGGAGTGGTCTATCATCAGAATTACATCAGCCGTTTGTTGGATGATTTGGGCTGGAGTGTACAAAAACCAGACCCGAGAGCGATTGAACGGGATGAAGACTTGATCCGCGCCTGGTTGAAGCGAGATTGGCCAAGGATAAAAAAAGGCGCGGCGGCTCGGCGCAGAGATCGTATTTGAAGATGAATTTGGGTTCTCCTATGCCGAACCGGTCAGTTTCACTTGGGCGCCGAAAGGCAAGACCCCTCAACTGAAACGGATTACCAAGTTTCGCCGGGAAACTTCGACGATGGCTGGCTTGACGATTTCGGGCAAGATCTACAAACGACATTTTGATGGCTCGATCAA
>CAZAQS010000162.1:8864-10367 GCA_964486825.1 uncultured Anaerolineaceae bacterium | reverse complement strand
AGATTCCCCTCGGAGAAGTGGATGGCAGCACTACCCCTCGAGCTTTGAAAGTAGCGGAGGTGTTTGCCAGCATGCCTGGGTTTGAGGCTGATATTCGCTCCGATATGGATGCCTGGCTCAAGACTCATGTAGCGCTGCTGATGCCGTCGCTGGCGCCTGCCCTGCGGGCCGCGGGAAGTGATAACCTGCGTATGGCACGCACGCGTGATCTTGTGGTACTGACCGTGCGGGCAGTCCGGGAGGGATTCCGGGTTCTGCGGGAGCTGGGGATTCCAATCACCCCCGCCAATCTCAGGAAGTTCGAGTGGATTCCTGAGCCTCTGATCGTGTGGATATTGCAGCGCTGGTTAGTAAATCCTCTGGTGAGAGTGGCCCTGCTGGAACACGGCAAAGCCGCGCAGGATGAGGTGGAGCACCTGGCTGGAGAGTTCTTAGCACTGGCGCGCCAGACTTCCGTCCCCACTCCTGCGATTGAGCGCCTCTATGCCTATTTCGCCCCGGCTACCCCGCTCTTGCCGGATGGCAGTGCTAAGATACCGCTCGATTGGCGGGGTATCTGGGTGGGTCTGGGCGGTTTGGTTGGGATCCTCGTCCTCTTCGGGCTGTTCATGAAGTCTCGCCGGTAGAAAATAAGAACCAGGGAAACAAAGCCTCAAAATGACCTATCATCTTCAGGATCTGATGCTATGGAAAAGCGAAACGTATTACCACCAACTTTTTTATATGCTTCGGTCGCCATCATGGTGGCTCTCCACTTTTTACTTCCGGTGGTAAAAGTTATTTCTTCCCCTTTGAATTGGCTCGGCATCATTCCGTTTGTCATTGGAGCTATCCTTAACGTGGTTGCCGATCAAGCCTTTCGAAGGGCCGGGACAACAGTAAAGCCATATATAGAATCGACCGCTCTCATCACCAAAGGGGTGTTTTGTATCAGCCGGAATCCGATGTATCTGGGATTTGTAGTGATCCTCGCAGGGATTGCAATTTACCTGAGATCTCTGTCGCCGTTCTTTGTCATCCCTGGTTTTATCTGGTTGATGGACCGCATCTATATTACCGTCGAAGAGCGCATACTGGCGGAGAAGTTTGGTCCAGCCTGGAGCGATTATGAGCATAACGTACGAGGTTGGATATAGACATAGGAGTGCTTTAGAATGATCAACCTTCGCTGCATCGTAGATAACACAGTTCAACGCGGTTCTGCTTTGTGGGGGGAACACGGCGTTTCCTTTGCAATTGAGACTCCCGCCGGATGGCTGCTCTTCGATACCGGGCAGAGCGGTGAGGTGCTGGTACACAACGCTGAAAAGGTGGGAACACGCCTGGACAAATTTATCGCCATCGCAATCAGCCACGCCCATTACGATCATACCGGGGGGTTGGAACGCTTCCTGAAACTCTCGCAGCTGGGTATCCCGCTCTATGCACACTCAGACTTTTTCAAGGAACGATTTTCTATCCAGGGGGAGCAGACTCGTTCTATAGGCCTGAGACTTTCCCATG
>CAZAQS010000162.1:0-8854 GCA_964486825.1 uncultured Anaerolineaceae bacterium | reverse complement strand
AGATCTTGCCCGGAGTCTGGACGACGGGTGAGATCATCGAGCGTAGTGAGTTGGAAGGCCGCAGCCCGCAGCATTTTATCCGGGGAAACGAAGGATGGCTGCCCGACCCATACCGAGATGATCTATCCCTGGTCCTTGAGGCAGAGAATGGCCTGGTGGTGGTATGCGGCTACATTAGCGCATATCCGCCGGCATTTTGATAGGAAAATCGTGGCGGTCCTGGGCGGCATGCACCTGGCAAATGCATCTATGGAAACCCTGGCGCATGTGATCAGCATGCTCAAAGAGGATTTTCGAGAGGAGATTCCGAAGTTGTATCCAAACCACTGCACGGGTGAGCGCGCCATCCTGGCTCTTTCACAGGCATTTGGAGAGTTGGTGCAGCCCTGTCCGGCCGGAACGGTATTAAATTTTTAATAGATCATAAGAGGAACGAACATGAAATTATATACAGGCTTGTTGGAAATGGTCGATGCCCTTAGGAAGCGGCTTCTACCGGCGATGCTGCTCGGTCTGGTATTTTCAGTGTGGTCAGGGCTTCCTTCCCTTTCCGCCGAAGGACCGGTCGTGCGGGCAGTGCTCTTCTATTCGCCTTCTTGCCCGCACTGCCACCTGGTGATTGAGGAAGTGCTGGTTCCCCTGTTCGAGCAATACGGTGAGCAGCTCGAGATGGTTGGGGTAGATACAAGTACGCAAGGCGGATCGGCGCTGTTCGGATCCGCCATTCAGTGCTTCGATATCCCTGCCGAGCAACAGGTCGTCCCCATGCTGATCATCGGCGAGACGATCCTGTTGGGCTCCTATGATATCCCTGACCAGTTCCCTGGGCTGATCGAGCATTACCTGGCTCAAGGAGGCATCGATTGGCCCGATATACCTGGTTTACGAGATGCGCTGGCGGCTGCCCCGCCCGAGCCTACAGCTACTCTAACCCCAATGCCTACCTCCAGCGCTGAAGCTCCGGAGGACAATAAGGAAACTCCAACCCCTCAGGCGGCTCATCCTCAACCGTCGCCAACTGCCATGGCCTCCGGATTGATCCTCCCCAGCGACCCAAATCCTGGGTTGGGAGAGCGCCTGGCGCACGATCCGGCCGGCAATACTCTGGCCATCATTGTACTGGTTGGCATGCTCCTTTCGGTGATTGGAATCATCAAACTTCTCGGCCCGGTCTCAGGCAGAGTCCAGTTTACTCGCCCATCGCTGTGGATTCCAATCCTTTGCCTGGCAGGGGGTGTTGTGGCAGCTTATCTGGCTTATGTAGAAACAGCCCAGGTGCATGCGGTGTGTGGTCCTGTGGGGGATTGCAACACCGTTCAGCAAAGCCAGTATGCGCGCTTGTTTGGTGTTCTTCCGATTGGGATTTTGGGCCTGGCAGGTTATTTAGCCCTGCTGGGTGCCTGGATGGTGGGCCGGTATGGAACGGAAAGGCTGGCGCGCCTGGGTTCAATGGCGCTGTTAGGGATGAGCTCCGTTGGAGTCCTGTTTTCGATCTACCTGACCTTCCTGGAGCCGTTCGTGATTGGCGCAACCTGTGCCTGGTGTTTGAGCTCAGCGGTCATTATGACTGCTTTGATGTGGCTGTCTGCGATTCACGCCCAGACTCCATCTGGTGGACCTGTCGGGAGATCTCTTCCCATACCCAGGAAGGCGGTTTGATCTCCCGCTTCCAGAGATGAAATGCCTGGCGGAGGATCTGCTCTTCCCGGTCCTCCGCCAGGCTAGCTTGATCTTTGGGCTTGAAACGCTGATGCATGCCGATTATCCACTCAAGGAGCGGCGTGTTTCCCTTACTGCCAAAGATGGGGTGGGTTTCGCTACTTTCTTCCGTCCGAAGAGCCCAAAAACCATCCGCCGTAGCAGCCCCTCTCCCTGAGGCTGGCTTTGGATGATTCCTTCGATCTCATGTTTATCCTTTACGCCGGCCTCCCGCAACATTTCTTCCTGGTAAGCTTTTCCGAACTGGTGCGAATTGTGGTACATCATTGACCTCCTTATGCTCTATCAGAACCAACATCCTGGCTGATTTATAACAAATTTGAGTATCTTGATCGTATATATCAACGTATATCCAGCGTGTTTTTCCAGCAAATCTATACGTCTATTTATTTACTACTTTTGAGTAATATAGAGCGAAATTGAGCCTTCATCTCTTCTCCACCTCTTTTCACCCAACTACAGATCACCGTTGCCGGTTCTGAAGGATGGATTTAGACGTTCCGAGGAGATGTCTATGCTCGAGGTCAGGCTGCCTGGCCGATTAGAGATCCGGTTAAATGGTGCAGTATTCAAAACCCCCTCCCGCGCTGAACAATCCCTACTGGCCTATTTAATCTTGACGGTGGGATTAATACCTGGCCTGACCCTATACGAGCGCGGGGTCATCATCCACGTCACAATTCCCACCTGGTCTTGTTGTAAATTGGCGCTTAGGATGGTCTTTTGGGATGTACGACAGTCCAGGCTTAGGCGATGGCTGGATACACGCTGGGGTCTTTCTTAATAACGGCGATTAGTGAAATCCGAAGGTTGCACGCTTTCATTGTATGATTTGTATTCGACATAACCAGTGGCACGCTTGGGCTGCCGGTTCTCCAATTTGGCCACTTTCACCTTGATCCGGCGCCGGTCCAGGTTGTAACCGTTGAATTCGCTGACAGCTTTGCCCGCATCTCCCTGGCTTATCATTTCTACAAACGCAAAACCTTTCGGCTTCCCAGTATTTTTATCCTTGATCAAATCAACAGATATCACTCTAGCAACTGTATTAAATAGCTGGCGCAGGTCTTCTCCGGTGGTAGCCGGCGACAAATTGCCAACATATAGTTTTGTATTCACTGTATTCCTTACTCCTCTTTAAATAACTCCCAATAATTGCATCAGGTCACGGTTTGCCTGTGCTAACGAGACAGATAACGAGTACATCCATTCCGCGAGAAGAAAGCTTTGAGCTCGTTCAAGGGTGGATTTATCGTTGTCGTTTAATCTTTTTTCCCGGCGACAAAGCGCCAGATCACGTATCACAGAGCAAATCGAGGCTAGCTCCCCATCTCTCATTCGCTCACTGAGATGAATTTTGCGCTCGAAACGATTGGCCGGTAAAGCTCTACCAGGACTACGCAGAATGGAGAACAGGTTTTCGAAATCGCTTTTCGGGGTTGGTCGCCGGAGGTTCGACTTTCCTGGTTCGTCGGCCGTAACCCATATAGACAGATCTCGGATGCGCACGACATAACAAAGCATCTGGCGCTCATGGATAAATTTCTTATCCATTCGTACGATTTCCCCTAATCCATAATTCCAATGAATAACTTTATCCCCGATATGATATTCGGTCATGCTGCACTTCTCCTTTTAGCCGGGCTCCTCAGAACTATGCTTGGCCTGAAAAACAGCCCAATGCATCTTCTGGAGTTATCTTGCTTTTCGAACCGGGTAACTACAGGAGAAATTTACAGGAATTAATCTTGATTCTATAGAATGAGTGAATGCGGAATAAATAAACAAGCCAGCCCTTACAAGGACTGGCTAGATTTATAAACAAATCCTTTGTTAAGTACCCTGAGTATACCACAGAATATGATTGTTCCTGTCCCAATTATTCCACCACCAATCGAGCCAGATTTTCCCCTGGATTGCTCCCTTTGTTGCACTGCACCCGCTATTTTCTAGCTATTATGGAGTCTCTGCAGGCATGTCCAAATAAAAATCGGATCCCGAAAATCCCTCCGGTGGGCAGCCGAGGGCCTGGATCAGGCGCGTCCAGTAGTTGACCTGCGCGGCGGTGGTCGCCAGGACGACAATCTCGCGCTCCGAAAAGCTCTCCTTAAGCTCTGCCACAAAGCTGGCGGGGAAACTTAGGGGTGTGCTGGAAATCAAGCGAGAGTAGTGGATAGCCAGCCTCTCCCGTGGAGTGAATGAAGGGATGTCCTCGATGGGTTTTCTCCCTTGAAGCGCACTAAGCTCTTCGGGTGAAATGAGTTTCTCCCATCCGGCCGAGTTCATATCGATGCAAAATGGACACACTGCAGTAAATGAAACCGCCAGACGCACCAGTTTCAAGATACGCGCGTTCAGTTTCTTATCCTGATGGGCAATCAAGCCTTCAAGAACGGCAGAGCTGATGGCGGCTTTTGGATACCAGGCCAGCAATTGGGCGGGCAGCAAGGCAGTGCGGGTGAATTTTTTGGCTGCCCATAACCCCAGGCATAAGAACAGGGGCATTTTTGAAGGAGGAGGGATAAATGCCATATCAATCTCCGATCTTTCCGCTCAATCCGGAGCTCCCAGTTTGGGAAAGCCATCGGTTTCATTATAGGCGATTTCTAGCACAAATTTCTCAGTAAGGCAGCCGGTAAGAGAAATCACTAAGCAACCGGGGACATCTGCTTCATACTTTTGTAATCATTTGAATCATTATATTTCCGATAAAATATATCAATGAGCAAGATTGCCATTATCGAAGACGAGCCGGATATCACCGAAGTTGTAAGCTTGTACTTCAACCGGGCGGGTTTTGAAGTTCTGAGTTTTGCCGACGGGCTGGAAGCCCTGGAGGCCTTATCTCACCAAACGCCGGACCTGGTCATATTAGATGTCATGCTGCCCGGGATGGATGGCTTCACGCTTACCAGGCTGCTTCGGGACCGCTCAGATGTGCCCATCATCCTGTTGACCGCACGCCAGGAAGAGACAGACCGGATCGCCGGTTTGGAGCTCGGGGCCGATGATTATGTGACCAAGCCCTTCAGCCCTCAGGAGCTGGTCAGCCGTGTGCGGGCCGTTTTACGCCGTGCTCGAGCGCTGCCGGTCAGCAGTGAAGAACGACCCCTGAGCTTCGAACATCTCAGTATCAACCCTCAGACCAGGCTGGTTAGGGTTGGGGAAAAAGAGATCGGTCTCACGGCAAAAGAATTCGACATGCTCTACTACCTGGCTAGACACCCCCGGCGAGTGTTTTCCCGGGACGAGCTGCTCGAAAAGGTCTGGGGGCATTCTGAGTACATCGATCCAGGAACAGTCACTGTGCATATCCGTCGTCTGAGAGAAAAGATCGAGGTAGACCCTTCACATCCAATCCGACTGGTGACTGTATGGGGGGTAGGGTATAAATTCGACCCTTAACCGCTATGTTAGCTCGACGCTCTCTACACCCTTCTGTCCTTCTTACAATCATCATCGGGTTGCTCCTTGTCGCTTCTTTGGGGATCTTCTACGGCCTGTTACGACCGGAATGGGGCGACCTGGAGCTCATGGCCCAGCTACTGGCCCTGACTGCCGGGATCTCGATCGTAGTAGGTTTTGGAGCTTATCGTCTCAGATGGCTGGAACGCGCCCCCTCGCTGCGCTCGGCCTTGGTTGGAACCTATCTTCTAGCAAGCCTATTGACATTTATCAATGTCTGGATCACAGCTCGACTGATGTTTGCGAGCGATCACGATCTGCGGTTGGCTACCGTTCTATTATTCTTTGCAGGGGGTATCGCAGTGGCATTGGGCAGCTTCTTCGCGCATGCTTTCACCAGGCGGATTGCTCGCCTGGAAGTTGCTGCTCGGAAGGTCCAAGAGGGAGATCTATCAGTACGCGTGAATGTGGGAGGCACAGATGAGATTGCCGCCCTGGGACTTGCATTTAACCAGATGGCAGAACAACTCGAGAGCGCTCAACAAAAACAGAAGCAGTTGGAAGCTCTTAGACGTGACCTGGTGGCTTGGGCCGGGCATGACCTGCGGACTCCCTTGACCGGCATTCAGGTTTTAGTGGAAGCGCTTGTAGATGGGGTTGTGGAAGATCCCGAATCCAGCCGTAAGTACCTTTTGCAGGCGAAAAAGCAGGTCGAATCACTTTCCCTGCTCTTGAATGATCTCTTCCAGGTCTCCCAGTTGGATACGGGTGGCCTGCCGTTGAAATTCGAAAGTGCCTCCTTATCTGACCTGATCTCCGATACATTAGAAAGCTTTTCAGGTTTGGCAAAGCAACGCCAGATTATGATAAGCGGCTCTGCTTCCCCGGGCATCGATCCATTGAATTTTGATGTTCAATATATGGGAAGGGTATTAAATAACCTTATTAGCAACGCGCTGCGGTACACGCCCCCTGGAGGAAGCGTCCTGGTCCTGGCTGAAAGAGCGCCAGGAATGGTGTCTGTCACGATACGGGATACGGGCGAGGGCATCGCCCCAGAAGACCTGCCGTATATATTCGAGCGTTTCTACAGGGGGGAAAAATCACGCAGCCGGTCCAGCGGTGGGGCAGGACTGGGATTGGCAATTGTCAAGGGGATTATTGAAGCCCATGGCGGCACGATCAGCGTGAAAAACCAGCCAGATGGTGGAACAGATTTCACCTTTACCATTCCAAAATCTTAACCGATATACCCCTTTCTGTAATCTTTTGGAAGAAATATATAACCCCTGTGTAATCGTCACGTAATATCTGGCGTGTATAGTAGGTATATCAGCGCTCCAAGGAGCAGAATACTTGCACTAGGAAACAGACAAATCAGGAGGTAAATATGTTTCGTAGAAGTGTAGTGGTGATGGTTGTCTTCGTTCTGGCCCTGCTGTTGGTAGTCCCGGCATTCGCAAAAGGTGGGCGGGCTGGGGATACCGGCGTAATCTATGTAACCAGCCAGGGATTATATTATGACACCTTCTCTCCGGTGGATACCTTGCCTATGCATGGCAGGTTTCAGAAGCTGGAGATGGGACCCAACGGGTCACAGACCGAGTTCGGGCCAGGCGATCCCGGGTATCTGGGAGGACGCTGGTGGGTGGACGAAAACGGGAATGGAATCCAGGATGAGGGCGATACGTACTTCCTATGCCCTCTGTTAGGACCAGGAAGGCCTACGCCCTAGTCCTTAACAGGAGATCTGATCTGGCTCATCAAGCAAGGTGGGCCAGATTTTGCCTTAACCTATTAGCTAGCGGCCTGTTCCAACGCATAAGGGATGGCCGGGTGGATTAGGATAGTTTTGGTATACTTACAGAACGGACCTATTCGACGGGTGAGACCTTCAAAATCCCGCCCGGCGTATCCCATGTTCGCCCGGATTTTAGGGTATAGAGACCTCTGGGATTCGTCCCACAGCCAGGTACAAGTGTGACGATCTATCACATTCTGCCCCTGATGGTTGAGGATCCAATCCGAAGGGAGAATTCGATATGGTAGACATACATCCCCTGGTAAGGCAGCTGTATTTTACACGCAGCGAATTCAAGCGCGCCCTGAAAGGCCTGAGTGAGGAAGACGCCTGCAAGCGCATCCAGCCGATGAACTGCATCAGCTGGAATGTCGGCCATTTAGCCTGGCAGGAACAGAGCTATTTCCTTAACTATGGACAGGGCCAGCTACCCTTCCCAGATATCGAAAAAAGGTTTGCATATGGCGCCCCTGCCAGCGAGCCACCCCTGAGTGAGATGCTGAAAGCCTGGACTGCGATAACCCAGGCGGCCGACCCCTGGCTGAATAGTTTGACTAGCGAAAAGTTGCGAGATCATTTCAAGAGAAAAGACGGACAGCCAGGGCAGCGCACCTATGGCTCGCTCCTTCAGCGGGTGATCTACCATTACTGGTACCATACCGGGGAAAATATGGCCATCCGGCAAATGCTTGGCCATTCCCGCTTACCACAGTTCGTGGGCAATCTTGACGACAAAGCCCCCTATTTACCGGAAAACCCTCCAGCTAGCTAACCTTCGGCCCGATATAGGTCCCAGTTGGCAACGAGGTGCTTTTAGGCACCACCACAATCCCGTCTCGCACAACCCAATCTTCGGTGTCGATCTCGGTGCCCACAGGATAGGGCCGAATCACAACACCCTCACCCAGGCGGGCGTTCTTATCGATAATGGCGCCGTCTATATCGCAATTAGCTCCAATACCCAAGGGAATTTGATCTGGGGAAGCTATTTCATAATAATCAGCGCCCATCAGTATACTGTTGCGGATCCTGACGCCCCCGGCGATCTTACCACGCAAGCCGATGATCGAGTCGCGGATCTCCGCTCGCCCCACTTCACAACCATCGCCAAGCAACACGTTTTCTAAAGTAGCTCCGTTCACGCTCGAGCCAGGCAGGAAGCGCGGGTTGGTATAGATCGGATGATCAGGAGCGTAAAAGTTAAATGGAGGGTCGGGTTGTGTCAGGCTGAGGTTGGTATTATAGAAGGAGCGGATCGTCCCGATATCCTCCCAATAGCCGTCGAAATCAAAACCATAGACTCGCAAGGATTGGATGGCTGAGGGGATCACGTCGCCTCCAAAGTCCGTCAGGGAGTGATCCTCAAGCAGGGCAATCAAAGTTTTTGTGTTGAAGAGGTAGATCCCCATCGAACCGAGGTAAGGCCGCTCGGGATCATCCCGGCTGGCAAACTGATCCAGCGACTCGGGAGATTTTGGCTTTTCTATAAAATCCGTCAGGCGACCCTCAGGAGAGCGTTTCAAGATTCCAAAGCGGGAGGCGTCTGCAATAGAAACGGGTTGGACGGCTACGGTAATGTCGGCGTTGTTCTCCCAATGGAATTTGGCCATGGGTTCGTAGTCCATTCGGTAGAGATGGTCGCCGGCCAGGATCAGTACATACGGGGCATGCGTCGCCCGGATTTCAAAGATCTGTTTACGGACTGCGTCGGCTGTTCCCTGGTACCAGGATGTGCTCCGCGGGGTTTGCTCTGCTGCCAGGATCTCCACCCAGCCGGGATGAAATGGGTCGAAGTTGTAGGTAGCAGAGATATGCCGGTGAAGCGAGACTGAATTGAACTGGGTCAAGATCGAAATGCGTGAAATTCCGGAGTTGATGCAGTTACTGATAGGTATATCGATCAGGCGATATTTTGCTGCAATTGGGACG
>CAZAQS010000161.1:0-10425 GCA_964486825.1 uncultured Anaerolineaceae bacterium | reverse complement strand
ATCCGCTCCGTGTTAGGCGAAGAAACCTTCGAGCAAGCCTGGTGCGAAGGGCGCCAGGCCATCTCCGGGCAACCCATCGAAAGCGCCATCGCGGCCCTGCTGGTTGGTGATCCATAAAATCAGGATGGTAGTGCTTGTGCACAGCCTACCCAGCACGCTTTTCTGGTCGCTTGGGGCTGGTTTGGCGAACATATTGGCCTTCCCCAGCGTAGCAAGGCTTATGAAATATGTGGGGAGAATGGGATGATACATTTACATATAGAACTAAATGGAGCGCGGGTGACAAGCAGCCAGCCAGACGAAGGGGTCGTGAGCATCGAAGTGAACGATCTCGATAATCCACCTGTCATCATGGTCACCGACCCGAAAACGGACATGGTAGACTCTTTCTTCCTGGCCTACAAGGATGGTCGCTGGTCGATCCTGGGCTTCTCGGAGCTGTCGGACCACCCGGATTGATCTAGATCAGGACGTGGTTTCGAGTGGGTAGAGGGCCAGGGGATAAGAGAAAATAATTCTCACGCAAAGCCGCAAGATGAGATAAAAACTACCTGCCTCTTGGCGGCTCTACGCGAGAATTTATCTTCCTAGCCCAATGCTTCAAGGTTGGTACGTGTCGGGTATGACAGTGTTGGCCATGAGGGCATGGAACAGGCTGGCTTCTTCCCAGATCATGCCGTGCCCGGAGTCTTCAAAGAAATACAACTGCTTGCTGGGGGCTTCGATCAGATCGAAATAATCCACGGGAATTTGATATGGATTGTTCATATCGTGGCGTCCCAGGATCAGGTACACGGGCAGGTCGAAGTGAGTGGCATCCTGCCGGAAATCCATCTCTTGTAATTGCGGGTAGACAGCGTTGAAGGTGTTCACCAACCCCAAGAGGTAGTAGACACGGTCCAGCCAGCCATACTCGGGTTGCTCGAGCATGAGCATCAGGATATCTCCATTACGGCGGTACTCCTCGTCCACGATATTGGGAAATTCGTAAATCGCATATTCGCGCCCGAACAGGGTGGAGTAGGGCAGGATGGGGCTCTTACCAAAGTAAGGTGGTTCCCCTTGCGCTTCGAGGGTCTGCACGAACTTCGTATCGCCGGTTTGGCGGGAATGGTCCAGGACCATCTGGTAAATGATACGGTCAGTTTCGAGCACATCTACCATCTGGGCCGTACCGATGTAAGCATGGAACAGGTCTGGTCGCGCTTGAACCGCAGGCACACCGATGATCGTTCCCCAGGAGTGCCCAACCAGGTAGATCTTTTGCTCGTTGAAGCGCTCCCGCAGCAACTCGGCCAGCTCGATGATGTCAGAGGCGTATTGCTCCACGGTCAGGCCGGCTTTGGGGTTGAGCGATGGGTAGGATTTACCGCAACCGCGCTGTTCCCAGATGACGACGACGAAGTTTTTCTCCAACTCCTGGTTGAAGCGCAGGACGCGCGCCGCCTCGCTCCCGCCCGGCCCCCCGGAAAGGAAGAGCAGCACCGGCTTGTTCACGTCCTGCCCGCGCACGATCAGCCACTGGTCCACGCCCCCGAGCTGCACTTTTTCCAAAGTGGCGATGCTGTTGGGGAGCGGCTTGCCATCCTCACCCAGGACCGGTGGAGTATGCGCCAGTCCCTGCGATGCCCCCACGACCAGGCCGAGCAAGATGAGTACCGCCAACAGGGCAACCATTTGACCTCTCAGACGAGTGCTATAGCCAGCGCGGTCCTTTCGAAAAACCAGCCCCAATAATGTGACCAGGAGGAACAATATCGCACCTACCAGGGATAGCAGAAGCACTGCCAGGATCGCCAGCTCGATTTGCATGCCTAGCTGGGGTTCCAAGACCGGTCGCAGGCCAAGGAAATACAACGCCAGGATCAGGATGGCGGCGGCAAAGCTCCAGATTTTGCGGTTCGTTAATAACTTGATAAGCATTTCATTTCCTTTCGTGAAACTCTAGATTTGTTACAGTTATAGTGTATCTAACGAAGCGCGCCTTGTCGCCTATCCAAAGATAGGCTTGAGGATAGGTTCGAGGATAGGCATTACATCCTAACGGATGTCCCAAAGCTTCCGATTTTGATAATTCCTCTTCCTTGGGCGGAATAACGGTTTCCTTCCTTGTAGTTCCTGACCTGGATCAGGTCCTTGCATGGGGAAAGGTACTAACCCGGGCACTGGCAGGAAGGCATGGGCTTCAGTGTCCGCACATCCAGCGGACAAAGCCAAGAAATTTGGTTTGGGTGGGATGAAGGTGAGTGGCTTATCAACGACGGGGGTTGGCATCACTGGGTGTTCTTCTTGACCGAAACCCATATAGGTATATGGCTGGACGGACAGCCGGTGATCAATACGCCTCATGGTCTTACCAGCGGTGACTTTTCCAGCAACAGACATTTCTACATGCTCCGCGAAGAGAGCGAGGTCAACCGCTAGGGCTGGCGATGATGATGAGCTCCTGGAGCGAGCCAAAGCCTTGCTTGACACGCTCAAGCAGCACGATCGCCAGTCAGCAGAGGCTATCGGTGTGGATCTTGATGAGATTGAGGCTGAATTCTTGAAAATCCAGAAGGTGGGCGCCTCAGGTACCGGGGTTAAAGTATGTGAGGGTAAGTCTACCCCTATTCGCTACACCCCATATATATGGGGGTTTCTATCTAATATACCCCCGCCCATGGGGGTATATTCTTCGTTATCTGTATAATTCTCAGGCACATGCAGAAATTTTGCACCCAGTTTACTATAACCCACGGTAAATCGTTAAATTAGTTTTGCATGCGGTGGCTTGGATAACTGGTTTGTTATGGCCTTCATTGATCCGTTATTTGTTCTATACCGTTCAGGTCCTGCACCTCATTCACCTGTTTTCCCGAAGTCCTTCTCTCTAGGAACGGGATGTGGGATAATAAACGCAGAATTACAATATTTGCATGCAATAGAGATCGTAAGAGGGCCCATGAAGGAGCTAGACCCGAGCAATCCAACCGAACCTGGGGCATCGGAAACCCAGCAACCTCTGATGTCAACAAATACACCTGGGGAGGAACCAGCCAATGAATTCCCAATCGTAGGTGTTGGCGCTTCAGCAGGGGGATTGAAAGCTTTTGAACAATTTTTTACGCATTTGCCAGCCAACTCGGGTATGGCATACGTTGTCGTCCAGCACCTCAGTCCCCCAAGCAAATCGACCCTGCCAGAAATCCTGCAACGTTATACAGATATGCCCGTACTTCAGATCAAAGATAATGTCGACGTTAAACCGGAGCATGTATACGTCATTCCACCAGGCAGTGACCTGGTTCTTACAGACGGACATTTGAGACTGTTGAAACCCGAAGGCGGGAAAAGTCATATGATGCCGATTGACCGGTTTTTCCACTCGCTGGCCCAGGTACAGGGGGCACGCGCGATCGGGATTGTGCTCTCCGGCACGCTCAGCGATGGCAGCCAGGGTCTGAAGATTATCAAAGCAGAAGGCGGGTTGACGATTGCTCAAGATCCGGACACTGCCGAATTCGAGGATATGCCTTGCAACGCGATCGCGACTCAAGATGTTGACTACATCCTCCCGCCACAGAAAATGGGTGAGCTGATCCTGAAGTATGTCCACCAAGAGGTATTGGAGGGCTACCGGCGAGGGTCTGATGAGGTCTCGATCCCAGAAGCGGGAATGCAAAAACTGTTTTTCTTGCTGCGTTCAAAAACCGGGAATGATTTTTCGCAGTATAAAAGTGCTGTTATCCTGCGGCGTATCGAGCGGCGCATGAAAGTCAACCTGATCCAAACCCTGGAGGAATATGTGCGCCTCCTTGAGAACAATCCAGACGAGATCGAACTCCTTTTTCGGGATATCTTGATCAATGTCACCCACTTTTTCCGTGATCCAGAAGCCTTCCAGGCGCTGAGTGAGAAAGCGATCCGCCCCCTCATTGCACAACTGCATACCGAAAAAACTCCCCTGCGGGTCTGGGTAGCTGCCTGTTCCAGCGGAGAAGAGGTCTATTCCCTCGCCATCTGCATCTTGGAGGAAATCGAATCTCAGAAAGCAGACTGCAGGGTGCAAATTTATGCTACCGATCTCGATCAGCAGGCCATAAACACTGCCCGCAAGGGTTTTTATTCGCAGAGCAGCATCGAAAATGTCTCGCCTGAACGTCTGCAGCGGTTCTTTCAACAGGATGATCAGGGCTACCAGGTCAAGAAGGTTATCCGCGATATGGTTGTGTTTTCGACCCACAATCTGATCTCCGACCCGCCTTTTTCCCAAGTCAACCTGTTGAGCTGCCGGAACGTATTGATCTATCTGGGGCAGGAGCTGCAAAAACAACTGCTGCGCCAGTTTCACTACAGCTTAAATCCAGGTGGAATTCTGTTCCTCGGAAACTCAGAATACACGGGCATGAGCAGCGAGCTGTTCAAGGCCATCGACAGTAAACAGAGAATTTTCAAAAGCAAGGAGATCGACACACCCCACCGCCTCCCGACGATTACCAGAGCCGTGCCTCGCATGGTCCTCAACCGCCCCACCGATGATCCCATTGAAAAACAGCCTGCCAGCGCAGGGATGCGTAAATGGATCGAAAGGACACTACTGGAATATCATACGCCGGCCGCTGTAATCATCGACTCTGAACACCGGATCCTGTTCATCCACGGGCGCACCGGCAAATACCTGGAGCTCGTCCCAGGAGAGGGCAGCACCAACCTTGTCCAGATGGCACGCGAGGGCTTGAAGATCGAATTAGCCAGCGCTCTTCACAGCGCTTCAACCGGCAATAGGACCGTGCGCCGGGAAGGGGTTAAGGTCAAGACGAATGGGGGCGAACAAACGATCAACCTGATTATCAAACCGGTAGATGGGCTGCCTGATTTCCATAGCCTCCTGGTGGTGTTCGAAGAAGTGAATTCTCATGCGAGCCAGTCAGCCGTTGGGGCCTCTGGGGATCTGGATCAGGTCGCTCAGCTACAGAAAGCGTTGCAGGATAAAGATGAATACCTGCGTTCCATCATCGACGAGTTGGAAAAAACTAATCAAGACTTAAAATCGGCCAACCAGGAGCTGCAATCCTATAACGAAGAAATGCAGAGCACCAATGAGGAGATGGAGACTTCTAAAGAAGAGCTCCAGTCCCTGAACGAGGAACTGAACACCATAAATGCAGAGCTGCAGCTCAAAAACGAAGAGCTCAACAGGATCAATAACGATATCTACAACTTGATAAACAGCACCGAGATCGCGATGCTCTTCCTGGATCTCGACCTTCAAATCCGCCGCTTCACCCCGCAGGCCCAGAACATTTACAAGCTCCTTCCTCTGGATACAGGTCGATCGATTAGCGATTTAGTCTCTAACCTGGCTTACGATCGTTTAGAAGAAGATATCCAGGAAGTGTTCATGACCCTGGTACCAAAAGCGATCGAAATCCAGGTAAAGGGAGGGGGCATATGGTACCTGGTTAATATCAATATATACCGCACACTGGAGCATGTGGTGGACGGCGCAGTCGTCACCTTTGTTGATATTACTCAACAAAAGAAAGCCGATGTGGCACGCCGTATGGCAACCATCCTGCGCGATTCGAATGATGCGGTCACCCTGCAGGATTTTAATGGAAAGATCCTGACCTGGAACCGGGGTGCGGCTGAGATGTACGGCTGGAGCGAAGCCGAGGCTTTAGGGATGACTATCCATGACCTGACGCCGGAAGATAAGCGCGCCGAGACCGTCGACCTGTACCGGCGTTTAGGGCAGGGAGAAATTATCCGTTCCTACGAAACTCAGCGAGTGACGCGTGACAGACAGGTAAGAGATGTCTGGATGACTCTGACTCCGCTGGTGGATGAGGCCAACCGGCCAGTCTGGATTGCTACGACCGAGCGCGACATTACGGAACGCAAACAAGCTCAGCAAAGGGTGAATTTCGAAAACCGGGCGCTTAAGGCCATCAGCCACTGGTACAAAACTTTGCTGGAGCGTCCCCAAACCGAGAACCTTTTGAATGAGGTTGGCCGGATCCTGGTCGAAGAGGCCGGCTACCGGATGGCATGGATTGGCCGGATAGAGAAAAGCAAAGCCAAAACCATCATCCCTGTCGCCTGGGCCGGGCTGGCTGCAGATGGAGGGGATCTTGAACAAAAGGCTGGGGCTGTTATGAGCCAAAGCCAGAAGCTGCTGGATAGAGCGCTGAGCAGCGGGCGTCCGGTCACGATCCGCCATATTCTCTCAAACGCGGATTTCGTGGAACTGCACGCGGATGCGCTGCAAGACCGTTACAGCTCATTCATCGTACTGCCATTGATCCACCAAAACGAACCGGTCGGAGGCCTGGCGATCTATGCAGTTGAACCAGAAGCATTTATGGATTCAGAAGCAGAGGTACTCATGAGGCTGGCAAAAAGTATCTCACAGGTCTTTGTTTTAGATTGAAAAATATATGCGGGGAGGATTGCGAATAATGGAACAGTCTCAGGAGGAACGCTCCAAATCACTGCGGCAAAGGGCAGAAGAAGTGCTGAATGGGAATTTGGTAGATCTCGAAGGATTTGAATCCGATGATATCCAATCCCTGATCCATGATCTACAGGTCCACCAAGTGGAGCTAACCTTACAGAACGAGGAGCTGCGCCGCATTCAAGTGGAGCTGGAAGCCTCTCGCAACCAGTATTCCGATCTGTACAATTATGCCCCGGCCGGTTACTGCACCATCAACAGAAGGGACCGCATTCTGGAGGCCAACAAAACCCTGGCAGATCTGATCGGGGTCTCGCAGCAAAAAATGATCGACAGCCAGCTTTCAGAGTATGTGGAACGAGACAACCAGGACAAATATTACCTGCATCGCCAGCAGGCCTTCAAGGATGGGCACCAGGCCAGTGAAATTTGGATGGTGAAGCTAAGCGGAGATCGTGTGTATGTACGCCTGGAAAGCAAGCTCGATCCCACCGACAAAAACAGGCTTATGGTCATAATGAGTGATATCACCGATCGGAAACAGGCAGAAGAGGCGCAGCAAGCCAGCGAGGAACGGCTGCTGCTTGCCACCACGGGAACGAAAGTAGGCATTTGGGATTGGGATTTGGTCACGGACGAGCTTAAATTTGACGGTATCTGTAAAGCGCTGTTCGGTTTGCCTGGCGATACTGCCACCTCTTTGGCAGTCATCCTGAACACCATTCATCCAGCTGACCGGAAAACCAAGGAGCAGCATATTGCAAAAATGAGCCGGGAGCAGGAATTATCCGAAAGTGAGTACCGGGTCATCTGGCCGGATGGCAGCCTGCATTGGATTATGGATGCGGGTAGGCGCTACGTAGACTCGGAAGGGAACCGGGTGCGTATGACCGGCATCGCGAAGGACATTACCCGCCAAAAGCAGCATGAAGAACAGCTCAAGGAAAATGCGGCTGACCTGGAATACCTCAACCACGAGTTAAAGAATTTTACAACCATGGCCTCACATGACCTGCAAGAACCGCTGCGTAAGATCCGGTCTTTTGGCGACCAATTGATAACTCGACCTGATAATAGCGAAAAGTTAAGTGAGCGCGAGCAGGATTACATCCAACGAATGCTGGATGCTGCCAAACGAATGCAAACAATGATTGACAGCCTGTTAGCTTATTCTCGTGTCACCGAGAAAGTCCAGCCTCCCACATCGGTCAATATGACACAAACCGTCAGAGAAGTGCTCTCCGACCTGGATATTCTCATCGAGAGGAGCGGAGGAAAAGTAGAATTGAGCGAACTGGGAGTGATCGAAGCAGACCCCGTCCAGATGCAGCAGCTATTCCAAAATCTGATATCGAATGCGTTGAAGTTCACGAAACCAGGTATTCCTCCATACGTAAAAATATACGCACAAACGCGTCCATCAAAGAATTCCGACCCTGAGCTGATAAATTTTTATGTGGAGGATCAAGGTATTGGCATTGATAAGGCACAGGCCGGTCGCCTTTTCAAACCCTTCTCACGCCTGGTCGGGCGGAGCGCATACGAGGGTCACGGGATTGGCCTGGCCATCTGCCGTAAGATTGTGGAGCATCATGGAGGCAGCATTACCTTCGAGAGCGCTCCGGGAGAAGGGGCCATATTTATCGTCACGCTCCCGTTAGAATAAAATCACTGACCTCACAATCCGATCTTTGTTTTGATAATTTTCTCGCCTGTGGTCTTTCTGACATGCCACTCGAATCATATCCAAAGGACTGATTACCAATATTTCTGTTTCCTTCTAAATTGATGGGTGAGGTAAAGGATTTTGGTTGCCTTAGTACTTTTATAAAAGCCTGTGGTGACACTACATCTCGCCGTTGACGGCCGTAAGGATTGTTTCTCTCAGGACATGCAGCGTAAGGGTGTTTTTATAAAGCACGGCGGCAAACAATTCTTCAACTAGCTCGTTTCCAATATCTTCTGGGCTTTGTCCGGTGACCAGTATTGCCGGTGCTTCTATGCCTTTTTGATTAACTTCCTTTACCAGGTCCGCAACGGTTTTATCTGGAGCGAGGTTGTAATCAATATGGAGAATGTCCGGCTGTACCAATTACTTATCCCTTGCAGTTACCTGCTTCCCTTTTCTTGACCGGTGCTGAATGTCATATGACTTTTGGTACTTGAACAAATGTTCTATTGAGATATAATCTGAACTAGAAAAGTAATCACCACACTCGATCCAAATACTATATCCCCAATACCATATCCAACTGAATAGCATACCAACCGGGCGCAGCAAAGCGCCCGGATATATCCATACTCTAGGAGATTGATATGGAAACCCCAGATGATTCTGAGAGGGTGGGCCAGATGCTCACTGCTCTGCCAGATTCAATTCCCTTAGTGCCTAAGGGGGCCAGGCTGAGCTACCGGCACTACCGGTACGTCATGGACGGGAAGAAAAAGAAGCTCATTCGATACATGCGAAACGATCTCCACCCAACCCAAGTCCTGCCTCGCGGCGGAAAGACTGAGTGCACCATCCAGATCGGTGACCAGTTCTACCGCGGCGAGGCAGTTTGCGTTAACGGGGACGTTTTCTGCTATCGCATCGGGCGGGCATGGGCTCTCCGGCATGCGCTAAGAGCATACCATACCGCCACTCAAGAAGTAGAGATCCCAGCCTGATCTCACCTGTCTTCGCAGGCGCTGCCGGCCCTATTGCGTTTTTTAAAGACAGGCATTTTGCGCCGGGACTCCAACACCGGCAGATATGCACACGAGTGCGCCGTAAGCCTGGGTGCGCTCTATTCTTTTCGCCAAACAGCGGGGCGTGAGTGTATGCGCTGAGCTCATACCCCCGTGAAAAGAATGCCCACCAAGACCTGGCCCTCAAGGGAGGGAAGCGGCGAACCACAATGGCCCGTAGATGAGTGCATGGCCGTGGCTCCAGGAATGGCACTAGCCCGTCGACTCCATAAGGAGATAGCCGTGTTCATCGATGGTGTTCCACCTTAGATACATGGGCCATATTTATGCCCCCATTGGAGATGGATTATGCCGATTGGAATATTGCGTCTGGTCTATAAGACTGACCCATCCGGATTCCTCAGACCAGGGGATCTGGAAGCTGTGGTCGAAGTTGGCGGCCTGCATCCCCTACAGTGCGCAAGGCTACCCCGCGCCTCGGGCTGAACGGCAGCAAAGCGCTTATGAATACCCGGTTGGTCCTGATCATTGCTTTGATGGTGATGGTCGCGTCGTTGGCGGGATATTTCCTGGCAGTGTTCACTGCACCAGCACCGGCGACCCTGCCGGTCCAAAATATCGCCAACCTGTTCATCGACATCAACGGCGATGGTCTGCCGGATTACGTCAAAGCCGCGGAGGTGATCCTGAACCCAGGCGTCCCTTTACCCTGAAGGGTGTCTGGAGCATGTTGCTGCCGGTATTCGCGCGGTCAACGCCGCCCTTGTTAGCAGCCGAGGAAACAGAGCCTCGAGTTGTGGGGAGGGAGGAAGTTCATATCAGCCACTACACACCCTGGACGGGCGGTCCGAACTGCGCCCGCTTTGTGGACGGCGAGTGTTTGAGCAGGATGTCCTCGGGAGAGCGCTGGCAGGACCATGTCGACCGGGCTGCCGCCTGCCCTCCGAAGTGGGACTTCGGCGTGCGTTTTCGGACTCCCGACGGCAGGGAGTGGGAATGTCTGGATAGGGGCGGGGCCATTCGATACGGCTACACACCGAAATGGATGGAGTACGATGGACTGGCCTGGGTGGACCTGTTGACCTCTACGCCCGGCTATGCATTTGGGGAGGTTGCAAAAATAGAGTTCATGGAATAAGGGAGAGACGACCATTAACGGGGATGATTATCCGGTGCATCCTGCCTTTGGGATGGTGATATCTATTGATGTTCAGAAAAAACATAGGATATTTACATACTAAACCCAAGTTGCTACCTGGCGTACATAATGAAATAGCCCATATGGTTTTCCTGCC
>CAZAQS010000160.1:0-10468 GCA_964486825.1 uncultured Anaerolineaceae bacterium | reverse complement strand
GCGCGTAGTGCACCGCCTTCCAGCCTTCAACCTGCACCTCGATGAGGTCGCCGTCAGCCAACAACCCCTCGCGTATCTGCTTGGCTTTGCTAAATGGCACGCCGCGGTGAAACGCATCACTCGTACGGTTCAGGCGCGATAGGCCGGAGAAGCTGATCTCCTTTTTGATCAAAAAGCGGTTCGCCTCATGCTCATCGCTTTCGTATAACAGATGGTCCGGCGCGACCACTTCAGTGAGTGCGTACACGCGCTCGAAGTTCTCGCGGTGGTGCGTCATCACTTCGCCGGTGCGCCACAAATAATACAAAGCCACGGAGCTGTCCTTGCGGCCGCGATAACTTTGCGTTCGTGTCCGCTCTGCCATCTCGAAGTCGCGGTTGTTCACGATACCGCGCTCGTGTAAAATGGCCAGCATTTCTACAATTGCATCGGCGTGGTCTAAGCCCATTTTGCGAATTCGCGAGTCGCAATCGGGATCGCCATCGCGCTCGCGGCGCATGACCACGCGCCAGTGCGGTAGCTCGTCCATCGGGCGGGCTGCCAGCCAGTCACCCCAGTCAAAGAACTTGCGCTGCTGGTAGGCAACATCCTCCCACCTGCCAGGCGTGTAATCGAGCACGCGACTATGCAGCTTAATATCCTGGCTGCGCGCAATGATTTGTAGCGGGTCGAGCTGCAAGTACTCCATGGCGCGCATGGCCTGCTCCGTGCCCTGGATGCCGCGCCAGCGCCGCCCAGGCCATAAGCCCTGCTTGCCGAGGATGAAGCGACGAGCTGTTTCGATATTGATGGTCAGCATGCTATTTATTATACGTGTAGCCAGACATATCTAAATACTTCGGCTGCTTGACAGGTCAGGCGAATTTACTCTTGGCCCTGGTCACCCAATCCGGAGCAGAACCGGCCTTCTGCCCCAGTAGCAGGCTCAACTGTGCCGCATGCTCCTGCACATGGCGCATGTTGTAGAGCAGTAACTCTGTGAAACTGACCTGGCCCCAATCAAACCGGCAGCGCCGGTGAGCCTGTTCGTTGGCCAGTGCCTCAA
Source organism: uncultured Anaerolineaceae bacterium (assembly GCA_964486825.1). GTDB lineage: Bacteria > Chloroflexota > Anaerolineae > Anaerolineales > UBA4823 > CAZAQS01. Next base: position 9,423 of record CAZAQS010000160.1, on the reverse strand, counting down.
TCCTGGCCTGGCATTTCTTTCGACCATGATCGAGATAAGCCTGGAGTTCGTCTTTCGAATAGGGCTTTTCAGGCAGTGGACCGTCTGCGTCCTGACCAATCAGCGTGAATTGGGCCGGGGGTGCAAAGCCTTCATTGCGCTCACAATGCGTTCGAACTGCTTGATATGTGATCGTTCATGGTTTGCCAGCCACTCCCCATACGTATGCACGGTCCGTAAGCGCGGCTTTCCTGCCCCCGTCACTGTCGCCTCACGGGACCAGTCTTCGGGCGCCAACGGCTCCAATACCGCTAACAGTTCGGCACGTTGGGCAGTAAAAGCCTGCAGTGAGGGTTGAAATTGCTGTTCGCGATAGTCTGTCTGCTTGATCCATGTGGTGGGATTGACAGCCTTAAACGTCGGCCTGTCCTGGTTGAGAATCACCACGATGTACTTGCCCCACATATCAGCACATGCGCGCAGATGGGCAAGTACATCCCTTGCAGACCATTCACCGGACTGTGGAGGGGCCACCAATTGTTCTGGAGACAGACCTTCGGTGAGGCTAGCGATGCGTGCAGGTGTATCTGCAAGCATGGTCTGAATCTGCTCAATGGTTCGTGGTGTGTCGTACACAATCATTTCCCTCAGGCATGCATTGATCCCACCCAATCGATCTCCACCTCTGTTCGGGCGCCGAGCCGCTCCATCAGCTCGCCGGTATGCTGCATCAGGTGGCGGATCGAGTAGATCTGCAGCTCCAACGTGATCATAGATCTATCTCCATGCCCCTCCGGTTCATCCAGGTTCAGCTGCGGTACCCTTTCGGCGACCTGTTGCTGGCAAAAGGCCAGGTACTCCAGGATGGATTCCTTATCGTAAGGCTCGAAGGTCTGCGTCTCATCGAAGTCGTACACCTCCCGGTGCTTCGCCCAGGGTGTGAAGGTTTCCGGAGAGTCTGCCAGATACTCATGCGTAAAGTAAAGGGCGTGGTAAGCGACCTGCCAGAATTTGTTCTTGTCGCTGGCCGCATTCCAGATCGACTCCGGGCACCTGGTAATCGTCTGCTTGAGCATTTCGAGAGAAGCGTGATACTGCGAGATCAGGATTGCTGCTAGATCCATCTAACTCCCTCCTTCAAATTTAAGATCATGGGACAACCGGATATATAACACCCCTTCGTTGAATAATTCGACATACTTAGTCCAATTGGATATTATAGTACGAGAACAGCATTCAAGCACAGGCGTTCAGGGTCAAGGATTGCGGCAGGAAAGAACACCGGAATCTACTTGACCGGTAGGAGAATCTTGAGCTGGTTATTCTGATTGCCGATGATGTCCCCGGCGAATCAGCCGGGGAGGAGGGCGACCAACCTTTAATTACACTTCACAAAAATATTCACCCCGCTCGAGTACAACATTTGGGCATCAGTTACCGGCTGTAAATAGGTTTCATTGTCATCCAGCGAAACCCAACCCCAGGCTCTTGCCAATCTGGCTTTGCCGTGGAAATTCGAGACGATATTATGACAGCCAATATTGGTTTTGATCTGGTCATGTGAGACTGAAACATCCTTATGTCAAGTTAGAGTGGTGGGAAGCAAAGAAAGTTCGTAACCGAACAAGCCCCATCCGGCGGCGTAAGATAATCCCGCTTACTAGTATCAAGGACAGTGCCAGGGCTGCCGGCAGAAGGAAGGTGCGCAGATGGGTAGGACCTGGCGGTAGGGGCATTTGGCTGCGCTCTTGGACGGAAGCGTTGCGACGTGATAGCTCCAGGCGTAAGCTCTCCTCACCGCGGGCCATGGCCCAGCGATGGTTGGCCTCGAAGACCGGTCTCAGCAAGAAGGAGAGTCGGCGCAGGAGTGGTTTTTCCGCTCGAAGCTGCCATTCGTAAGTCACTAAAACCCACTCACCGTCCTGGCGGAGCTTCCACTCACCCCGCCCGAGGAAATCTCCCCAGGCTTGCAGAGCAAAGCCATGCGGATAATCAGACTCTGTGACGCGAAAACTCCAACGCAGCGTGTACGGCAACCAGCCTTTGGTATAGAGGGTAACTTCTTTTCCGATCCCGTTTTCATCTCCGGGGTTTGTTTCCTGAACGTCGATGTAAACGGAAGGCCACCAGCGGGGCAGGTCTGGAGCATCCGCAAGGATGTCGGCTACCTGTTCCACGGTTCCAGGTACACGCCAGCAGGTGATGAAATGATAATGGTTGTTTTTCATTCTCTCTTTTCATTCTCTCATTGAAAGATAGGTTAACAGGATCAAGAGCAAGACACCCGCCAGGCCAGTGGTGAAAATCCAGCTGACAGGACGGCTCCAATCGAAGTCAGCGCGCGCCACGTACACAGCGATGAGCATGAGAACGATGGTAAAAGCCTGGGCCTGTAAGAGGTAACGGGCGCTGCTCCAGCTGCCCTCTAAAGCAATGCTCAACCCAACCAGGCCGGGCAGGATGAAAATTGCCGCCATGACCCGTGCAGTGAGGGTTGTTATCGTCCAGGGCCAGGTGGGCAGCATCCCTTCAGGGAACAAGAAGAGCAGTATCCCAGCGAGCGCTAGGACAGCGCCTATCGTGGCAGCCCAGGCCATGAGTTAGTCTGCATGCGCTGGCTGAATCGGCTTTTGCTCGGGCAGCTTGAACTTCAACCAGGTGGGGATGACGGTGAACAGCGAGAGGATGGCCGTGATCAGGAATGGTAAGCGCGGGTCGAAGCGTACCCATAACAGCGCCCCGACCCAGGGCGCTGGCAGCGAGATAAACCCCAGGCTGCTTTGAAACAGCCCAGAAAAGGTTCCCAGCGATCGCTGCGGTACGACCTTGGAGATCAAGGATTGGTAAGCCGGGCTGAACAACCCCACCCCCAGGCCGAACAGTATCCAGGTCAGGATGAAAGCCGGGTAAGTCTGGCCTTGCAAGAAGACCATGAAGGCAGCAAACATGATCAAGAACCCGCCAGATATCGGAACTCGCTCGCCGTAGCGATCGGCCAAGCGCCCGGAGAGCAATGGGGTGATCATCATGGCGCCGGAAAAGAAGGAGCCCAGCAGGCCGATCTGCGCCAGGGACAGGCCGATGACCTGTTCCAGGTAGAGGGGTTGCAGCTCATTCGACAGGCGAAAAGCCACATCCCGCACCCCATCGGTGAGGAAGATCCAGGTCACGATCCCGCCGCCCATCAGTAATGTCCAGATCAATCCCAGGCTTTGCTTGAAGGAAGCCAGGGTAAGCTGGCGCGGCTCGCTCTCCCCGGGTGAACGCATGGTGCGCGCCATCCAGATCCTCAGCCCGGCGGCGGTGGTATAGAAGCCGGTGGCGATCAAGAGCATGAATTTAAAGCCATACAATCCGGCCAGAAAACCACCCAACGGCGGGCCGACCACGCCCACCACCTGGTAAATGGTATCGGTGAGGCCGTAAACCCGGCCGCGATTCTGCTCTGTGGAGTTTTCGGCGATAAAGGCGCTGAAGCTCGGCCCTACCAGGGCGTAGGGAATCTGAGTCACCGAGAGAGCCAGCAGCATCCACTGCCAGCTTGGCGCCAACAGCATGAAGAGAAACCCAAGCACGCCTCCAAGGCTGCCGATGGCGATGGCGCGCAGCCGCCCGATCGAATCGGAGATCCAGCCGCCCATGATCTGCAGTACCAGGATAACGACCGAGGTAAGGGTAAAAACCAGTCCAACCTGCCCCACGCTGGCGCCCAGCTCCGTCAGGTAGATCGGCATGAGGAGATTGGTCATGGTCCCAGCGATGTTAGCCAGGATCATGGCAAACAGGAACCAACGCATCAGCGGGGTGAGCAAGGTATTTTTTATCATGGCGGAAGTCAATTGAATAGCACGAGCATGAAGTATGGCAGGCAGATGGAGATGAACATAGAGGTGGGCAGGCGCGCCTTTACTGCCATAGTTGATTTCCGGATGATGAGGTGTGGGTTAAGGAAACTGGCTTATTTGATTATAGAAAATAAATTAATGGAATGCAATGAGGAGTTGGTTTGGGTCAACAAACACGCTTCCAATCAGATATAATCACTCCTATTCCGGAGGGTAAATGAGGCGTAGAAGGGCTTTGAGATGGGGTGCCTTGGTGATGGCCGCGCTGGTGGGCCTGTTCCTGCTGGTATTGGTTGCACTGGTCGTTACCTGGACCTGGCGGGGCGGTTTTACAGCCGGGATGACAGCCATGGGGCGCTTGCTCCGGAATGGGCCAACACAGATCGATGATTTCAAGCACTATCCCAGCCGGCAGCTACAAGTGAGCGCTTCTCCTTACCGGTTTCGGGAGAGCCCGGATGGATGGAGCTTGCCTGTGCCGGTCGAGATCGGTGAGGGCGCGGCACGAAACCTGGAAGATGTGTTGCAAGACAGCGATACGATCGCCTTCCTGGTCGTGAAGGGGGATGAGCTGATCTTCGAGCGCTACTACCGGGGCCATTCACGCCAGGCGCTCTCGCAGGCCTTCTCTGCCAGCAAGTCGATCACCTCGATGTTGATCGGGGCGGCTATCGAGGATGGTTATATCCAGTCCGTGGAGCAGGCGGTGACCGATTTCGTGCCCGAGCTCTCAGGAAGGGGCTTCGAGGGGGTTACGCTGGAGCACCTGCTGACGATGACCTCCGGGTCGACTTACGTGGAAAATGATAACCCGTTTGGGGTGCACGTTTTGTTCAACTACACGCCCGACCTTGAGAAGATGATGCTGGATTTCCGGGTAGTAGATGAGCCGGGCAGAGTGTACCGCTATAAGTCTGGGGATACGGCACTGGCCTCGCTGGCGCTGGAGCGGGCCTTGTCGCCACTGACGATCTCTGATTATATGCAGCAACGCTTGTGGGAGCCACTGGGAATGGAGGGAGAGGGGATCTGGACGGTGGACCGGGAAGGCGGCCTGGAGAAGAGCTGGTGCTGCCTGGCTGCGACGGGGCGCGACTTCGCCAAGCTCGGCCGGCTTTACCTGCGGCAGGGGGATTGGGAAGGTAAGCAGGTGTTGCCGGCGGAATGGATCCAGCGCTCGACTCAACGGGCAGGGGTTGACCCAAAAGGCTGGCCGGATGATTTCATTTCAATTGGCTTCTGGAACTATGGCTATTCATGGTGGCTGGCTTCCGAGATCATGGGCGATTACCTGGCCCTGGGGAAGGATGGGCAATATATCTATGTAAACCCGGAATTTGATACGGTTATCGTCCGGTTGGGTTGGAGCCAGGGAGGCATGGCTACGAGCGGGTGGTTGAGGTTGTTCCAGGATTTGGCTTCAGAGGTAGAAGTTGGTTCTTGAGATGGTTTCAACAGACCTCTCCCCTAGCCCCTCCCCTAAAGGAAAAGGAAAGAGCTCTCCATTGGCCCCTCCCTTAATGGGGCGGGGAAGGGATAAAATTAATCAACATAAGGTTTCAGGTAAAGGAGGAGTCAGGGATGGCATGTGGTGTAGTACCAATGATTTCATATGAGGACGGCGCGGCAGCGATGGATTGGCTGGCGGAGGCGTTTGGTTTCGGCGAGATCTCCCGCTTGATCGGGCCGGATGGTGAGCTATCGCACGGGGAGATGGAGACAGGCGCCGGCATGATCATGCTGGCTACCCCGACGCCGCATTACCAGAGTCCGAAACGCCACCGTCAAACTTGCGAGGCGGCGGAGCGCTGGCTGGACTCGCCCTGGATCATCGACGGGGTGCTGGTGTATGTGGAGGACGTTAACGCGCATTATGAACGGGCCAAGGCTGCCGGAGCGGTAATCCTGAGCGAACCAAAGAGCGATTTTCCCGGCCGGCGCTACCGGGCTGAGGACCTGGAAGGGCACCGCTGGATGTTTTTGGAACGCGAGGCGGGGACGGAAATTGACGGGGAGTAAATCGATGCAACTGCCAGATGGCCAGCACCTGTGCTATGAAGAATTCGGGCCACCAGACGGAAGCCATTGATCTTTTTCAGCCATATCAAGGCTACCGTCCCGGAAGTGGATCAGCAGGCGCTCTCCGATCCCGTTGGGCAGAAGGCCATGTTCAACAGCGTACGGGAAGTCTTACGCCAGGGTACGCAAGGCTTGATCGAGGGACATTTCTCACTGCTGGTGCGGTACGCGCCAGAGATCCTGGAAGAGCTGGTACCGGGATGATCGAGGATCTTAAAGCAAAACATCCCCTCGCTGGAGGGGATGTTTCAGGTATTATGATTTAATTGATCGTGAAGCTGGCCTCGGACAGGGCTTCGAGCAGGATGGTGCCCTTGCCGCGCACGGACAAACGATCCCCGTCTTTGAGGACATAGTCTTGCGGGTCGTCGGTCAGGGTCACCCATAAAGTGCCGTTGAGGGCCTGGATTTCCATATCGCCAAGGCGCTGGTCGATGCGAAAGATGCGGTTTGCGGAGAGCTGGATGCGATCTTTCGTCTGGCGTCCGTCCAACTCTGTGCGGGTCTTTGGGTTCGAGTATGTGATCATGGTTTCCCTCTTTTCAGTCTATAAAAAGCTTGCCAATTTCCGGTTACCTCTAAGGTGATCGTTCCCGGACACTTTACATTATACGGATATGGTAATAAAATAACAGATGCAGAGAATTGAAACTATACCCATAACAGTTAGTATTTTGCCAAACTGTTATGCTTAAATCCTGCAAGTCTGTACGGGTAATCGCAGAGGAGGAAGCTCAATTGAAAAAATTATTCAGCCTGTTAGCCATCCTGGCCGGCCTGGTATTCGTGGCCTGGCTGGGGTTGAAGATCCGACCGTCTCCATTTGCTCCCTTTTCACGCAGAAGTGGAGAGGTGGAGAGCGTCCCGCTGCCGGAGGGGCTGCCCGGGCCTGTGGAGCGATTCTACCGCCAGATTTATGGGGACAGGATTCCGGTGATCGAGTCGGCGGTCTCCAGCGGGCGAGGCCAGCTGCGGGTCATGGGAATCACTTTCCCGGCCCGCTTCCGCTTCACACATGAAACGGGCCAGGATTACAGGCATTATATCGAGGCTACTTTCGCAGGATACCCCCTGATGAAGGTCAACGAGCATTTCCTGGGTGGCAAGGGGCGGCTGGAGCTGCCGTTTGGAGTGAGCGAGGGGCCGGAAGTCGACCAGGGTGCAAACCTGGCCTTGTGGGCGGAAGCCGTGGGGATGCCGGGGGTATGGGTCACGGACCCCCAGGCGCGCTGGGAGCCTGTAGACGAGCATACGGCGGTGCTGGTGGTACCCTTTGTTGAAACTGAAGAGCGTTTTACCGTCAGCTTCGATCCAGCGACCGGCTATCTGCGGAGGATGGAATCGATGCGCTTCAAGGGGACGGACAGCGAAGAGAAGACCCTGTGGTTGAACGATGTCCTGGAGTGGGGAATGTTGGATGGGTACATGCTGCCACTTGTCACGGCGGTCACCTGGGCGGATGAAGGAACGCCGTGGGCGATCTTTACGATTGAGGAAGTGGTCTACAACGCGGATATTTCGGAGTACATCCGGCAGAGAGGTGAGTAGAAATGAATAAGGCGCCCATTCTTGATCGGGAGGTAAAGAGGCAATGACGAGGCGGCTGGCTTACCAGGTGTTGGCAGCGGATATCTCCCGGCAGATCGAAAAGGGCACTTACAGGCCGGGTGACAGAATTCCTTCTGTGCGACAGGTCAGCAAGGAACAGGGCTTGAGCGTATCGACTGTGCTGAAGGCCTATCAAAGGCTGGAGGACCAGGGTTGGATCGAGGCCCGGCCCCAGTCCGGATACTACGTGCGTCACCGGCTGGTGGCGCCGCCACCGGAGCCAGTGATGTCGGCTTCCTCGATCGAGCCCCAAACGGTCAGCCTGGACGGGCTGATGTTGCGCATGTTGCACGAATCGACCCAACCGGGTGTGGTCCAGTTTGGAGCAGCCATCCCCGACCCGGACCTGTTACCGATCCGCAAATTGAATAAATTGATTGCGGCAGCGGCGAGGACGAATGATATCCGGTTAAGGGTGAGCGGGACACCGGAGGGGATCGAGGAGTTGCGTGTAGCAGTGGCGCAACGCGCTTTACGCTCCGGGGCCGAGCTGCACCCGGAGGAGATCCTGATCACGAACGGCACGATGGAGGCTTTGAGCCTGGCTTTGTGCACGATCTGCGAGCCAGGCGACCTGGTGGCAATCGAATCGCCGACCTATTTCGGTGTTCTCCAGGCGCTGGAAACCCACCACCTGCGCGTGCTGGAGATACCAACCCACCACGAGACCGGGATCAGCCTGGAAGCGCTGCACTTTGCCCTGGAGCACCACCCGGTGAAAGCGCTGGTACTGGTGACCAATTTCAGCAACCCGTTGGGAAGCCTGATGCCGAACGAGAACAAGCGCCGCCTGGTGGAGATGCTGGAGGAGTTCGATATCCCTTTGATCGAGGACGATATCTACGGTGAGCTGCATTTCGACCAGCTGCGGCCGCGCGTGGCCCGATCTTACGATAGCCAGGGGCGCGTGCTGTTATGCTCGTCTTTCTCCAAGGATATCTCGCCCAGTTATCGCCTGGGGTGGCTGGCGCCCGGGCGCTATTTCAAACAGGTGCGGCGCCGGAAGATGGCCCTGAACCTGGGCACAGCTCCCCTGCCACAGATGGCTGTGGCGGCCTATATGACCAGCGGAGGCTACGACCTGTTCTTGCGGCGATTGAGGCGTGAGTATGAGAACCGTATGGCGCTGATGGGGCAGGCGGTCTTGAAACATTTCCCGGAGGGGACCAGGGTCACCAGCCCGCGCGGCGGATATGTGCTGTGGGTGCAGCTTCCGGAGGGCGTAGACTCGTTGAAGTTATACGAACCGGCCCTGGCGCAAGGCATCAGCATCGCGCCGGGCTATATGTTCTCGGTCACACCCAAGTACCGCAACTATATCCGCTTGAACGCGGCTTTCTGGTCCTACCGGGCGCTGGGAGCGCTGGAAAACCTGGCCCGCCTGGTGGCCCAGGAGGCGGGAACGGCTGTCTCAACCGTATAGCCGGTTGGATCCGATCCACATCATAGCAAATACGGACGCCAGGCGGCCCAATTTGAAAGGATGAACAGGTATGAGCGGATCGCCGGGAACCGGGTGGTTCTTGCGATACGAGTAGGCGAGGCGCCCTTGCGGAGCGATCAGAACAGCTTTGTTCTCCAGCGGGCGGGGAGCGCCGAGATGGTGAGTCCCCATGCCCATCAAGAGATAGATTTTTGCTTCACTGGCCAGGCTGGCGGGGACGAAAGCGATAACGTTCAGCTATATCTGGAAACGCTGACGACGACGAAATGGCAATAATTGTTTCAATTGGTTCAGCCATTGATTCCAGGAGGTATTTCTACTCTTACCGGGTGCTTTTCTTAATGATTTCTTTAATAGTAGGGGTTTATAATGATTTCAATGAATGGTATCTCCAAAACCGGTAAATCTATGGGTAAGCGTGGCTGCTTTACCATCTTTTTGTCTCTTGCAGTGATTACACTGGCAAGC
>CAZAQS010000159.1:0-10496 GCA_964486825.1 uncultured Anaerolineaceae bacterium | reverse complement strand
CTCATTTATAAGGGGCTGGTAAACCCCTTTGCCATTGCAATCACCAGGACGTAGAAAAGGAATCTTCCGAATCGTTGGGCGAAACCTGCCAGGTACGTAAACGCGGCCGCCCTTAATACTTTCTTGACGCCTTCTCGCTCTTCGCCTGCTGCAAGCCCGGTCATCTCCAGAGACGCCAGTGCACGATCGCTGGCGTTTTTCTCAACCGGCAGGGTCACGAGCGAAAAAACCACCATCCCTGCCATGATCAAAGCACTGAGTGCCATCAAAACCGGGATCCCAAGGAGCCAGCCCCCGATAAAGGCGACCGAGCTCCACTGCGTGATTTTTGCGACTCGCGGTGCAAGCATGCTCCTTAGGCGCATGAAGTGATAACCCTCGGCTTCCTGGAGGGCATGGCCTACCTCATGGGCTACGATACCCAGAGATGTAATCGAGCTGCCATTCGCTACGCCATCCGAAAGGCGCAAGACATTCGCCCGGGAGTCGTAATGATCCGTGAGATAACCCTGCGTCTTTTCGATGGTTATACCTGCCAGGCCGTAATGAGCAATCAGGCGCCTGGCGATATCCGTTCCGCGGTACCCGTGATTATTTGGTTTTTCATCGAACTTTTTATAGATATTGCGCACCTTGACCTGCGACAACCAGGCCAGTAGCATGGGTCCGATAAGCAGTAAATACATTGGATTGGAAAACATAGTTCAAACCTCGCTTTCTCATCATTGATCCTGGAGCTTGAAAAATTGTGCTAAGCACCTTAACGAGCCTGCTTTTCAATTGGGGTAAGCTGTCCTTCCTGGATGTCCATCATCACCGGTAGATGGCGCCCGTTGGATCGAGCTGGCTGATCCAAAATGGCAGCCAGCTCCTCGCCTTCCACGGTCTCTTTCTCGATCAATAACCGCGCCAGATTCTCCAGTGCAGGTTTATGGGTTTCCAGCAAGCTCCATGCCTTGCTCACAGCTGCCTCGATGACTCGCAGTGTCTCCTCGTCAACCCTGGCGGCCGTTTGCGGGCTAACTCGCGCGTCCAGGCCGTTGAAATTGCCCAGGTAATTGGGCTGTAACTCTGCTGCAAGCCGCACCGGTCCCAGCCTGGGGCTCATGCCATACTCCGTCACCATCCGGCGAGCCAGGTCTGTAGACCGGGCCAGGTCATCGGCTGCGCCGGTAGACACCTCACCGAAATGGATGGCTTCCGCTACCCGTCCCGCCAGGAGCACCGCCAGCTTGTTCTGGAGGTCGGCTTCGCTCATCAAGTACCGGTCTTCGCTGGGTCGCTGCCAGGTGTAGCCCAGGGCATTTCCGCGCGGTACGATAGAGACTTTATGGATCGGGTCGATGCCCGGGAGTAAGCTGGCTACCAGTGCATGACCCGACTCATGGATCGCCACTGTGTGTTTCTCCTTCTCGTTCATGGTGCGTGTGCGCCGCTCTGAGCCAGCCACCACCCTTTCAATGGCCTCGTTGAAATCCGTCATCTGCACGGCCTCTTTTCCTCGCCTGGCAGCCAGCAGCGCGGCCTGGTTGACCACATTTTCCAGATCGGCGCCTGAGAAACCAGGCGTGACGCGAGCAACCACATCCAGATCGACGTCTTCGTCCAGGATGACCGGTCGGGCGTGTATCTCGAGGATCTGCTGGCGACCGGCCAGGTCAGGAAGGTCGACCGATATCTGGCGATCGAACCTGCCGGGACGCAGTAGCGCCGGGTCGAGCACTTCAGGGCGATTAGAGGCAGCCAGCACGACCACTCCGCGAGTCGATTCGAAGCCATCCATTTCGGCCAGGAGCTGGTTGAGGGTTTGCTCGCGTTCTTCATGCACGTTCGTAGCTCCGATGCCTGCTCGCCTCCCGCCGATGGCATCCAGCTCATCGATGAAAATAATGCTGGGAGCTGTTTTCTTGGCCTGCTCGAAGAGGTCGCGTACTCGGCTGGCGCCTACACCCACGAACATCTCGACGAACTCTGAGCCACTAAGCGAATAGAACGGCACACCGGCTTCCCCGGCCGTGGCTTTCGCCAGCAGGGTCTTGCCTGTGCCTGGCGGGCCCACCAACAACACCCCTTTGGGCATCTTTCCACCCAGGCGCTGGAATTTGCCCGGATCCTTGAGGAATTCGGTGACCTCCAGCAGCTCGATGCTCGCCTCCCCGGCTCCGCCCACGTCCTGGAAGGTTACCCCGGATTGTTCACCTTTGATAACGCGTGCTTTGCTCTTCCCCATGGAAAAGATGCTGCTTCCGCCACTGCCGCCTTTCATCCTTTTGAGCATGAAGTACCAGAAGGCTCCTATCAATGCCAGCGGCAGGATCCAACCCAGCAAAGCTCCCAGGGCCCCGTCGCTGGTCACTTTCCCTGTTATTTCCACCTGCATGGCATCTAATTCATCGATCAAGTTTGGGTCGTCTACCCTGACCGTATAAAAAGCTTTCTCATCCTGCTTCATGATCCCGGCAATGGTGGTCTCGTCCATCGTGACGCTCATTACCTCCCCATTTGCCAGGGCACGCTTGAATTCGCTATAAGATATCTCAGTATCCGCGAGTTGCGCACCTAGAAAACTCCTTATCAGGCTCATCACCAGGATCGCCACGATGACGTACCCGATAGAGAATTTGATCTTCTTGTCCGAAAGTTTATTGCCCTCTTGCTGGTCCTTTGGTTTTTCATTCATCCTTGTTTCCTCCCAAATCATCCGATCTCTTTCCAGAGATTTTTTACTCATATTGTCCATTCTATGGGCAAAGATCGCTTCCTTCCACGACTTTTGTCGATTTTGAAGAAGTAATTTTCGGTTTGAGATGATGGGTTAGGGCGAGAAATTTTGTGCAGGTCGGCTTGAATCACGCCGTTAGTGAACCTGGAGTGATGCGGGTGATTTCCGACATAAGTCGTTGAAACCAGCCCAGGGGTTGGGTATGATCTTTACAGTTATGTATGGGTTGGGATTTAATCTTTACACTGGAAGGGACGCAAGATGGCGGAGGTAAGCCATTCAGAGAGAGGGGCAGATGGAGCAAGCGAAAACAGGGTCAAGCTGATGGCCAGCGGCTTTGTATTTCCAAAAGGTAATCGCTCTCGTCCGTTCCAGGTCAGCCGAGGTATGCCAATCCTTTCGAAGGAAGGCCGGGAGCTCGGCAAAGTGGCTGCTGTCGTAATGAACAGTACAGAGATGCGTTCGACGCATATCTTGCTCAGCCGTCTGCCGGAGGAGAACGGTTATTGGATGGTTCCGGTAGAATGGATAGAAGAGGTTGGGGGGAATAGCATCCGGCTTTCGACCGGTCATGAATCCACCGGTTCATTTCCAGAGTGGCATTCTCCTTAATAATGAACAGGTTATCCCTCGATCATGGCGATCGTTTCCAGTTCATGCCTGTCCAGAATTCGGATTTCCTGCCTGTCGATCTGGATCAATCCACGGTCTGACAGTTTACGTAGGGTTCGGCTGAGGACATCCGGGACCGTCCCAAGGCGGGAGGCAATTTCCGTCTGGGTAGCCCACTTCTTGCGCTGCAGGGAATTTCCGATGGATTGTTCCAGTAGAAGCCGCGCCAGGCGTGCTTCAACCGTCCTCAAGGAAAGATCCTCCACCAGGGAGATCAGGTGGGTGACCCGCCCGGCTAGATCCTGGATGATCAGGCGAGCGATGGCCGGGTTTTCGTCGAGCAGCTTGAGCATAGCCTGGCGACCGATCATCCATAAGCGGGTGGTCTCTAGGGCGGTCACTGAAGCCGGGTTCGGTGCGCCTGAGAAGACGCTCACGGCATTGAAGACCTCCCCGCTCCCCAGCAGCTGCAAGATTTGCTCGCGCCCGTCAATCGCTATCTTGGAGACCTTCAGCCAACCATACTGTACGGTGTATAAACCGGAAGCCGGTTCACCTTCCAGCAGGACCAGTTGGTCTGGATCATAAACTCGAGCAATCGCAGACCTGGTGATGGTGTCCAGGATGTGAGGTTCCAGTCCTGAGAAGTACGGGACTGCCGAAAGTACATCTTTTGCTTCCTGGAAAGAAGGATCAGTTTTCATCAGTAAATCCCCATCGTTCAGCCGCTCGGTCCGGATCTAGAATTGGCATTTTTATCTTATCAGCGCGGAACTTTTAAGTCCAGCGAGTGGGTATCGAGGTTTCATCCCTCACATCCCAGACCGTCGAAATCCCCATCAAAGAAATGCGGATCGGGAGGCTTGACCTGGAAGCGCCGGTATGGGATGTCCTTGCAGTCCAGGTCCGGAGGATAAGGAGGGATACAAACTGTTGGGTAGGAAGGGTCGCAATTGCTCCGCTGGCTATCCTCTTGGGTTGGAGCCTCGCCTGCTGGCGCCTCAGGCAACGGTCCCCACATCCCCGCCTGGGCTTGCCTGGCCGATCGCGAGGCCTCCGAAAAGGTCTCTGCGCAGGCCACGTCCGGGGGGAAGGTAACGGCATCAGCCAATCCTCTGCGCAGCAGCTCGTAATTCACGAAAATATCATCAACCAGTACGTATCGGAGCAATCGATCGTACTGGTCAACCTCTGAGACATCTCTCACCAGCATGATGGTTTTTCCCTCCACCAGCTCACTGTTTGCAAGATTGGCATCAACAAACCAGGCTTCATCTCTGCCGGGTGCATCGATCCCTATATAGCGCACCCTGTAAATTCCTCCATCTTCTAATTGAACATCGATCGTATCCCCATCGATAACCCGCGTGACCGTGACTGCCTGGCGGGCAGTTGATGGAGGGAGGCATGCGGCTCCAATTGGTACGGGTGTGGATGAGGTTGTGGGGCTGGTTGTGAAAGCTGGTGGAAGGGTAGAGGTTGAGGAGGGTGTGAGGGTAATTGTGGGTGCAGGGGTAAAAGTGGGGGTGTTCAGAAGAGGCGATAGCGGCGTGAGGGAAGGGGTAGGCGGAAGGCTGGTCAGGGGTGGGGAGTTGACGAGCATGCTGGGGGTAAATGAGCTCTCCCCGGCGCTCATTGGGAGGTAGATAAGGTTGCATAGCCAGCCGGCCAAGGTGAAACCGGTCGTACATAGTAGGAGCGTGATCCCTATCGTTTTCCTATGGCTATGTTTTGCCATCTTTCGCGCGGTCTGAAAATAATGCTAAGCTCGCGGCTGGATTGAGGCTTCTAGGGCAACTGGCTGCCTCTTCTCCAGGCAGGCGGTGCGACCAACGTAATTGTAAATGATTTCAGCTTACCTTTGAGTATCGATTTCCCGTTTATTAACAGGAAATTAGTAGTAAAATAGTCCGATTTATACTGTATTGATTTGTCTAGTCATCAAGCATGGAATATTCCTTCGGATACTGGGTCAGGCGCAGGCGTAAAGCCCTGGATTTAACGCAAATTGGTCTAGCAGCTAAAGTGGGATGCTCGGCTTCGTTGATCATGAAGATCGAAACAGACGAGCGCCTTTTTGATGCATGGCGAAGGCAAGCGTGTTATCCCTGCCGGTCAGGATGAACGACTTTACCGGTGCCCCTCTGGATAGAGATATATTTCAATCGCGTGACCGGCATGCACTTTTTCAGTTGGGCTTTGCTCGTTTTTTTCAATTCGAAAAAATCCCCATGTATTTGAATGATCAGAACGATGTTTTTGAGAATATATGAGCAAGTGGAAGTGATCGAAGGCGCCTCTTTTATCATCCAGCAAGGCGCGATGCACAGCTTGCCTGGTGGAAGAGCTGACTTTGTCGATAAAATCAACTTGCAGTTTGAGCGGCTTGAGGGTTTCAGAAAGCCATTCACCGATCATGCCATCGGTGTACATATCTATAGGTAGATTGAGCTTCCCCAGAAACTGCCAGTCGTTTTCGATGAAATTGTCGAGGTCGGAAGTATTCGTAACCATAAGTATGAATGGATTAAGGTGATTGAGTTAGGTTCTCTTGTGAGCGCCATAAACCGATCGTAAGGCTCTCGTGCAACAAGACCCGATAAAGATATAACCGATAAACAATCTCAGTAATATTGACGACTCAATTAGGTAAATTGTTTCCAGCGAATACAAGTTAGTATATGGAACTAGGGAAAACCCGGAGGTTGATTAGGGAAATCACCCAATGACATAAATGGACCTGAAAGGTAGGATTATTGATTAATAGAGAAGATTTAAAAAATATCTTCTTGCATCTTTGCTCAACAGGAATTCCCAAAACCGAGGACAGATGGCTTATCGCCCGGTTTCTTTTTACCGGATGAAAAGCCCTTGCTTCGAGAAAGCATAAGCTCGAATAATAGATTGAAAGGAGATCGACATATGGAAACTAGGCAGGTAAAACGAGCCGGAAAGGGGCTCGTTTTTGTGATTTACACGGCGATAATTATGCTCTTGGTAGCATGCCAGCCAATGGTGATGGAGCCGGCTACTCCGACAGTACCGGAAGAGACGCCCGTGGATGAGATCGTGCCGGAAACAGGCATAACCCCATCTCCAGTACTTACGCCTGAGCCTGTTGCCACGCCTACGCCAGAAGCGGAAGCGGATGTAGAGGTCAGCGACCAGGAAATTCTGGATAGTAGTGTGACGATCGACCTGGTCAGCAGCCCCGGCCCCGGATGGATCGTCATCCATGCTGACCAGGACGGCGCGCCTGGCCCGGTTATCGGCTATGCGCCCGTGATTGATATGGAAGAGGATGTAGTCGTTGAAATTGACGTAGCGAATGCCACTGGTACATTACACGCCATGTTGCATGAAGACGCCGGTACGGTTGGAGAATACGAGTTCCCAGGACCTGACCAACCGGTGCTGAGGGAAGGGGAAGTTGTGAATGTACCTTTCCAGATAACCGGCGGCCTGGAGGAGGAAGCCGTTGTACAAGAGGCCCGGGTTTCAGTCATTGACTCGGCCTTTTCGCCAGGAGAGTTGACCGTTTCTCCAGGGACGACTGTCATTTGGACAAACAGCGGAGATTTACCACATACGGTAACGGCGGATGATGGGTCCTTTGACAGTGGCACTCTTCAATATGCAAACCGGTTTGAGCATACTTTCAATGAACCGGGCACCTACCCATACCACTGTAATATCCATGGAGGAACAGGTGGTGCAGGGATGGCGGGAGTCATTATCGTAGAAACTCCTTGAGTTACTCGGAGCCATTTATGGAAGGAACCGAACCGGGCAGCGCCTTTAAGGGCGTACCCAGTACTGTAGCTATACGGAAACATCCCATCCATCCAGCAATCGTTGGGTTTCCGATTGCCTTTTTAGGCGCTGCCTTGCTGACCGACCTGCTCTTCTGGTGGTTCGCCGACCGGTTCTGGGCTGATTTTTCCTTTTGGCTGATCCTGGCAGGCTGGCTTACCGGCCTTGCGTCTGTTTTCACCGGCCTGATCGACTTCCTGACGATTGAGCGGGCTCGTGCCCTGCCAGTGGGTTGGATCCATTTTATATTGACCGATATGACAGTCTTCCTTGCCACGTTCAACCTGTTCGCAAGGTTGGAGGATCGCTATGGTTTCATCCTCTTTGCTGGTCTTGGCCTTTCTTTTTTTATTACCATCTCTCTTATTGCAGGCGGTTTTTTCGGAGGCCGCCTGGTGTATCGCCATTGGATTGGTCCGTATCGCCCGGAGTAATAATGCGGGTCTGTGAACCTATAAATAGTAGAGGGAAAATTGGCCACCGGCAGTCTCACCAAAACTGACCGTTTTATCAACATCCTGTTGTTAGCGCTGCTGCTGCTCCAGGGGATTTCGGGCATTGTCATGCTGTACGGCACTTGGCAGCCCTGGGTATTCGACCTGCATCGTATCGTCGGGATACCTCTGCTCGTGCTTGCTCCCTGGAAAGTTGCCGTCATCTACCGCTCGTTGTTAAGGGGGATGAACAAGTCAGTCGACCGCAGCGTTATCGTCCTTCTTTCCGTCGTGTTTGCCCATTTGATCCTGCTGGTGGTTATATTAGGTTTCCTGTGGATGTGGCGCCTGGGGCCCTACAGCATCCTCGGACAAACACTTTTATCCTGGCATTGGATCTTAGGATTGCTGCTGTTGCCATTTATCGCCATCCACGTCTTATGGCGTTGGCCAAATCCGAGCAAGCGCGATTTCTTGACCCGGCGCGATTTCCTGAAGGTCCTGGGCCTGACAGGCGCTGGGATAGTAGGGGCCCGCCTGGCGGCCTACGTGGCTGAAGCGCGCTCGACCGAGCAGATACCCCGGCGTACTGTTACAGGCTCGCGCGCCTTTGGAATCTATTCGGGCAACGATTTCCCGGTCGTCGGCGAGAGTCCCCCCTCCCTCGACCTGGAGAGTTGGAGATTGGAGATCCGCGGGGCCGTTCATACCCCACTCCAGGTGGGTTACCAGGGTATACTGGCGCCAAGGCCCTATGTCTTGGCTGCCACGCTTGACTGTACGAACGGCTGGTATAGCATACAGGATTGGCAAGGACTGCCCCTCATCGCCTTATTGAATGAGGCCGGGATGTTGGATGGGGCAGCCGGGGTAAGGCTGATCTCAGCCACAGGCTACAACCACTCTTACCCCATGCAAGAAGCCCGTAAGATCCTCCTGGCTACACATGTGACGGGTGAGACCCTATCGCCTCAGCACGGTTTTCCTTTACGGGCTGTTGTTCCCGACCGGCGTGGCTGGTTCTGGGTCAAATGGCTTACCGGGATCGTTGTCTTGGAGAGTCCTGGGGAAGTAATTGGAGGTATATTAGCCTCGCCCAGGGAAGTACTTCGCCAGTGGCAGGGATAGACATGCTTTATTCTAACTGTATACACTCACCATGTTCTTCCCTGGGCCTGCCTGGGAGGCAAGGCGAGCAGTGATGTTCATTGTGTCGCTTGAAGCGGTGAATCCTGATAAAAAACTTAAAAATAACGTACAATTCAGAATAGCCAACCACCTACCTCCCAGGAGCCTGCCATGACTCTAAGACATTTCATCGATACGCAAGACTTCACGAAAAAAGAGCTGCTCGATATGATCCAGTTGACCCGGGTGATCAAGGCAGCCAGCCAGCAGGCTTGTACGCCTAAACTGCTCGAAGGCGCTTCCCTGGCGATGATCTTCGAGGAACCCTCTACCCGTACGCGCGTCTCCTTCGAAGTAGCTATGACAGAGTTGGGAGGTCACGCGCTGTACTTGAAGCCCGGTGAGATCCACCTGGGTGAACGCGAATCGATGTACGATACCGCTAAGGTGCTTTCGCGCATGTGTGACGTTATCGAAGCGCGCACTTTGAAGCACAGTACTGTCCTCGAGCTGGCGCAGTATGCCGAGGTGCCGGTGATCAACGGCCTGACCGACTACAACCACCCCACACAGGTAGTATGTGACGCCTTGACGATGATCGAGCATATGCCCTCCAGGAAGCAGCTGGAGGATCTGCATGTTACCTTCATCGGTGACGCTACCAACGTATTATCCTCCTTGATGCTGATTTGCACCCGGCTGGGTATGCACTTTACCCATGCCGCTCCCAAGCGATACCAACCACCTGCCGATTGGGTGAAATGGTCCCGTCAAAATTGCTCCCTGTCTGGGGGCTCGCTGACCATTACTTCCGACCCGCGTGCGGCTGTACGGGAGGCGGATTTCATCTATACCGACCTATGGTGGTGGGTGGGGCAGGAGGACGAGATCCCTGAGCGCCGGGCTGCCTTCATGCCCGATTACCAGGTGAACAAAGAACTATTCAACCACGCCCCCGATCACGCCAAATTCATGCATTGCCTGCCGGCTTCGCGCGGGGTTGAAGCTACCGACGAGGTCATGGACAACCCCCGCTCGATCATCTTTGACCAATCCGAAAATCGCCTGCATACAGAGAAAGGCCTGCTGGTCTACTTCCTGTACCCGCGCTTGGCGCGCCCCTCAGAAGAGCTGAGGGCGTACCATAAGGGAAAAATCGACGCATTCCTAAGCGATCTCGATCTTAACGGATAACATCATGGTGGAAACCTTGTCCTGCACCCCTCGTTCAGACGGCTTCCGCATGCCCGCTGAATTCGATCCGCATGCTGGCGCCTGGATGCTGTGGCCACAACGTCCTGATAACTGGCGCCTGGGGGGTAAACCTGCCCAGGCGGCTTTCACGGCTGTAGCCAGCGCTATCGCCCAATTCGAGCCGGTTACCGTTGGCGCCAACTCAGACCAGTACGCCAATGCCCGTCTTATGCTTCCAGAGCAGGTGCGCGTGGTTGAGATTGCCAACAACGACGCCTGGATACGCGATTGCGGGCCGACCTTTCTCGTAAGGGAGCAAGGCGGGCTGCGCGGCGTGGATTGGGATTTCAACGCCTGGGGCGGCCTGGTCAACGGTTTGTACTTCCCCTGGGACCTGGACCAGGCTGTGGCGCAGAAGGTACTCGAGATCGAGCGGACCCCCCGGTACAAGGCGCCCCTGGTCCTGGAGGGCGGCTCGATCCACGTGGATGGGCAAGGTACTTGCCTGACTACCCAGGAATGCCTGCTCAGCCCAGGCCGCAACCCTCACCTATCCCAAGACGAGATCGAAAGCTATCTCAAGGAATACCTTA
>CAZAQS010000158.1:0-10550 GCA_964486825.1 uncultured Anaerolineaceae bacterium | reverse complement strand
CTGGCAGATCTCCTTCCTGCCAGGTTTTTGATGATCCTTGATGCCTTACCGGATTTGACCCCGGATCTCTCCTGCCGGGTATTCCACGGTATGTACGTTGACGTATGCATCGCCGCTCGAGATCTTGTCCAGCAGCTCGTCAAAATTGGCTATTCCACCTGGACAGACCTCGGAGTCAGGACGCGGGATCACGTCCCCTGCCGTGATCGTCCCTTCCGCCAGAACGCCATTGTGCGTCACGCCCCCCTCCACAAAACCGAACAGGAATACCACCACGGGCCCGTTCACACCTTCAGCGCCACAGTGGATATGCGCCTGCGTAACGTTATCGATATTTGCAACGATCAGCTTATAGCTGATCGAGTCGCCATCCTTACTGACATGCAAGACTGTATTTCCCCTGGCAAGGGTATCGACTACAGGTACTTCTTCGGCTCCGCTTAAGGGAGCGACAAAATTGCGGTTTTGACCAGCCAGAGCGCCTGTTACTAACAGGGCTGCCACGAAAACCACAACGACAAACACAAGCGTAAACTTTTTCGTGTTCACGGATACCTCCTTTGGGTTCTGCTTTTGAGCTCCAGTAGAATCTTTGAATCAGGTCGGAATTTCATACTCGTAGCTGTTCACCTCCCTTCAGGAAAATTCTTGCAGTCCCGTATGCGCTGGCGCAAGGGTAGGGGCATAAACAGTAACTATTAGACTTGTGATTGGGTACGGCAGTTTTGCCCGGATCCCTTTTGTTTGATATCCCCATTTTCCAGGCACAGGTACTGTTGGTAATTACGCGACAAATTATATAATATATGTCCAATAAGTCAATAGTATTAGCTCTTGCTGGAATACAGCAGGAGGCACAACTTGTGAAATCGATTTCATACTTGTACGTTTGTCTGTTTTCCTGTATTCTATTTATACAGTCATATCCTCTCGTGGAAAAAATCAAGACCCAAACCAGCTTTCCTTTTTCATCCATTTAGGTCAAGCGAACATAATATCATAGGAGGGTACCATGACCCAGCTAATTGAAATTGAAGGTATCGGTGCAGTCTATGCTCAGAAGCTTCAGGATGCGGGCATCCGCTCGGTGGAGGATTTCCTGAACCAGGGCTACAGTCCCGCGGGGCGAAAAGCGATCGCTGAAAAGACCGGTATCAGCGATCGTTTGCTTCTGGAGTGGCTCAACCACTGCGACCTGTTCCGCATAAAAGGTGTCGGGGAAGAGTATGCCGATCTTTTGGAGACGGCCGGCGTCGATACCGTCCCCGAGCTGGCCCAACGTAATGCAGCGAACCTGTACGCCAGGCTGGTAGATGTGCAGGCTGCCAAGAAACTGGTGCGCAAGATGCCAGTGGAATCCCAAATTGCAGATTGGATCGAGCAGGCTAAGCTCCTACCCAGGGTCATCACCTACTAACCGGCCCATTTGTTGATTCGATGAAAGACAACCGGGATGATCCACCTGGTTGTCTTTTTGCTATATTTTCCAGGACGTTCTTCCTTGACTTTTCCAGGGGGTATGAGTACCATGGATAGTGAAAACCAGGACGTGAGGAGGTATGTGGATGGAAATAAAACACGTGGGTGAAGCGGACTTTGAAGAGGAAGTCATCTCCTCGACGCTGCCAGTGTTGGTGGATTTTACAGCCGTGTGGTGCGGCCCTTGCAAGATGCTTGAACCCATTGTAAAGCAGCTTGCCAAGGAGTGGGATGGCCAGGTCAAGGTTGTCAAGCTGGATGTAGACAATAATGCCGACCTGGCGATGCAATACCAGGTCATGGGCGTTCCCACCCTGATGCTGTTCTCGAACGGGCAACCCCTGGAGCGCTTGACGGGTTACCAGCCAAAGCAGCGCATCCTCGCCAAAGTAACTCCCCACCTGGAACCAGTCCCTTAATCAGAAAGAACTTTTCGATCAGGGCAGGTCCTCTCTGGGCCTGCCCTGTTTGATTCTTGGGCAATACTGAAATATGTTCTATGCAATGGCGATTATGATATCGTCGAAATTCAAGCTACCCTTCTTTTGGAGTATAATTGCTACTGCATCTAGTTGCAATAACAAGGACTAACATGAACCTGGTAATTGATCCTGCATCTCATCTTCGGGCCAAAGGCTTCCGCCTGACGCCCCAACGATTGACCATCCTCGAGATACTCAGCGCCTCCGATGGACACCTTACACCGGCCGAGGTCTTCGAGCGCGCCAGCCAGGCCCTGCCCGGGCTTACCGAACCAACCGTCTATCGCACCCTCAGTTTCCTGGCTGCCAACGGCCTGGTCCTGGTGGCGCATATCGGCAACGGCCAGCTGGTATACGAGTTTGCAGATCATGAGCACCATCACCTGATCTGCCGCGCCTGCCGGAGCATGATGGATATCGACCATACCGTATTGCAGGAGCTTTACCAGGATATCCAGGAAAAAACCGGTTTCACCGTCGATTCGCTTCACCTCACTTTTTTCGGATTGTGCCCAGACTGCCAGTAGTAACTTGACTGCTGCCGGGGCTATGTAAATATCAGGAGGGAATTATCTATGCAATCCTTCGCCCAATCATTAAAGCCTGTTTTCATGCACGTCCCAGACGGGTTGCTCAGCCTACCTATTGCATTTCTTTGCTGGATCATCGCAGCTATACTGGTCTGGATCGCAGTGCGGCGTACTAAGGGGGAGTTGGCAGAGCGCCAGGTGCCTTTGATGGGCGTCATGGCAGCCTTTATCTTTGCCGCTCAAATGATCAATTTTCCGGTAGCGGGTGGGACCAGCGGGCACCTGCTCGGTGGGGCCTTAGCCGCCATCACCCTCGGACCGTGGGCTGCAATGCTGGTGATGACCAGCGTCATCATCGTCCAGGCGCTGCTCTTTCAGGACGGCGGGCTGGTTGTCATGGGTGCCAATATCCTCAACATGGGCCTGCTGACCGTGCTGGTCAGCTACGGGCTGTACCGGGCAACTTCGAGCCGTTCCCGTGGGGTGCGCCTGGGCGTTGCCGGAGTGGCTGCCTGGCTGTCGGTGATGGCAGCTGCCCTGGCTACCTCCATCCAGTTGTGGTTGAGTGGCACAGCACGCCTGGATTTTGTCGTCCCGGCCATGCTGGCGGTGCACGCTTTGATCGGCCTCGGGGAAGCCCTGATCACGGTGGCCGCCCTGGCCTTTATTCTGCGCACGCGGCCGGATATGCTCGAGTCGCCTGCCGCCGGGGCTCGCCACGGGGTAGGCTGGATCGTGATCGGTATGTTACTTTCCCTGGGGGTGGTTGCCCTGGCGCCCCTGGCTTCCGCGGATCCGGACGGTTTTGAGCGTGTCGCCCATAACTTGGGTTTCCTCCACCTCGGCCAGGAGGCGCCTTACAACTTGCTCCCCGATTACAGCCTGCCTTTCCTGGGAGAAACATCCCTGTCCACCATCCTGGCTGGAGGGCTGGGCGTCCTGGCAGTGGCTACTCTGGTGGTATTGCTCATGAGAACCATCCGCCGCTCCAATGCAGAGCTGCAAACGGAGACTGAAACAAGGACCTACTAACCTATGCATGTGCATGCCTTTGACCGCTACCAGGAGGGTCACAGTCTGATCCATCGCCTCGACCCGAGGGTAAAGGTCGGCCTGACCTTCCTGTTCATCCTCTCGAACCTGCTGTTACCCGACGGGGCCTGGATCGGATTCGGCCTGGCCTGGGCGTTGGTCGTGTTGGGGAGCGTGGTTTCTAACCTTGGCTTGAGCTATACTTTGAAACGCTCTCTTATCGCCCTACCCTTTGCCCTGGCGGCATCCAGCGTCCTTTTCTCGCTTCCGGGCCAACCCGTAGCCCAGTTGATGCTAGGTCCCTTACACCTGGTAGTTAGCGATGCAGGCCTACTGCGCTTTACGAGCATCCTGGTGCGCAGCTGGCTCTCCATCCAGATAGCGGTGCTTCTGGTAGCAACCACCCAATTCCCCGACTTGTTGCATGCGCTACGCCATCTACACGTTCCTGGGGTATTGATTTCGATCATCTCCTTCATGTACCGCTACCTGTTCGTGCTGTCGGATGAGGCCGTACGCCTGTTGCGGGCTCGCCAGGCGCGCAGCGCCGCAGCTGTAGGGCGGGGCAAAGCCGGCGGCAGCCTTGCCTGGCGTGCACGTGTCACAGGCGCAATGGTTGGGCAGCTCTTCCTGCGCAGCTACGAGCGTAGTGACCGGATCTATAATGCTATGCTGGCGCGCGGTTACAGCGGCTCGCTGCTCACCCTTAACCCCCACCTGATGAAGGACAGGGATTGGGCTGTGCTATCTCTAGTTCTGCTCATGCTTCTGTCCATCCAATGGATTGCACGGCTGCCACAGCCGTTCTGATTATAAGGAAATAGTACCGGCATGCCAGTTATCCACCGAAATGATCTACAAATCCGCCAACCCAGCACGCTCGTTACGACAACCCCGGAATGCAGGGAGGCTGAGCGCTTGCTGTCTGTCGAGCGTCTCAGCTTTGTCTATCCCGACGGGAACCCGGCCCTGCACGAAGTCTCGTTATGCGTCGAGCGGGGCGAAAAAGTGGCTCTGGTGGGTCCCAATGGAGCTGGGAAGAGCACATTTATGCTTCACTTGAATGGGATCTTATCCGGGAATGGTCACCTGCAAATCGGCGGCCTGCAAGTTGAAAAAAAGAACCTGCCTGCTATCCGCTCCCTGGTGGGGATGGTGTTCCAAAATCCGGACGACCAGTTATTTTCCCCAACTGTGTTCGAAGATGTGGCTTTCGGCCCCTTGCATATGGGCCTGCCTGAGCAAGAGATCGCCCGCAGGGTGGCAGCCGCCCTTGAGCAGGTCGGCATGAGCCGTTTCGCCGGCCGGCTTTCCCACCACCTCAGCACCGGAGAAAAGAAACGCATCGCCATCGCCACGGTCCTCTCCATGGACCCGCAGATCCTGGTGCTGGATGAACCGACCGCCGGCCTGGACCCGCGCGCCCGCCGCTCACTGATCAACCTGTTGCGCCAGCTACCGTTGACGATGCTCGTCTCGAGCCATGACCTGTTGATGGTACGCGAGCTATTCCCGCGCATGGTGATAATGGATGAAGGCCGCATCGTCTCGGACGGGCCAACTCAGGCCCTCTTGAACGACACGGCCCTCCTCGAAGAGCACGGTTTAGAGCTGCCTGCCTAGGCTCGCACTCTGCCGTTCAAACCGGCCGCTTCTCGTAAAAGCTCGGCCTTATCGGTTCTCTCCCAGGGCAGGTCCAGGTCGTCGCGGCCGAAGTGACCGTAGGCAGCCACCTGTTGGTAGATTGGGCGGCGCAGGCCGAGATCGCGGATAATCGCCCCGGGGCGCAGGTCGAAGTTCGCCAGGACCAGGTCGGAGATCTCCTCGTCAGAAATCCGGCCTGTGCCGAAGGTCTCCACGTTCACACTCAATGGGTGCGAGACGCCGATGGCATAGGCCACCTGGATCTCGCAGCGCTCGGCTACCCCGGCGGCCACGATATTTTTAGCCGCCCAGCGAGCCGCGTATGCGCCGGAGCGGTCCACCTTCGTAGGATCCTTTCCACTGAAGGCCCCGCCTCCGTGGCGGCCCATGCCTCCATAAGAATCGACGATGATCTTGCGACCGGTCAGGCCGGAATCGCCCATCGGTCCACCGATAACGAATCGACCGGTGGGGTTTACGAATATTTTTAGTTCCGTATCCACCAGCTCCGGCGGCAGAACCGGATAAATCACATTTTCGATCAGGCTTTCGCGGATCTCTGCATGCGAGATCTCAGGGGCGTGTTGTGCGCTCACCAGTACGGTATCCACGCGCACCGGCTGCCCGTAGCTGTATTCCACCGTCACCTGGGTCTTTCCATCCGGTCTCAGCCAGGCTAGAGTGCCATCCTTGCGTACATCGCTCAGGCGTTTAGCCATCTTATGAGCCAGGTAGATCGGCATGGGCATGAGCGTGGGGGTCTCGTTGCAGGCATAACCAAACATCATCCCCTGGTCCCCGGCGCCAATGCTGTCGATCTCAGAATTGCTTACGTGCCCGGTCTTGGCTTCCAGAGCTTGATCCACACCCTGAGCGATATCGCTCGATTGGCTGGCGATAGCAGCTTGTACGCCACAGGTATTCCCGTCAAAGCCCTTCTCGCTGCTGTTGTACCCGATCTCATTGATGACCCTGCGCGCCAGCTCGTCGAAATTGACGAAAGCGCTCGTCGTGATCTCTCCCAGCAGCATCACGAAGCCGGTTTTCGTAGCCGTCTCGCAAGCCACCCGAGAGAGCGGGTCCTGCCGCAGGCACTCATCCAGAACGGCATCGCTGATCTGGTCGCACAGCTTATCAGGATGCCCTTCCGTCACCGATTCGGATGTAAACAACAGGCGCGGGGACTTCATAAAGGTCGTGCTCATGTATTACCTCCGGTTATAATAAATTTGCCCCTTCGGAACCGAAAGGGCAATGCACGAGCAGACGGTGCCCTCTCATCTTCCAGATCCATCTGACGGAATTGGCACCTTCTATCGGGCTTCCGGTAGTGGTTGCCGAGGCTTCGCAGGGCCGTTCCCTCCACCTCTCTGGATAAGAGTGCCATCAGGGGCTATCGAGTTGGCGAAGCAGATCATACCATGATAAATTTTAGCTGTCAAATTGAAAACGGCCTCACCAGTCAGACCCCTGTAAAAAACAGGATAGCGTAATAGCCGATAACGCCTGCCCAAAGCCAGGAGTCGATCCGGTCGAAGATGCCTCCATGACCCGGAAGAAGGTTGCCCGAATCCTTTACCCCGGCTTGCCGTTTGATCATGCTCTCCCCCAGGTCACCCAGGATCGTGAAAGTCCCCATGAGCAGGCCTAAAATGGCGCCGCGCAGCGGGCTGATGGCAGAGCCCGGCCCAGAGGTAGCCAAAATGATCGCTCCGAAAAGAGCGCCTCCGAGAATGCCGAATGCCACCCCGCCCAGATAGCCTTCCCAGGTCTTCCTTCGGCTCAGTCGCTTACCGAGCGAATGGCGCCCGAACCGGCTACCGATTAAATAAGCCCCCGAGTCGACAAACCAGACCGATAGGAGCACCAGCAACAACCAACCAATTCCCTCCGGTAGAGCGCGCATGGAAACGAGATAAGCTCCAATCCATCCGAGGTAGAGGAATCCGGAAACGGTCACCCCGAAGTCTGTCCCGGCATTGTCCCGGCCGCGTTCATACTCGAATAAGTGATGGGCCATGCTGGCGAGCAACAGCAGGCTGATCATAAGAGCCCCGCTCTCGAAGCCGTTGAATGCCCGGCCCAGTACAATTAAAAGCACCCCTCCCAGCACCAGCACGCGAGAAGGTTCTTGCCCGCTGGCTTTGAAAAGGGCTACGTATTCCCTGGCTGCCAACACCATGATCAGGGCGATCAGGCCGGTAAAGGTAAGCCCTCCCAGGTATATGGCTGCCAGTCCGACCGGGAGCAGCAAGACCACCACCAGGACTCTTTTTAACAGCATCGGGTAAGATTTCCTATTTGGCCCGATTGACCATTCCATACCTGCGCTCCCGGTGGCTATACTCTTCCAGTGCCCGGCGTAGCTCTTCTTTGTCAAAATCCGGCCAGTAAGTCGGAGGGAAATACCATTCCGAATACGCCCCCTGCCAGATTAAAAAGTTGCTCCCGCGTAACTCTCCTGAGGTCCGGATGATCAGGTCGGGGTCGGGCACCCCGGCTGTGAAAAGGTATTGGTTTACCAGCTCGCTATCGATATCTTCAGCTTTCACCCCATCCCTGACGATTTGTTGCAGGGCGCATACGATCTCGTCCCGTCCACCGTAGTTGAAAGCGATATTCAAGATCAGGCGATCGTTTTCCTTTGTGAATTCGATCGCATCCATGACCTTCCGGCGAAATGCTGGCTTGAGCCTGTCCATGCGCCCGATATGTCGCAGCTGGACCCCCTGGTCATACAGTTCTTGGAGCTCCCGGTCGATCACGTCCTCGAAGAGCTTCATTAACCCCTGCACTTCTTCAACCGGCCGGCCCCAATTCTCCGTCGAAAAGGCGTAAATCGTCAGGTACTTGATGCCAAACTCGATACACGCCTCGATGACCCGCCGTAAATTTTCAGTTCCGGCCCGGTGTCCTGCCAAGCGGGGAAGGCCGCGGGCTTTCGCCCAGCGCCCGTTCCCGTCCATAATGATAGCGATATGCGATGGAATTTTTTCAGGCAGATTGTTGTTATTGTTCATCAGTAGAGCTCTCCGGAAGCCCTCGATTATACTTCCAGGATCTCTTTTTCTTTGCGCTCTCCCACGGCGTTGACTTCCGCCACGAACCGGTCGGTGATCTTTTGTAACTCGACCTCTCCCTTTTCACGGTCATCTTCCGAGATCAGCTTCTCCTGCTCGAATTCGCGCAGGTCTTTGATGCTGTCTCGCCGGACGTTACGTACGGCCACCCGCGCTTCTTCTACCCGGTTGTGGACCAGCCTAACCAGGTCACGCCGGCGCTCCTCAGTAAGCGGGGGCAGGTTTAAGCGAATGGCTTTCCCATCATTGTTCGGGTTTAAACCCAAATCCGAGGTCCGGATGGCACGCTCGATAGCCTTCAATGAAGAAGCATCGAACGGCCTGATCATGAGCGAGCGCGGCTCAGGGACGTTGATGCTCGCCAGCTGCAATAAGGGGGTTTGAGTACCGTAATACTCAACAGGCAATTTTTCCACCAGGGCTGGTGAGGCGCGCCCGGTACGTATGCCCGAAAGGTCATCCTCCAAAGCTTGAACTGCCCCCTTCATTCGAGATTCGGCTTCTTTATAGATATCTTTCAACATGGATGCCTCCACTTCAGCAGCGAGCTTATTCAGCTCACCAGGAAATGCAGTTGGTTTACCCGGGGATACCCGGGAAATCGGCCTGGCGCAAGGCCGGTTGGATCAGTCCAGGGTGGTCAGAGCCAGCTCCGTGGTTTTCCGTGGGACCTCTACGCTCCTCTATAGGATACCCGAAAATGTGAAGGCCGAAAAGGGTTAGTCAGACACCAATGTGCCCACTGGCTCACCATGCAGCGCCTGCCGGAGCGCATCCGGATGCCATAGGTTAAGCACCAGGATGGGCAGGTGGTTATCCATGCATAGGGAAATGGCTGTGCTATCCATAACCTCCAACCGCCGGTTGATGGTTTCCATATAAGTAAGGCGGTCGAAGCGTACAGCATTCGGGTTCACCATAGGATCGCAATCATATACACCATCTACCTTGGTGGCTTTGATCAGCACATCCGCTCCTACCTCCATGGCCCGGAGGGCTGCGGCAGTATCCGTGGAGAAATACGGGTTACCGGTGCCTCCTCCCAGGATGACCACCCGGCCTTTCTCCAGGTGACGGATCGCCCGGCGCCGGATATAGGGTTCTGCCACCGCGTGCATCTCGACGGCTGACTGGACCCGGGTTACCATCCCCATCCTTTCCATGGCGTCCATTAACGCCAGTGCGTTTATCACCGTGGCCAACATGCCCATATAATCAGCCGTTGCCCGGTCCATACCGCGTTCCAGCCCTGCCCGGCCGCGCCACAGGTTGCCTCCCCCGATTACGATCGTTACATCTACACCCAGGTTGCGCACATCCGCGACCCTCTGAGCAATATCTTCTGCTCGATTCGGATCGATGCCGAAACCATCCACTCCAGATAAAGCTTCTCCACCCAATTTAAGCAATATTCTCCGGTATTTAAGTGTATCAGCCATAATCTCCTCTTAGAAAAAAGGCCAACCCTAAGGTTGGCCTATCTCTTAATCAGCGGTACTTTCGCCCACTTCCCACCGCACGAAGCGCCGGATGACGATATTTTCACCGATGGATCCTATATGTTGGTGCAACAGCTTCTCGATGGTGATATCCTCATCCCGGATATAAGGCTGGCGCAGCAAGCAGGCTTCATCTTTGAACTTCTCGATGCGTCCCTGGACGATCCGTTCAACTACAGCTTCTGGCTTGCCTTCTTGCAGAGCGCGCGTCCTGGCAATTTGCCGTTCGTGCTCCAGCACATCTTCCGGGATATCATCCGCGCTGACGTAAATGGGAGCGGAGGCTGCAATCTGCAATGCCACCTCGTGCGCAAAGTCGCGGAAGGGTTTCGAGCGGGACACGAAGTCCGTTTCTGTGTTCACTTCCACCATCACGCCCACCCGGCCGTTGCCATGCGAATACAGCTCTAACACGCCCTCCGAAGCGGTCCGGTCAGCGCGTTTGGCAGCTTTAGCCAGGCCTTTTTCTCGTAAGACATCGACTGCTTTCTTGTAATCCCCATCGGCCTGTTCCAGCGCCTTCCGGCAATCCAGGATGCCTGCTCCGGTAGCCTCGCGAAGTTCTTTAATTTGTTCGGTGGTAATTGCCATTTTCTATCCCTGTTCCTGCTCTTCTTCCAGTTCTTCTTCTGCCTCGATAGGAGCTGATTCCTCATCTGGCTCCAGCTCTTCGCTATCCATTTCTAATACCACGTCTTCTTCTTCGATATCTTCATCTTCAACGGGCAGGTCTACAGGTTCACCCTCGGCTTCTTCAACGAGCAGGTCTACAGGTTCACCCTCGGCTTCTTCAACGGGCAGGTC
>CAZAQS010000157.1:0-10718 GCA_964486825.1 uncultured Anaerolineaceae bacterium | reverse complement strand
AGAAATACATAAATTCCAATCCCTTAAGTTGATAACAGGAAATTTTCCTATTCTCCATGCAATATCTATACCAGGTAAACAATTTCGCTTGTTTTACCGAACTCTTGGCCATATAAATCCAATTTTGGCTTAATCCTAGCCCGGCTTTCGAGGTTTATAATAAGCTCATGCTCAATACAATTACCAGTCAAAGCTACCTCCGCCGGCATATTGCCTTGCCCCAGGATCACGGCGCCTGGGTTTTTCTGATCAGCCCCCTGCTGATCGGTCTTTTTGCAGGCAGCTCCTTCACGAGCGCTTCGGTCTACCTGATTGTGGCAGCTTTCTCTGCCTTTTTGATCCGCCAACCCACCACGATTGCCATCAAGGTCTATAGCGGGCGCCGGCCAAAGCGGGAGCTCCAACCAGCCTTGTTTTGGATGGGCGTATATGGGCTGGTGGGCGGTCTTTCTGTGGCCGGCCTGGTGCTGCTGGGTTATGCATACCTACTTTACCTGGCCATTCCTGGCATCCCGGTCTTCGCCTGGCACCTTTACCTGGTGAGCAAGCGGGCTGAACGCCGCCAGATTGGCATCGAGCTGGTCGGCAGCGGAGTGCTGGCTCTGGCTGCCCCGGCCGCCCTGTGGGTGAGTGCAGGTGAGCCCCTAGCTATCGGCTGGCTGCTGTGGGCCTTGGTCTGGTTCCAATCGGCTGCCTCCATCGTGTACGCCTACCTGCGCCTGGAACAGCGCGGCCTGGCTACTCTTCCATCAACGGCAGAGCGACTCAAAATGGCTGGTCGCGCCCTGGCTTATAGCACTTTCAACGTAGCGGCGGTATCCATTATGGCAGTAGCAAGTTTAGTGCCCGTCCTGCTACCCCTACCCTATGCCTTACAATTCCTGGAAACTGTGCGAGGCAGCCTGAACCCAGCCATCGGCATGAAGCCCACTTCCATCGGCATCCGCCAGTTGATCGTGAGCAGCTTATTTACCATCCTGTTCATTGTTGCCTGGAACCTGTAAAAGAGAGGGTTAGCTCACCGGCATGGACAAATACAATATATTTTTTAATTTCTTTATTTTGTGCAACGATTGTATTATACCGGCAGAACCACAAAATGTAAATCCAACTGGAGTAATATAATGGCGAATTCCCGGGATGAACGCTCTATCGTATTGCTGGTCACCAACGATGGGTTGGGCAAATCCGAAAAAGAATTGCAGCACATGCTGGCCCAGACTTATTTTCGCCTGCTCCACGAGCATGACCTGTTACCGGCTGCGATCTGTTTTTATACGGAAGGAGTCCGCCTGGTGGTCGATGGGTCTCCTATCCTGGAAACACTGGCGGAGCTGGAAGTCAAAGGCGTACGCCTGATCGTATGCAGTACCTGTTTGAACTACCTTGGATTGACCGACAAGCTACGTGTGGGTATTGTAGGTGGCATGACCGATATCCTCGAAGCTCAGTGGAAGGCCGAAAAGGTTATCACCCTGTAACTATTAGATAGGTATGGGGTTTTAGAAGCAAGGATTGGAACGACAGGCAATCTAAGATATTCCCTGGGTATATCGCTTGCATGCCCGTTGGTTTCTATTGTAAAATGCTCACAATATGTTTAGAACTTATCCTGGTTTTCGGGATAAAACCAACCCGAAGATAAGGATAGGCGCAATCAAACCGGGCAGTATTGCCAGGGATCGTTCAATTCAAATTGGAGGATAAAAGTATGTCTGAGCAATTAGATCCAGGTGGCCCAACCAGCGACGATAAATTGTGGGCGGCATTGGCCTATGTCTTCACACCTATCGTCCCGATCATCCTGCTCCTGTTGGAGGACAAGAAGAACCGGCCTTATATCCGCGCCCATAACGCCCAAGCCCTGGCGTGGGGCGTAGTCTTCTACCTCATCGTCACCATTACCAGCCCGATGCTGATCGGCCTGTGCATTTGGCCGCTCGGCCTGATTGTTCAGCTTTATTGGGCTTACAAAGCCTACCAGGGTGAGATGGTGAATATCCCCTTCCTGACCGATTTCATGAAGAAACAGGGCTGGGCTTAATAGCTACACCATAAAAAAATGGATGTTTTCTGCGCTAAAACCGCATAAGACATCCATTTTTGATTCGAACTAGGATACGCTTCAACCACCAAGGTAGGCCTTTTTTACCTCTGGATTTGCTAGCAGATCCGCGGAATTACCTTCCAGGACCAGGTTGCCACTTTCCAGGACATACCCGCGCGAGGCAAATTTTAATGCCATGCGCGCGTTTTGCTCCACCAGCAGGATGGTGGTGCCTTCCTGGTTGATCTCGCGCAAAGCCTGGAAGACAGAGCCCATCAGCAGCGGCGCCAGGCCCATCGAGGGCTCGTCTAGAAGCATCATCTTGTGCGCGCTGACCAGGGCGCGACCAACAGCCAACATTTGTTGCTCCCCGCCGCTGAGGGTCTCTGCATGTTGATGCATGCGTTCCTCCAGACGGGGGAAGATTTTGAAGACACGCTGGTAGTCACGTTCGACATCACCGTGATTTTTACGAGCAAAAGCTGCCAGCTTCAGGTTTTCCATCACCGTCAAGTTGCCAAACAAACGCCGTCCTTCCGGCACATGCGAGACGCCTAACTGGCTGACGATTTTATCCGCGGGGAAGTGGGACAGGTCCTGACCTAAAAAGGTCATCTTGGAGCCGGTCTGTACCGGGACCAGACCGGAAATCGCTCGCAGGGTGGTGCTCTTGCCGGCTCCGTTGGCGCCAATGATGCAGACGATCTCGCCTTCATCCACCTCGAAGCTGATCCCGTGCAGTGCCCGGATGCGGTCGTAAGATACCTGTAGATTTTCGACTGTGAGCAGCATCAGGTTTCGACCTCCTTGCCCAGGTAGGCATCAATGACCAGCGGGTTGTTGCGGACATCTTCCGGCAAGCCCTCGGCGACCACTTCTCCAAACACCAGGGTCTGGATGCGTTCGCTCAGTTCCATCACCAGGCGCATGCGATGTTCGATCAGGAAGATAGCCAGGTTAAGATGGCGATGTACACTACGGATAATTTCGATCATTTGCTCCATCTCTTCCGGATTCATGCCGGCGGTGGGCTCATCCAGGAAGAGCACTTTGGGCTCGATGGCCAGGGCGCGGGCCATCTCTACCCGGCGTTGGGCGCCATAAGGCAGGTTAGTGACTACCGCATTTGCCAGGCGGCTGATGCCCACCAAGTCCAATAAGTCCATGGCAAGCCGAGTGGTCTCCGCCTCTTCCTTCTGGCGTTTCGGTGTATTGAAGAAAGCACCTGTCAGGCCGTAACTGATCTTGGAATAGCGAGCCAGCTTGACATGCTCCAGGACGGTCATATGCCGCCATAGGCGCAAGTTTTGGAAGGTGCGAGCCAGGCCAGCGGCAGCGATCCGATGCGGCCGCATACCTTTGATGGATTGGCCATCCAACAGGATATCGCCCTCAGTGGGGGTGTATATCCCAGTAATCAGGTTGAAGATGGTGGTCTTACCCGCGCCATTTGGTCCGATTAAGCCGTGGATCTCGCCTGGGTTGATGGACAGGTTGTAGTTATAAACTGCCCGCAGGCCGCCGAAGTAGTGGGTCATCTGGTTAACTTGCAGGAGCGACATTTTCCACCTCTTCTTTTTTATGCGGTGCCTTAGGCTGCAACATCTTCTGCAGGTTGAACTCCCGAAAGGCGATCAACCCGGTGGGCCGGTAGATCATCACCAGGATAAGAAGCAAGGGGATGATAATCCATTTATACAATTCCAGCGGACGCAGCATCTCGCTCAGCATGTTATAACCGATGGCGCCGGCAATTGAACCGGTGATCGAGTTCAGCCCGCCAAAGTAGAGCATGGCCAGCACTTCCGCCAGTTTCTGTAGGCCGAAGGTGCCAGGATTGACATAACGCAAGACATGGGCAAATAACCCGCCGGCTACGCCAGCCCAGAAGGCAGCGAACAAAAAGGTGATCATTTTCGTCTTACGGGTGTCAACCGTCATGGCGTCCGCGGCCAGCTCGTTATCACGCACCGCATTCAGGGCTTTGCCCATAGTAGACTCTACGAAGTTATTGATTATCCAGATGCAGAGCATGGTCCAGACAAAGACTACCGGCAGCGAAGCCCAATTGGGCTGGTTGCCAAAGCCGCGCGCCCCGCCCAACACTTCCAGGTTTTCGAAAAGGCTCTTGACGATGAACAAGAAAGCCAGGGAGATGATCGCCAGGTAGTCACCGCGTGTGCGGAAAGAGGGAATGGCGACCAGGAGAGCTCCAAGGGAAGCGACCAAGCCACCCAGGATCAGGGCTACCGGAAAGAGCAACGGGCCAAGGAAGGCGGGTAGCATGGCTGGGCCAAAGTTGCTGCCAACGAAAAGCACCACCGTAATCAGCGAGGCGATATATGCTCCCAAGGCCATAAAACCGGGGTGGGAGCAGGAGAATTCACCCATATAGCCATTAACCACATTCAGACTGAGGGTGATCATGATGGCGATCATCATTAATTTTGCCACCAGAACCCGGTAATCGCTAACCCCGGTCCACAGGTCCAGAGCCAGGTAAAGCAAGCCCATATGAGCCAGGGCCGAGAGCCACATGGGATACCGCAGCAGCCAGCTCGCCAGGCGGTTGGTCAGCGGATTAAGAAAACGCGCCACCAAAACAACGGGCAGGAAGTAGATAACCAGGTCATAAAGCAGGGAGGCGGGCAAGAGCTGGGGTGTCTTCAAAGCGATGTCGACGCCGAAAAGCACCGGCGGTTTGCTCAGCCCGATAGCGCGAGCCAGGGGAAGGCCCACCAGGCGTTCCAGTCCGGAAGCGAACAAAATTCCAAAGATCCAACCCAGAAGCGGCGTCTGAGCGAACGTCTGGCCAAAAGCAGTCCATAAGCGGCGGATCCCCTTGCGCGGCGTAGACAGTGTACGTGCTGTTGTATCTTCCATAGTTTTTCCTCGTCTGTAGGTACTACGTTAAGATAGGGGATTTACAGCCGAAGCTGGGCGCTGTACGGCTTGCCAAAAAAGCCGTGTGGCCGGAAGGTCAGGATGATCAGAATAATAGAAAAGCTGACCAAATTACGCATGGTGGAGGGGAAGTAAGTGGCAACGAAGATATCCAGAAAACCCATTAAAAAGCCAGCGAGCGCTGCCCCAACCACCGAACCACGCCCGCCCAGGATAGCTGCCACAAAAGCTTTCCATCCATACTCGATGCCCATATAAGGATCCAACACCGGGTAAGCCATACCATAGAAGACGCCAGCAGCAGCTGCCAGAGCCGAACCCAGGCCGAAGGTCATTGCAGCCATCATGTTGAGTGGCACACCCATTAACGGCACCACAACAAAGTCGTAGGACATAGCCCGTATCGCCATGCCCCACTTGGTGCGTTGGATGAACTGGTGCAGGGCTACCATTAGCAAAAGGGAAATCAGCACGATCAAGATCTTAGTATTGGTCAGGCTGACTTCACCGATCTGAAAAGTGGTGGTCTGAATAATATCGGGAAACCTCTGGCGGCTGGCGCCAAGGATGGCCAGGTTGCCGGTTTCCAATATGATTCCGATCATCAAGCCCGTAATAGCGGCGGAGGCACGCGGTGCGTTCCGCAATGGACGGTAGCCAATGCGTTCCACCAGCATACCCACGAAAGAAGTGAGGAACATGGCTAATAAGATAGTCAGGGCCAGGATAGCCCAGCCGGGCAGGGCGATGATGCCCAGTGTAGAGAGGCTGATCAGGCCGGTGGCGATGAAGAAACCGATATACGAGCCGACCATGAAAATATCACCGTGGGCGAAGTTGAAAAGCATTAACACGCTGTAGACCATCGAGTAGCCGAGAGCGATCAACGCATAGAAAGAGCCCCACTGCAGTGAGTTAACCACATTCTGTAGAAAAGAGCCCATAGTCTTTGCTCCTCGCTAAGTAAGAGGGCGGGCACAGAGCGTCTATACCCTGGCCCGCCCCTGAGTATCCATGTCTAGATCGATAGGCTATGCTTAATGATGCGCAACATGGATTTGGCGTCAAATTACGGACAAGACTGTTGGTAGAAGGTGAACTCACCCGCCTCGTCGATGCGGACGATCACAGCACACTTGCTAGGATCACCACTGCCGGGAGTAAAGGTCATGGTGCCAGTGATGCCCGGGAACTCGGTTACCTGAGCCAGGGCATCGCGCACGCATTTGCGGTCCGCAGCCAGGTCACCAGTGATAGTACCGCAGTCTTCCATGGCTTGCTTGGCCAGGTTGAAAGCATCCCAGGTCAGGGCAGCCACGTCATCGGGGACGTAACCATGCTTGGTATTGTAATTATCGATGAACTCTTTGGTGGCCCCGATAGCGCCTGCGGCGGCATAGTGAGTGGTGAAGAAAGTCCCGTAACAATCATCCCCGCAAAGCGGGACCAGCTCCGCCGAGCCCCAGCTGTCACTACCAACGATGGGCCTGTCAAAGCCCAGCTGGTGAGCCTGCTGGACGATGAGGGCGACTTCATTGTAATATTGGGGGGTGAACAAGAATTCGGCGCCGGTATCGCGGATCTTGGTTATTTGGGCGCTGAAGTCGGTGTCTCTGGTGGTAAAGCTCTCATATGCGACTACGGAGCCGGCTCCATGCAGGTCCTCCCAGGCGCTCTTGAAGAACTCCGCCAAGCCCTTAGGGTAATCGCTGGCGACATCGTAGAGCACAGCAGCTTTGGTAAAGCCAAACTCATCAGTGACGAAATTGGCCACGGCTGGTCCCTGGAAGTCATCCAGGAAGCAGGCCCGAAAGACCCACGGCCGGTCGAGGGTGGTGTTGGGGTTGGTTGACCAGGGGCTGATCATAGGTGTTTCGTTATCGTTGGCCACCTGGCCAGCAGGCACGGCTTGCTTGGAGGCCTGTGGTCCGATGATGATCAAGACTTCGTCCTGGGTGATCATCTTGGTGTTGGCCGCCACTGCGGATTCTGCCTTGGACTCGTTGTCTTCGATCACAAGTTCAACCTGGTATTTATTACCACCGATATCCAGGCCGCCGGCACTGTTAATAGCTTCCTGCCACATCTCGGCCGCGAACTTTGTTCCTTCGCCAACTTTGGGGATATCGCCGGTCATCGGGGCGTTCACGCCCACTTTAATGCTCGCCGGAGCTGCTGGACCCGCCTGGCACGAAACCAACAAACTCATAAGGATCAGCAGAAGAAGGTAAGGGATCAGTTTTTTCATCGTATTTCTCCTCTAGTTGGAAAGCTGGATTAGATGCTGAAGGTACAGCGATTGGTAACATTTCCATACATCGAGACAGGTCCTGGAACTCTCCTTTCTGAGGAATCTCTCCTCCTGCAAAATTGGAAACCAATTGAGACTCTCAAAAACAGAAAGACTTCTGATGAGACACTCATTCTGATGAGACACTCATTCTGATGAGACACTCATTCTGATGAGACACTCATTGGGGAAATGAATCTCCTGGCGATCGTTTTTCCTTGGAGTTGCTCGAAATTTTCCTTGAGGAGCAGAAAGCTGTAATAAGTTTCTGGAGTGCGATGATATTCTGCTGGATTAATTGTTAATTAAGCTGGTTTTAAGTTATTATAGCATAAGGGAAGGTATTGAGAGGAGAAACCGAAATCCACAATGAGAGCTACTATTGGCAAGCAATCGTACGATTTTAGATCTCTTCACCTTGCGCTCCCTTTATGCTTATACTATACTGTAGCGGTGACCTCACAGGTATTGGCGGGACGGAACTGGTAACTGCTTGTGATCCATCAAAAGGAGAATGCTTATGACTTCTGAAATTCCTGGTACTCC
Source organism: uncultured Anaerolineaceae bacterium (assembly GCA_964486825.1). Taxonomy (GTDB): domain Bacteria; phylum Chloroflexota; class Anaerolineae; order Anaerolineales; family UBA4823; genus CAZAQS01. The sequence goes on along the minus strand of CAZAQS010000157.1, from coordinate 2,931 downwards.
CTCGGCAGAACCTGCCCCTCGCATTGCATCCAGTATGACATCCTCGGATGAGCGCACCTGGGCGATGCTGGCACACTTGAGCGTTTTAGCCAACCTGGTAACCGGCTTCCTGGGGCCAGTGGCTGCCCTGGTAATTTACCTGGTGTATAAGGACCGCTCGCGTTATGTAGCCTACCATGCGCTGCAATCCACAATCAACCAGCTGATCTGGTGGGTGGGAGGCGGGGCGCTGATCGGCGTGATCTGGGCTGTCACGGGCATGCTTTCCATTATCATCATCGGCTTGTTGTGCATCCCATTCTCACTGCTGTTGACGATCCTGGTCTTAGCGATGCCCCTGGTCTCATTGGTGTATGGCGTCGTTGGCGCGATCGAAGTCAACCAGGGCCGGGACTTCCGTTACTGGCTGGTGGGAGATTGGGTGCGTGGGACCCTGGTGGACTAGGGAAGCTCAATAGAACTTGACTTTTCCCCCACTCACCCTTAGAATGGGTTTTGAAACTGCCGGACGAGTAAGCTGAACCTCGCCAGGCAATGCTTGAAGCGCTCGGAAAATCTTATGGGCGCCAGAAATCGAGAACAAGTGCAGAGAAGAGATCCGGCCCGCCGGACACCGAAGGGGCAAGCCTGCCAGGGAGCGCGGCAGTCGAAACTCTCAGGTAAAAGGACTCTGTACTTGCAAACCTCTGGAAAGTCGCAGCCTTTCCTATTGAAATCATTTAGGTATGGCATGGACACCGACGGGGCAAACGCCAGCAAGAGCGGCGCGAATCTCTCAGGTTATGGACAGAGGGCGTACGGTCTATTTTCCGTGCGCCCTCTTCGTTTATATGGGTTAAAACCGGCCTAAGCGGGCGCATAGATCGCTTCCGCAGGCGCCGGACGAGCATTAAATGCACACGGTGAAAGAGCCTCGCCACGTGCAACTAACTCAACATTCCAGGAGGCGGTTATGAATATCCCAACCAATCTCAAGTATACAGAAAACGACGAGTGGATCCAGGTAGACGGCGAAACCGGCGCCATGGGGATCAGCGATTATGCACAGGAACAGCTGTCGGATATCGTTTTCGTCGAGATCGTTGTAGCAGAGGGTGACACGGTCCAAAAGGGCGATATCTGCGCGACAGTTGAATCGGTGAAAGCGGCCGCGGATGTGTATATGCCGGTCAGCGGGACCATCACGGCGGTCAACGAAGCGCTCCCCGATACACCGGAGATGATCAACAGCGATCCTTACGGGGATGCATGGATGGTCAAGGTGCAGCTCAGCGATCCTTCCGAGCTGGATGACCTTCTGGATGCGGCTGCCTATGAAAGCAAGACCAAAGAGTAACGGTAATTCATTCCGTCTGCGCTTGCATGGGGGCGGCCCAGCGGAAACCCAATACGAGTAGGAGTCCTATATGTATATACCCCATACGGATGCAGAAAGGGAAGCCATGCTGGAGGTGATCGGCGTGGAACGGATGGAAGACCTGTTCCAAGACGTTCCAGCTGGGCATCGCTTCCCCGAACTTGACCTGCCTCCTGCACTGACTGAGATGGAGATCCTGGCTGAGATGCAGAATATCGCCGCGGGTAACGAGACAACCCGCGAGCTGATCTCCTTCCTGGGAGCAGGAGCTTATAGCCATTACACACCCGCGGCCGTCGATTCAATCTTGCGGCGTGGAGAATTCTACACCGCCTATACACCTTACCAACCAGAGGTGTCCCAGGGCACGCTGCGGGCGATCTTCGATTACCAGAGCCTGATCGCATCCCTGACCGGGATGGAGGTCTGCAACGCATCGCATTACGATGGCTCGACCGCTGTAGCAGAAGCGGTCAGTATGGCTCATGCACAATTTCGCGGCAAACGCAGGAAGGTGGTCCTCTCACCTGCATTGCACCCACAATACCGCGAGAACGTGCGCACCTACAATCCGGGCAACGACCTGACCATCATTGGCGATGAGGGCAATAACCCCACCGCCGGCCCGGAAGCCCTGCTGCCCCTGATCGATACAGATACTGCGCTGGTGATCGTCCAATACCCCGACTTTTTCGGGCGTATCTACGACTACAGCGCTCTTGCCCAGGCCGCTCACGAGGCCGGCGCCCTTTTCTCCGTCTCTGCCAATCCGCTAGCCCTGGGCCTGCTGACCCCGCCGGGAGACTTTGGGGCAGATATCGTTACTGGTGAAGGCCAATCCCTTGGGATACCGCTTTCGTTCGGTGGTCCATACCTGGGATTATTTGCGACCCGCATGGAGTACGTGCGCAAGATGGCCGGCCGGCTGGTAGGAGAGAGCGTCGACATAAACGGCCAACGCGCTTACGTGCTTACACTGACAGCCCGCGAGCAACATATCCGGCGCGAGAAAGCCACCTCCAATATTTGTACCAACCAGGGCCTGATTGCCCTGGCCTCCACGGTCTATCTGAGCATGCTTGGCAAGCACGGCCTGCGCCAGGTAGCAGAGCTGTGCTACCACAAAGCCCATTACGCGGCCCAGGAGATCTCGGCCCTGCCCGGCTACAAGGTCTGGTCCGATGCGCCGTTCTTCCACGAGTTCGTGGTGCGCTGCCCACGCCCGGTGCAAGAGATCAACGAGCTCCTGCTCGAAAACAGCATCCTGGGCGGGTACGATCTGAGCCAGGATTACCCCCAAATCGAGAACAGCATGCTCCTGGCTGTGACCGAGATGAATTCCAAAGACGAAATCGACCTGCTCGTCTCCGCGCTGGTGGAGGTGTCCAATGATTGAACCCTTGTTATGTGAACTGTCCCAACCCGGGCGCCAGGGCTTCCGCTTCCCCGAGCCGGACGTGCCCCTGGCAGCACTACCTGAAAACCTGACCCGCCAGCACTTACCCCTTCCGGAAGTGTCTGAAGTGGATGTGATTCGCCACTTTCTTTGAATGAGCATTGGTCAGTCTCGTGAA
>CAZAQS010000156.1:0-10722 GCA_964486825.1 uncultured Anaerolineaceae bacterium | reverse complement strand
GGTATTCATCCAGCATGATCCGGGTAAATTTCTTCCCGAACGAGCCGGTACCCCCCGTGACCAAGACGACTTTATCTCTCCATTCCATTTGCTGCTCCTGCGATCCCTTTGCGTTTTGCCTGTGCCGATACAAGGTTCAGGGTTTCCTGATCACGATGAGTGGATACTGCCCCACCTCACCAAAAAAGCGTGGGAAGCGTTCCTCCAACCAGGCTAACAAGCGTAAAAGCGCCCGCCCGCCTTTCCCATCGTGTATGAAAGTGCGCAAGAAGCGCACACTGACGCTGCGCCACACCCTCACTTCTAGCGGCATTAACCGCCCAATCTGATCATCCAGCCATCTGGCATTATGCTTATTGACGAAAGTCCCTTGAGGTCCAGCCGCCCGAACTTCCCTGGATCCGTCCATCTTGCGTCCATTTCCCGTTCCTTTCACAGCAGCCAGGCCTGATTTTCGCCGCTTCCATACGTACAGTCCTTCCACCCAACGGATCGGGTTTTTGAAGAGCGCCATCAAGCTTGAATCCCATCCATTCACGACAACCGCAGTATGCTTTCGGGCCAGGACTCGGAAGAACTCCAGGTAAGCCTGTTTGTGCTCTGGTATGGGCAGGTGGTGGATCGTATGCAAAGACACCACCCCATCGAAGGCTTCCTCTGCAAACGGCAGGTTGGCAATATCCGCTACAACAAAAAAGCCATGCTCACCAATCCTCCGGCGAGCCTCCTGGAGAGCTACAATCGAGATATCAGCGCATACCCGGCGCTCGTAACCGCGCGAGTATTCCAGGTAGGCAGGGTACTGGATTGGACCGCTGCCTGCATCCAGCAGGAAGCGTCCTTGTGGGTGGAGAGCTTTGGCAACCCGCATATGGCAGCGCTGGATATATGCTCGTGAGACCGGACGCAGATCTTCATAGCGCGCATTGTGGTAGACGCCCTCGCTCACCTCCTGCCACCCCACCTGGTTATAGAATTCGCGCACCTCTTGCTTGATATCGCTCATCACCACTGGACAGGTTCTCCCACCAGGTAATTGAATGTATCGCCGAAACAGGCCTGCCCCTCTTGGCTCAAGACTCGTCTCAACGGCCACTCCTCCAGGTCCTCCCACATATTTAGGAGATGCCAGGGGAAGGGTTGCGGAAACTCGAAGAAAAACCGGTAAGCGTAGTTCCAGGCCAGCTCAACCTGCTCGCCGGATAAGCGGTACTCCTCAGGCGATGCCAGGACATGCTGGAGCTGCTCGAAATAGGCTTCCCAGGAGCCGGGATCGAGGGTGAAACCTTTTCCACGGTAATGCGTGTTGCCCACAACAATGACCGGTAAGCCGCTCATCGCCATCTCCATACCTACCGTCGTTGTATACACCAGGCCCAGTTGGGCGATCTCCAGGATATCGTAGGTGTTGATCTGTGCGTCCGCCGGAACAAGGTGGATATGCTCCGGCAGCACCGGCAAGGCCTTCAGGACTACGTCCGCCACAGAGGGGCCTTTTGTGATCAATTCCCCAGGGTGGATTCTCACCACCAGCTGAGCATCCTGTTGCTGCTCGAAGAACTTTACAGTTCGCTCCAGCCAGCCTGTCATGCTATCGCTGAAGACCTGGCGGCCCAGGGTCAGGCTGTCCCCGATCACGTTGGTTGCCAGCAGAACCACCGGGCGCCCGTCCAGTCCCAGCTCCTTGCGCACCATTTCGCCGCCCTGGTTGGGAGAGCCCTGCCAGCGGCGAGAAAAATTCTCCCATAAGCTGGCCCGCTGCCGGGATGCGAAAAGTTCTTGGACTTGACGGAGCTGCTCGGGAGTCAGGGCTTGCCCTTTATGTGCGGCCCATAGCTCGTCCGTCTCCTGGCGCATGACCTCGCGGTTCTGCCCGATCCAGATGCGCTGTCGTTGCTCGCCGAACTCATAGGTGACTACCGGCAGGCCCAGCTGCCGGGCCGCCTGATGCACCGCCCCGTACTCCAAAATGCTCCCGTTGGGGATCACAACGACCTGGGGCCGGGCAGATCGCATCAGGCCCAGTGCAGAGTGGGCAACCGCATGGTTCCGCTCCAGGCGCAACCGGTAAAGCTCGCTGTCCGGGTCAACCTCTTCTACCTGCAGGGTATATTGGGTGTCCTTCCAGGCGTTCTCTCGCACAGCCTGCGCTAACTGCGGCGTAAGCTCAGGAGCCTTACGGTTATTGATCAACGAGGCTGCATGGAGATAGGGCTCTAGCTTGCCCAGGATCGTCTTCGCATACGCATTTTGGCGGCGCAGGTCGAAACGAGAGATCGGCGTAGTCCAGTCGGAATAAGGCAGGTAAGCAAGTGTAATGGAATGCCCCAGGCCTCTTAATGCCAGGCCAATAACAGCCGCGTGCGAAATCCAATAGCGTAAGGTAGCAAAAAGCAGCACGCGTTTCCCGCGGGGCTGTGGGTTGGATTTCAAGAAGACTTCCAGGTCCTGTCGCCATATCGGGATGCGCTTATCCATCTCTTCCAGGTTGAATCCCTCGCTCAGCGGACGGCCCGGCTGGCGTAGCTGCCAGTATAGCTCCGCGGCCAGGGGCAGCTCACCGAGCATATCCTTAAGGGCAGCTTTACTCACAATTTCCATCCTTCATCCAATCCTTTAGCGCCTCAGACCGTCTCGATCGCCCAGTCTAATGCCGGGCGCAAAGGCCCCAGACGCGGCTCCAACCAGTGCTTACCCGGGGCCCCCGTCCCATCGATATTGAAAGCCAAAGCGTGTTCCTCGTGGAAATAGCGCTTGATGCGGAAAGAGCTGGCGTTCATCCCCAAGATGAAGCGGCCTTCGTTGAGCAAGTTGGCAGGGATTTGGCAGCGGCTTTTATAATGCCCGGCAGGCCGCACGCCGAAGCGCTCGAACTGCTGAGGGGTATCCGTATCAAAAGAGTTGAAGACGAACTCGCCTCGCATGGTCAACAGGTAGATCCCCACCCGCAGACCTGTGATGGGAGCTTCCAAAACGTATTCAACCTCCACATCGATCGGGTCCGTCGAACGCAGCGTATCTACCACCCGTCCTTGCGGATCGGAAACTCTCAGAGCCATCGGGCAGAACGGGGAGGCGTCCGGAGGGATTTCCTCCGGCCTCCACAGGCGTTCCCCTGATTGGGCAAACCCGGACGACATATAGTAATCGACCGCTTGCGATGTGGGGGCCCTGAATACCATGCGCCCGTTCTCCAGCACGATCGTCTCTTCGGTCAAGCGCAGGATAGCAGACATATTATGGCTAACGAAGAGCACGGTGCGCCCTTCCCGGGCCACATCACTCATCTTGCCCAGGCATTTGCGCTGGAACTCGGCGTCGCCGACGGCAAGTACTTCATCTACGACCAGAATTTCCGGCTCCAGGTGGGCAGCCACCGCAAATGCCAACCGTAAATACATCCCACTAGAATAGCGCTTAACGGGAGTCTCGATAAACTGCTCCACTTCGGAAAACTCCAGGATCTCGTCGTATTTCCGATCGATCTCGGTCCGCTTCATTCCAAGGATAGCGCCGTTAAGGTAAATATTCTCCCTGCCGGTCAATTCCAGGTGGAAGCCGGTGCCCACTTCCAGAAGAGAACCCACCCTACCACGGATCTCAGCAAAACCTTCGGTTGGCTCTGTTACCCGCGACAGGATCTTGAGCAGGGTGCTCTTGCCGGCCCCGTTGCGCCCGATGATCCCCAAGACCTGGCCGCGTGGCACGTCGAACGATACATCCCGCAGAGCCCAAATCATTCCGGGGCGGGCCGCTCCTGGGACATGAGAATCTCTAAGGCGCTGGATTGCACGTACTGGCGCTCCGGCAGCATCGGCAATGGTATCCCTGAGCGTCTTGTAACGCTCCTGTGGCAGACCGATGCGGTACTGCTTGCCTAAGTTTTCAACGCGGATAGCCAGGTCAGTCATAATAGTAAGCTAAATGGTGTCGGCAAAAGTGCGTTCCATGCGGCGGAAATAATACAGGCCGCTCACAAGGACAACAAGGGTAACGAGCACAGAAATCCAGATTGTGGCTTCCGGGGCGCTCTTTCCCAGTAGAGCCCAACGGAAACCGTCAACCACCCCTACCATGGGGTTCAAGGCGTACAGGAAGCGCCACTTTTCAGGGATCACGGTGGACGAATACACAATCGGGGTGATGAAAAACCACATCTGGGTGATGAACGGCAGCACGTGAGCGATATCGCGGTAGATCACGTTCATGGCAGAGAGCCATAAGCTGAAACCGAGAGCCGTAAGCAGAGCAAATAGGATAAAGAACGGCAACATCAGCAGCCCAGGCGCGTTGAGCGAAAACTGGTAACCGCTTCCCGGTAGGTTATGGAAGTAGATGACCATGCCGATTAACACGCAGAAGCCGATGGCGAAGTCCACCACCCCAGAAACGACGGAGGCAACCGGTATCACCAGGCGGGGGAAGTATACTTTCGTGATCATATTACGGTTCGTAACCAGCGAGCGCCCGGCGTCATTGAGGGCTTTTTGGAATAACCCCCAGGGTAAGAGTGCAGTGAAGTTGAAGATAGGGTAGGGATTGCCCTCCGCGTCCAATTGCGCCAGGTTCCCGAAGAGCAAGGTGTAGATCACCATTTGAAAAACGGGTTGGATCACCGCCCAGCTTGCGCCTAACAGAGTCTGTTTGTAACGTACTTTGATATCCCGCCAGATCAGGAAAAAGATCAGCTCCCGGTAGGCCCATAAATCCTTTAAATTGATAGAACCCAACCCGCGCGTCGGGCGCAGGATGATGGGTGGTGCAATGGACTTAGAAGGAAGGCTTGTTTGGGCCATAATCAGGCGCGACTGCGGTGCTCCCGGTACCACTCGATGGTGCGGCGCAGGCCTTCTTCGAATGGGACCTGGGCCCGAAATCCGAAATACTGCTCGGCGCGGCTTGTGTCCAGGACACGCCGAGGTTGCCCGTTGGGCTTGGTCGTGTCCCAGACCAGCTCTCCGTCAAAACCTGTCAACCGGCTGATAAGGGTCGCCAGGTCCATAATGCTGATTTCCATTCCGGAACCCAAGTTGACCGGCTCGCTGCCGTTATAACGCTCAGCGGCTAGCAGTATTCCTTCAGCAGCGTCCTCCACGTATAAGAACTCTCGGGTGGGCGAGCCATCCCCCCATAGAACGACCTGCTTGTCGCCACGCTCCTGGGCCTCCAGGCATTTGCGGATCAGAGCAGGGATCACATGCGAAGTTTCCAGGTTGAAGTTGTCACGCGGCCCGTACAGGTTGACCGGCAACAGGTAGATGGCATTGAAACCATACTGATCGCGATAGGCTTGTGCCTGGACGAGCAGCATTTTCTTAGCCAACCCGTAAGGAGCATTGGTCTCTTCAGGGTATCCCTCCCACAGGTTTTCCTCCCGGAAGGGGATCGGAGTGAACTTTGGATAAGCGCAGATTGTCCCCAGAGCAAGGAACTTGTTGACACCGAATTTCCAGGCCTCGTGCATGAGCTGCACGCCCATCATCATGTTTATGTAATAAAACTCAGCCGGGCGAGCTCGGTTTGCTCCGATCCCACCTGCTAAAGCAGCCAGGTGGATGATGAGGTCAGGCTTAGCCTTCTCCAGCATGCGCTGGATATCCGCTAGATGCACAAAATCATATTCTTCGATGGTGGGGATGAAAACCTCCGCCGCACCCCGCTGGCGCAGCTTTTCGGTGACAAAAGAACCCAAAAAACCGGCGCCACCAGTAACAGCCACACGTTTATCTGCCCAGAAATTTCCGCTGCTGGCAGCTTTCTCAGCTGCTGGTTGAAGGATAGACATTGGCTTGCTCCTCGATCATTTGTAGATGAACCTTGACACCATGAACTTGCAAGGTAGGGATATCCTGGTAATCAACGACTTTAACCGACTGCTCCAGGCAAGTCAGGCGGCAGATATCGGCGATATCGCCATCACCCTCAATTCGAACGCTATCGTAGCCAGCCATTTTCAGGTCGGCTAAGATCTCTCGCACACGCTTGCGCGTGTGCCGGTAAAGCAGCATCGACTGCTCGATATAGTCGACAGTAAGATGCGCTCGGAAAGCGATCCCCTCTGGCGTGATAATATAGCGCAGCTTACGCCGCTCGGCGCGTTTTACCTTGACGTACCCTTTGGCGATCAAGCGCTTCAGGTGCCAGTTGACCGTGCCGACCGCAACACCCAACTGCGTCGCCAGGGAGGCCTGGGTAACGTTGGGGTCGCGCTCAATTTGTTCCAACAAACTCAGTTCACGGGTAGGATCGGGTTTAGTTTCCATAGGGATTTCCAAAATTCAACTGTTGAATTATAACGCCACATTGATTTTGGTCAAGAGGTAAAAAGCAGGCAGGCGGATTGCCGTGAAGTAGATGAGCTGGCTGAGGACCAACCGCTCCCCGACCAGCTCATCTCAGCTCTTTTAGGACCCTTTTCCCTTATCAGGTAACCTTTTCGAAGCTTCCAACGATCCGCAAGATATCAAATCCCTCAGCAAAGGGACGCTCCGCCAGGGCGCCATGCCTGATCAGCGTGGAGCGGAGTATGCTGGGGTCGAAGTAATACTTATCCTGATATGTCCTGTACTCAGACAGGGCGCATATTTTTCGCTCGACATCCTGTTCGGAAACCTCCACCAGGAAGTGCGGGAAAAAGCCGTAACTGCTGCGCAAACAGTCAAAGCCCAGAACGGTCCGGCCTCGGAAAGCCCTCAAGGTTTCTTGAGTGGCAGTCGCATGGTCCTGGTGGATATCTGACTTGGTATGCACAAAAACCATATCCGGGCGGTGATCGGTGTTTATCTGAAAGAGGAACTCGAGGATCTCCTGGCGCGCGTGAGGGAACTTGCGCGTCTCGAAATCCATCAGCACGATATTCTCCTTTGGCACGCCCAACAACTGCATGCTACGGTAATGCTCCTCGACCAGGTTCTTTAATGCCGGGTTTTTCTGGTTGTCGGAAAGCGTGATGCAAAGCACCTCGGTCTTATCGATAATGCTGGAGATCAACGCTCCACAACCCAGCTCGATATCATCTGGATGAGCGCCGATAAAGATTACTTTTTTCCCAAAGAAAATCATGCTGAAATCCTTGAGTATTTATTTGTAAGCTGAGAACCCACCCACCACTTTGGTCATCACTAGGGAGCCATCTCGAGCCAGACGCTGGGTAGCGACCTCCGTGATCTGAGACATAATACGCTCGAAGTCCTCTTTGCCCTCAAAGAACGTGCTCCATAGCTTGCGATCCTCGGATAAGGAAGCGCGCGTGTAAGCCAGGAATGGCTCAACTTCCGTGAAGGTCAATGGGTTTTCGAAGATACTCACTTCTACCCGCGAGAATTGGTCCTTGATGGTCGAGAGGATCTCGCTGCCATAGCGCGAGCTACCCGGCATCGGTGGGATGGTCTTCCCGGTTGCTTCGCTGATAATTTCGTAGAAAAGAAGCTTATTTTCTGGCATCGGTCCAGTTGTGAATAGCACCCCGCCCGGCTTCAAGACCCTGTGCATCTCTTTGATCGTAAAGGGGATGTCCTGGGCATAATAGATGGCAAAACAGCAGGAAAGCAGGTCGTACTGGTTGTCTTCCATTGGAAAACGCTTGTTGAAGTCAAGCTCTGTAAAATTTACCCGCTTACCGATCTTTTCATTCTCTGAGCGCGCTTTAGCCAACAACTCTTCTGAAACATCTCCCCCGGTGATATCTGCTTCGCCTTCAAGCTGGTGATAGAATACGAAACACTGTTTCCCAGCGCCACAGCCCACATCCAAGATGCGCAAGCCTTTCTTCAAAGGCAGGATTTCAAGCATCCACTGGTCGATATCCCGGCTACCGAACTTCTGGTGAATATCAATGCGCTTAAGCAGATCGTTGGTTGTTTCTTGATAGTTTATTTTCATAGATTCCACCTCTCCATATAGACGATAACTGCCTTGTGAAGGCCAGAGTAGTTATTTGCCGGGGTGAACGATAAGAACCAGCGAACTCCCGTGCAGAAACAGCGGCTATTATACCCAGAAACGTCCTTCATTGCGATTGAGCTTTTTCTGGAGCATCCTTCAGCTTGATCACCCACAAGGACAGTTGTCATTGTAGACAGCTCGATATTTCCTCGTTCGGGACTAACAGCACCAGGGGAACCTCCGGAATGGTTTCCCATTCTTGATAGGTGCATAACAAGGGCTCCACTACCCAGCGCACCCATGCGTCATTCTCTTCCCCGAAGGAGTGCGCCCGCCCCTGGTAATGAGGCCAAAGCGGATCCGTGATGATGAGATCAAAACGTTGCTCTTGCAGATCCTTATAAAAGCTCTCGAAATACGCCGTGCTGCCTGCCATAGACATTTCCATCAGGAAAACTTTCTCGTATTCATGGATCACCGGACTGGTATTCAGGTAGTTGAAGGTTAACAGGTGCCTTTCTGAAATCAGTAGCACTTCCCCACCGTTTGCAGTGACCTGTTTGACAGAATGGTTCAGTCTCTCCAAAGCCACCGCGGCCCTGGCAGAGTCATGGAGTTGCAGGGGGCCTGCCTGAGTGATAGCCAGAGCTATCGGAACGATTATCGCTAACGAGACCAACTTCGCGGAAGTGTGCTGGGGTAGATCCTGTAGATCCCGATCCCTCGAGAACCGGTCGAAGGCGACATAGCTACCTGTCACCCAGAGCAAAACCAGGAAAGCGTCAATATTGTGCAGATTGCTCCCCCCACCGATCTTTACACTGACGACGATCCCACCCAACCCCAATACAAACAGGATCCCCCCTAACCCTAAGAGACGGATAGGATGGTAGGACAACCGCCGCTCGCCTGGCGCTCGTTCGACCGTCCGGCTAAGAATTACCAGCAGCAAAGGCAGAGAGACCACGAAGGCGGCCGGTAGCACTCCCAGCGGGTAGGTGGCGCTAGGGAGCAAGCGGTACCACAACAAGTCAGAGCTAAAGCTAGAGCCAAAATGCTCGGCCGGGTTACCGGAAAAGCGCTCGTATCCCAACTGGACTCCGAAGGCCAGGATCGTTCCCAGCCCGGTCCATACAGCAGGCTTAACCAGGTACCTGAACCAGCCTCCTTCGAGCCTGGATTCTAAAAAGTAGAGCGTCGCCGCCAGTAACCCCGGCACAGGCAGCCAATTGATCCGGCTGATGCCGGCCCAGGCCGAGGCAACCAGGACAATGAATAACGAGCGCCAGAAGCGGCGCCGGTCGAAACCCCACAACACCAGGACCACCATCACCAGCAGATGATAATACAAGGGACCCTGGAACAGGAATAAGAATGCCCAGGCCGTAAATAAAGCCCGGCTGAACTGATCCTGGAGGGAAAGGCGTCTGGCCAGCAAGGTTCCAGCAGCCAGGGGGAATGCGATCCAAAGGAAAACCTGCCAGGCGCGGTGGACCCAAATAGGAAGACCGGACACCAGGAAAGGCACGGCTTGCATGAGATAGCGGCTGGGGTGTAAAACCGAGGGTGGTGTCCAGGCCCCGTAAACCCTCCCTGGCAGGAATAAAGATGCATAATAATAGCGGCTAGCCTCTGACCAGCCGAGCGAAAACGGGAAGGTCGAGAGATCGGGAATGAAAGCAGCCATCCGGTAAATAAACCCATAAAAAAGCATGGCAGCCGCCAGGCATAGTGTCCAGCTTAAGCCTGGCTGGGCTGGCCTCAAAACAATAGCTCCCAGGATGGCAAGTATTAAGAATAACCCCAGGCGCGCCCAGGTCTCTCCGAATATACCGGAGAAAGGCCCCATAACGATCCAGGGATATACGGCTGCCAGGGTTGAAAAAGCTAAGTAGCGAACGATTTTCATTGACTTTGAAGCCGGGCAAAAGCCAGGATAACCGGTCGTAAGATGCCAGGTGCGTAGCGGTGATACAGCACGCCTAAGCCGTAAGCCACTCTTGAAAAGGAAAGGTAGGAGGGCTCAGGCGATATCCCATAGACAGCATGTTCAAACCCACAGCTATCCAAATATCTGCGAATAGCAGGGATGGTATTGCATCGATAATGGGTAGGAAAGACATCCTCTGCCCGGGTTCCATCCTTTACCCTTCCCAATACCCGGGCATGCGAACGGCTTGGCACTATCTTGGAAGCCAGGGCAATATAGTTCCATAGGTTAGGCGTACGGATACACAGATAACCAGAGGGTTTGAGCACCCGGCTCGCCTCGGAAAAGAATATACTTGGATTTTCCAGGTGTTCCAGGACATGATCACAGATGCAGACATCTACGCTGCTATCTGGAACTGGCCAACGCTCTCCCTCGAGCAGGTGGAATTCATCCAAGAACGGATTTAGGCCTCCAGCCGGATCTACATCCAACCCGATGACACGCTCCACCTTGCCTTTTAGGATCCGAAGATCCCGCCGGGCAGGAACGCTATCCTCTCCATAAGCCCCCCTCCCGCAGCCATAATCAACAACCACCGCTGTGGGATTTAGGAGCGCGTTCACTCTGAAGTAGAATCTTACCGTTCCATCGACATCGCTGAAACCCCCAAACTTGCTCTCCGGATAGAAATCACGAGTTAAGTCCATAAATGTTGCCAGGAATGACTCGCGGATGACTCAGGCGGGTGCTCTCTCTTCACCAACCACGACATCAGGAAGGTAAAAAGCGCCTGGCAGACTGGCGAACATTTGCAGGATACGGATCAAAAACGCCAGAGTCAAAGCGGTAGGCTCGCTGATGCCGCCGACCTTCGTCACACTGGGTTGCGCAACATCGACCGCACC
>CAZAQS010000155.1:0-10723 GCA_964486825.1 uncultured Anaerolineaceae bacterium | reverse complement strand
AACGCCATATCCCCCTGGCCCTGGAATCCCGCCTGCACCACCACTGCCACCTCTGGTGCACTGGTGCCGAAAGCCACCACGGTCAGGCCGATGATCAAGTGATGTTTAAACCTATATTCAGATTTACTACCTTGGATTTGATCCTAACGGACAGATTCAAGGCGTCTAAAATCTGTATAGGAGCTAACCAATCCAAAAGTTTGCATCGTCTGGAGAGACCAGTCGAGTTATAATGAATGTTAAGGGAGAGTTGCTTGCATAGGGGGAAAGTCATACGGGAGAAAGCATGATATCAAAGGAAAATTTTCGTAAAGGCGCCATCTCGCATCAGGAAGGCTGCCGGTTCGCGGTGTGGGCGCCAAATGCGGATGAAGTGTACGTTACGGGCTCCTTCAACAGCTGGGACAAGTCTACGCATCCCATGCAGGGCAGCCCAGAAGGAATTTGGACGGTCGAAGTTAGTGGAGCGAGGCCTGGAGACGAGTACCGCTACCGGATATTGACGGGCGGCGAGGAATTTTACCGGATCGACCCTTACGCTAGACGAGTGACCAGCTCGGTTGGCAATGGCGTCATCACCGCTCCTCTAACTGAAGAAAAAACAGCTACTTTCTCACCGCCTCCGCATAACGAGCTGGTAATTTACGAGCTTCATATCGGCACATTCGGAAAGGAGGTCGGGCAGAAGGGTCCTGGAACTCTCGAAGGGGCAGCCAGGCGCCTTCCCTACCTGCAGGAGCTGGGGATCAACGCCATAGAGCTTATGCCTTTAGCAGAGTTTGCGGGAGGCTACTCCTGGGGTTACAACCCATCCCATATCTTCGCAGTGGAGAGCGATTACGGTACGCCTGAGGATTTGAAATCTTTCGTGGACGAGGCGCACAAGTTAGGGATGGCAGTCATCAAGGACGTGGTATACAACCACTTCGGCCCCAGCGACCTGCACCTGTGGCAGTTCGATGGCTGGAGCGAGAACGGCAAGGGTGGCATATATTTCTATAACGACTGGCGCGCAGCCACGCCATGGGGCGATACACGACCGGATTACGGCCGGCCGGAAGTGCGGGAGTACATCCGCGACAACGCACTGATGTGGGTGCAGGATTTCGGTATGGATGGGTTGCGTTTCGACGGCAGCGCTTATATCCGCAACGTTCACGGGCATAACGACGATCCGGGGAGTGACCTGCCAGACGGCTGGAGCTTGATGCAGTGGTTGAATGAAGAAGTTGTCAAAGTAAAGCCTAACGCGATCCTCATTGCCGAGGATTTGAAGGACAACCATTTCTTGACACTTTCCCAGCCGGAGGGAGGCGCCGGGTTCAGAGCCCAATGGTGTGCACAGTTCGTACATACAATCCGAGGTGCATTGATCCAACCGGATGATGGGCAAAGGGATATGCATGCAGTGCACGATGCGATCCAGAAACGCTACCATGGCAATGCATTTGAACGCGTTATCTACACCGAATCGCATGACGAGGTCGCTAATGGCAAAGCACGGCTGGCAGAGGAGGTCGATCCTGGCAAGGCCTCATCCTGGGCCGCTCGAAAGAAATCCACTTTGGGGGCCGCGCTTGCCTTTTCAAGCCCTGGCATCCCTATGCTTTTTCAGGGCCAGGAATTTCTGGAGGACGATTGGTTCCACGACCAGGATCCCATCGATTGGGGAAAGGCAGAGCAATTCCGAGGCATATTAGCGATCTACAAGGACCTGATAGCCCTGCGCTTGAATTGCGATGGAATTACAAAAGGCCTCACCGGGCAGGAGCTGGATGTATACCATATCCATCCAGAGGACAAACTGATTGCGTACCACCGCTGGGAGAAAGGCGGTCCAGGAGACAGCGTCGTTGTGGTGGCAAATTTATCTACTCACCCAAAGGAAAATTACTGGATTGGGTTCCCGTCCGAAGGCGAGTGGGTAGTGCGCTTCAACAGTGACAGCAAGGTCTACGAGCAGGATTTTGGAGACCTGGGAAGCACGTCAGTTCATGCCGGGGCAGGCGAAGGAGATGGATTACCGGCGCGCGGCCAGGTCAACATTGCTGGATACAGCGCCCTTATCCTATCTCAAGAAAGTGGCTGAGTCCTGTCTATAACCTGATCCGCCTATCAATTGGATACCATTTCTTCTGAAATATACGGCTTACGCTTGCATTTAATCGCAAGGGGAAGAACACGCCATACAATAACAACACCCCAATGTGAAATTAGTGTAAAAACAGATCAGTGTTATAGCTGCAAACGAGCAATATCATCATCGCGGCCCACTACAACAAGCCTGTCCCCACTGTTGATTCTATCATCAGGATCGGGTGATATCAGAAAACGGTCGCCATTCTTAATGAGAATAATCGTAATCTTATATCTGCGGCGCACATCCAGTTCCCCCAGGGTCTTACCCGCCATGAAATCGGGGGCGTGCACTTCTGCCACGCTCATTCCAGGATTCAGGGCCAGGTAATCGAGCACGTTGGGCGAGACCAACTGGTGGGCCACCCGCAGACCTGCGTCGAGAGAAGGCTGGACTACTCGATCCGCTCCCACTCTTGTGAGCACCTCGGCCTGCTCTTCGGTGTTGGCCTTGGCAACCACGTAGCGGGCGCCTAAATGCTTGAGACCCAAGGTCAGAAGAACACTGGCTTCAAAATTACCACTCAATGCGACGATTGCAGCGTCGAAGTTGCCAATCCCCAGGGCAGACAGAGATTCTTCATCGGCCGAGTCCAGTGTCACCGCATGCGTTAAATGGCCTGATAGGCGCTGAACGACCAGCGGGTCGACGTCTACACCCAGCACTTCTTGGCCTTCACCCATAAGAGCGATAGCCAGGCTTGTCCCGAAGCGGCCCAGACCGATGACCAGGAAACTTTTACGCTTAGCCATCATTTACCTCCATTCATCCAATCATGATCTTTTCTTCCGGATATCGTATATGTTGGGCGGAAGGAAGCCTTGCCAGGGCGGCGATGAGCGTCAAAGGCCCCAGGCGGCCTACGAACATCGTAACAATAACCAAAAGCTTTCCTGTGGGTGAAAGGTGGGGGGTAACTCCCAGGGAATATCCCACCGTTCCGAAGGCAGAAATGATCTCGAACATCAGGTGCAGGGGATCTAGATCCTCGCTAATGGTAAGGGCAATCGTCATCAGCATAACAAACACTGCAGCCCCGATTACCACTGCTAAGGCTTTATAAATCGTCTCCCTTGGGATCGTTCGCCCAAATGCTTCGCCTTCTTCTCTCCCGCGCCCCACCGACCATACAGTAAAGACCAGCGCTCCCAGCACGTTTACCTTAACGCCGCCTCCCATCGAGGCAGTTGACGCACCGATGAACATCAACATCATTAGCACGAACCAAACCGAGTCGCCCATTTCAACCAGCGGGACGGTGCTGAAACCACCCGTGCGAGCTGAAGCAGAATGGAAGAAGGATACCAGCAAGCGCTCTCCCCAGGGTAACTGCTCTATCAGGGATGCTGAGCTAAGCTCTGTCAGGAGCAGGAGCAATCCTCCGCCAATCAGCAAGAGCCCGGACATGCTCAAAACCAGGAGTGTGTGGAGTGTGAAGCGACGTGTGCGCCTCCAGTTGATGAGTTCATTCAATACAGGTACTCCCAGGCTTCCCAGGAAAATCAACCCGCCGATCACCATATTGACCAATAGATCACCCCGATATCCTTGCAAGCTGGACTGGCCTTGCTGTCCGAAAAGATCGAACCCGGCATTCACAAAGGCAGAGACACTATGAAATACTGCAAACCATGCCCCACGCCCTACCCCAAGATCCGCCTGCCAACGAGACCAGAGCAATAAGAAACCAACCGTTTCGGCCAACAGCGCCACTCCGAGGATATACAGGGCCAGACGCACCATTCCCTGGATCTTAATATGCCCTAGCGCCTCCTGCAGGAGCAAGCGCTCTCTGAGCCCTACACGCCTCCCGATAACCACCGAAATCACAACCACCATCGTGACGAAACCAACCCCTCCGACCTGTAAAAAGATCAGGATCACGATGTGGCCAAAAAGTGAGAAGGTCGTCCCCGTGTCAACCACTACCAATCCGGTAACACAGAGAGCTGAAGTTGCGGTAAACAGGGCATCCAATAAAGAGAGAGGTTGCCTATCCGCAGAAGCGATTGGTAAGCTTAGCAATATCGTCCCGACAGCGATAATCGCTGCGAATCCCAAAACCAACGCTTTCGATGGAGTAAGCCAATTTGAGGAAAGGGAAAACGCTTTATTGTTAAATTTTTGCTTGAATGGAAACATCCTGGCTTTTTACTGGTGGTAGTCGTAACGTGTTTATTTTGAGTGATTGCGTTTCTACAACATCCAAGTTTAATAATACCCAAGTAATATATTACCAGAATTAACAAAATTACCAGTGATTACCAGGAATCTACAAGGCTATGATTCTCATTGAGCTGCACCAGTAAGTTGCAGGGGAGATGGAATATGATACCTGACATATTGACATTTGGATACTAAGGGGGTAATATTTCACGCTGGTTAAATCCGGCCCCGTTTTAACGAGATCCCGGTATTTATATTGCAACCGCATTTGTAACTGCAGCCTGGTATTTGTATGGTAGAACTGTAGCCTTTCTTCCTGTCGAATACGAGAGGGAGCAGTGATGGGTAGAGCCTAGGAGAAAGTATGTCTGTATCGGGAATCAAGAAGGTCCTGATCGGGAAGCCGTTCCCGAATAGTATGGAGATTCATGAGAGGCTCGATAAATTCCGGGCTTTAGCTGTTTTTGCCTCCGATCCGATCAGCAGTAACGCTTACGCCACCGAGGCTATCATGAGCGTGCTTATCCTACTTGGCAGTGGTGCTTTGCCTTTGACAGCGCCAATTGGCATGGCTGTTGCTGGACTAGTACTGCTGGTGATTTTCAGCTATATACAAACAATACTGCACTACCCGGATGGAGGTGGTGCATATACGGTAGCAAAAGATAACTTAGGCAAGCATGCATCTCTCCTCGCGGCAGCTGCATTGCTTACGGATTATATTTTGACCGTATCCGTATCTGTTTCTGCTGGAGTGCGTGCGGTAACGTCTGCTTTTCCGGAAAGCTTTGAATTCAGAATCATTTTGGCGATCGGAGCCATCGCGATCATTACATGGGTAAATCTCAGAGGTGTAAGAGAGAGTGGTACGATCTTCGCCATCCCAACCTATGCTTTTGTTGCAGGCGTATTTATCACAATTGTTATCGGCATCATACGCTACTATGGAATCTTTGGCGCTGAGGCGGTCCCATTTCATGAAGAAGTGGTAGAACCTACTGTCTCAGTGGCTGGTTTTGCTTATATCTGGCTACTACTGCGAGCCTTTGCTGGGGGATGCACAGCATTAACTGGTATTGAAGCAATTAGTAATGGCGTACAGGCGTTTAAAAAACCTGAGTCGAAGAATGCTGCTAAAACAATAGTTGTGATGGGGATTATGGCAATGTCTCTGTTCATAGGGATCACATTCCTGTCCACGCATCTCTACCTAATCCCTTCCCATTCCGAAAGTATCCTCTCGCAGATGACTCGCTCGATAACTGGAGGTAACTTCCTATATTATTGGGTTCAGTTTTTTACTGCCATGATCTTGTTCCTTGCTGCAAATACAGCTTACCAAGATTTTCCTCGCTTAAGTTCTTTCCTTGCAAAGGATAATTTTCTGCCGCGGTGGATGGAAAACCGGGGTGACCGTTTAGTATTCAGCTCAGGGATACTGGTTTTGGCGGTAGTTTCATCATTGATCGTCATCGCATTCGACGCCAACGAGATTGCTATGTTGCCCTTGTACGCCTTGGGTGTGATGCTAACTTTTAGCATCTCTCAGGCTGGAATGTTCCATTTGATGGGCCGCATCGCTCATTTGGTACCTGGAGAAAAAATCCGTACATTGGTCACTGAAATTCATTATGAAGCAGGAGCAAAATATAAGCGGCTTGTAAACGCAATTGGAGCCGTAGTGACCTTTGTGGTTTTCATCATCCTGCTCAGTACCAAGTTCAAGGAGGGCGCATGGATTGTTGCCCTGGTAATCCCTATCCTGATCACAATGTTCCTGTCCATCCACAGGCATTACGACAGGGTAGCATCAGCGCTAAGCACCAACGGACTGACAGGCCAGGACTTGACAGATGTCGCCAATGTGGCCATCGTGCCGATCGCCGATGTGCATCGCGGCACGCTGCGCGCCATCACTTATGCCAAGCGGTTTTCCAATGACGTGCGCGTGTTGTGTATCGTCACCTCCCCAGAGATGAAGGTACGGCTTTACCAGCGCTGGGAACGCTTCAAGGAGGTCACCGGGGATGTCCAGCTCGTGTTGTTGGAATACGATTACCGGGATATCCTGACGCCAGTGGTGGAGTATATTGAACGTGTTAATAACGTGGAATTTCCTAACCAGCTTACCACGGTGGTCATACCAGAATTCGTCCCCGAACACAAGGTAGCAGAAGCATTGCATAACCAGACAGCTAACCGCCTGCGAGCCCGCCTGATGGATCATAAAGACATCGTAATCATCGACGTGCCATTCCATATCGATTCGAAGATCTAGGGGCCAGGTAAGCCAGAGCAACTTCCGTAGCCGGATTATAAAGTACGAGGTAACGAGGATCTCGAATACCTTTGGGCGCCTCCCACAGGTTGGATTGCGCATCCTGTGCCTGGGGAGGTTTTTCGTATTACAATTCACGCTGGAGGAATTCGACTGAACCGCAGGTTTCGAGCGAAAGATACCATGATCTGGGAAAAATGATACTTGCGTGGGTAATCATCAAAAGAGCCAGGAAATTGCCTGGAAGGGGATAATAAAGACCGTTATAATTATGAATCTGAAAATGTAGGCCCCATAAAGAGGTAGAGAATGAATACGCCTCAAGAACTGCCGACCGGAACCCTGACATTTCTATTCACCGATATCGAGAGCAGCACCAGCCTTTGGGAAGAGGACTCACAAAGGATGCGGGCAGCCATGCTGCGCCACGATGAGATTATAGAAGCGGCGGTTACAAACAACAACGGCCTCCTGGTACGCCCGCGCGGTGAAGGTGACAGTCGATTCGCAGTCTTCCCGATGGCTTCTGGAGCTGTTGCAGCAACCATCGCAATTCAATCCGCATTTTTCAAGGAAAGTTGGCCGGTCGAGTCGTCTTTGCGGGTTCGAATTGGCCTGCATACAGGAGAGGCGGACCTGCAGGATGGCGATTACTACGGGCCGACGGTCAACCGCTGCGCAAGGATCCGAGGCGTAGCGCACGGTGGGCAATGTCTCCTATCCTTGACCACCGCCAGTCTGGTGCAGGATTCGCTTCCAGCAGGTGCAAGCCTTCGTGACCTGGGAGAGTACAACCTCAGAGATATGCAGCGTCCCGAGCGTATTTTCCAGCTTGTCGTGGAAGGGTTGCCAGCGGACTTCCCACCCCTGCGAGCGGATGAAGGCATGCATACAAACCTTCCATCCATGCTGAGCAGCTTTGTCGGACGGGATGACGAAATCTCAGCAGTAAAACACCTGCTTCAGGAAAACCGCCTAATCACGATCACCGGCACAGGCGGGTCGGGGAAAACTCGCCTGGCTCTGCAAGTGGGAACCCAGCTTGTGGACCAATACGCGGGGGGTGTCTGGCTGGTCGACCTGGCGCCGCTCACCAATCCCGATCTGGTTGTAAAAGCCATAGCAAATGTCTTCGAGCTACGAGAGGAAGAAGGACGTCCCCTTCTTCAGACCCTGGTCGAGGCGCTACGCTCGAAGGCGATGCTGTTGATCTTGGATAACTGCGAGCACCTGTTGGACGAGTCCGCTCGTCTTGCCCAAACTCTGATCAGCAGCGCGCCGCGTTTGCACCTGCTGGTCACCAGCCGTGAGCCATTGGGGATAGCGGGAGAGACGGTCTGGTCCATCCCGCCACTATCCTTTCCAGAAACCGTTCAAGTAAAAAACCTCCAGGATTACCAGGAGTTTGATGCAATTCAGCTGTTCGTTAACCGTGCCGCATCAGTCAAACCCGGTTTCCGGCTGAGCGAAAGAAACCTCGAACACGTCATTAATATCCTCAAAAAGCTGGATGGGAATCCCTTGGCGATAGAATTGGCAGCTGCCCGCGTAAAGGTGCTACCGGTTGAAGACATTGCCCAACGCCTGGAAGTATGTTTCCAGCTTTTGGTCAGCAGCAACCGCACAGCTCACCCACGCCAGCAAACCCTGCGGGCGCTGATCGATTGGAGCTATAACCTGCTGTCCGACAAAGAACGGGTCTTGCTGAGACGCCTGGGTGTATATAAAGGCGGTTGGACATTGGCAGCCGCAGAATCCGTATGCACCGGTCAGGATATCAGGTCTTGGGAGGTGCTTGACTTGCTCACCAGCCTGGTGGATAAATCGCTGGTGGTACCGGAACTATTGGAAGACCGGCAACGTTACCGCTACCTTGAAATGATCCGCCAGTATGCATTGGAACGCCTAGAGGAAAGTGGTGAGGGTGAAGAAATCTCGAGAAAGCATTCAGAATATTACCTGAACCTGGCAGAAGAATCGTCCGTAGAACTGTGGGGGGCACGGCAAGATGAATGGCTGATCATGCTCAAGAGCGAGCACGACAATCTAAGAGCATCCCTGGAATGGATGAAGGCAGACCCAGATCGCTCTGAGATGATGCTCCGGATGACAGGCGCTTTGTGGCGTTTCTGGGACATCCACGGGCATATCAGCGAAGGCCTGGTTTGGATGGAACGGGCGCTTGAAGCCAACCCCGATGCCTCACCCCAACTTCGCGCCAACGGGCTACGAGGGAAGGGTTACTTAGCCCGCCAGCAAGGAGATTACAAACTGGCAAAATCTGCGCATGAGAAAAGCCTGGCTTTATACCGGGAGATTCTGGATAAGCAAGGTGTAGCCCGCGCGCTGGCTGCTTTGGGAGAGATCCTGTGGTTGTCAGGTGATCCAAAGGGTGCGATTGAGATGAATAACGAGAGCCTGGCCTTGCATTATGAGATTGGCGATAAAGCAGGAATAGCTTCTTCATTGGAACAGCTGGGCGTGGTAGCCCGCGATCACGGTGACTACAACCATGCTCGTGAGCTACTGGAGGAGAGCTTGAAAATTCAGCGTGAGTTAGGCAACCGGCTGAATACGGCCTCTGGCCTGAATAACCTGGCTTTGGTAGCTTACCTGTTATGCGAATACAACCAGGCCGTACCTCTCCTCGAAGAAGCTTTATCAATCTACAGGCTGCTTAATGACAGGTGGGGGATATCTGAAACCCTTGTCAGCCTGGGGAACGTCGCAAAGGACCGGGGGGATTTCAAACAGGCCAATGCTCTGTACAACCAATGCCTGGATATGAAGCAAGAGTTGGGTGATAAGCATGGCGTTGCGCGTGGATTGACCGGGTTGGCAGAAGTGGCTTTCTACCAGGGTAACTATTCTCTGGCTATGCAACTGGGGGAACAAACCCTGGGGCTTTACCGGGAACGGGGAGCGAAACGTGGTATGTTTGTTTCCCTCATGGTTCTGGCGGTTACAGAGACCTACCAGGGGAATATAGTAAGAGCAGAAAGCCTGGTAAATGAAGGCCTGGCCCTATCCTCGGAGATCGACACACCCCGCTCGCAGGCCTATGCCAAGGTCATCTATGGTCTGGGAGAATATTCCGGCGGGAACCTGGAGGCCGCAGCGCAACATCTTAAGGAAGCATTGGCGGTTTTTCGAAAAGTAGACGACGGCAGGAGCATTGCCCAAGCCCTGGTCAACCTGGCTCGCACAGTATACCGGCAGGGGGACCTGGAAGCTGCGCAAAGCTACCTGAACGAAAGCTTGAGCCTTTCCCGAAAGCTCGATGTGCGCTGGAGCCTGGCCTTTTCGCTCGAAATCATGGGATTGGTCAAGCGCAGCTCCGGGGATCTGCCCAGGGCATTGGAACTTTTCAGGGAAAGCTTGCTGCTATCAGAGGAGCAGGAAAACCAGCAAGGCATTGCCAACTGCCTGGGAGCTATGGCAGGCCTGGCTGCCCTCAACCAACAACCGGCCAATTCGGCGCGCTTGTTTTCTGCAGCTGCTAAGCTCCGAGAAAATATAGGTGTGTTGATGGGAGCTGAAGACCAGCGCGAGTACGAGCGCTACCTGGCTGTGCTACGAAATGAGCTGGACGAAGAGCAGTTCAACCAACTCATGCTGGAGGGCAGTTCTTTGAGCACAAAACAAGCCATAGAGCTGGCCTGCCAGCTTGAATATATACCTCAGACTGAGGTGTGATGGAAGGCCTGGATCACCCGGTTCATTTTGGTGAGTGGATCAAGCTCCGCCGGAGAGCGCTCGACCTGACGCAGGAAGAGCTAGGAAGGCGGGCAGGTTGTACGGTATTTGCGCTTCGTAAAAT
Source organism: uncultured Anaerolineaceae bacterium (assembly GCA_964486825.1). Classification (GTDB taxonomy): domain Bacteria; phylum Chloroflexota; class Anaerolineae; order Anaerolineales; family UBA4823; genus CAZAQS01. The sequence continues at coordinate 322 of CAZAQS010000155.1, read as the reverse complement.
CGAATCAGGCGAGCGCCGCCCATCTAAACAACTGGCAGAGCTGCTGGCCACACCTCTTCAAATACCGTCCAAAGACCGGTCTACTTTCATCAAGGTGGCGCGTGGTGAGCTATCGGTTGATAGGCTTAATCTGGTAGATCCTCTGCCTGCTCCGATTCCGGATCTCGGTATAATGAACAAGAAGCCGGATCCCAGCAGGGGAGAGGACCTGCCCGTTCCCACCAACCCATTGTTGGGACGTATAAAAGAGTTGTCGTCATTGGAGGCTCTCCTTAGTAATCCAGAATGCCGACTGCTGACCATAACCGGGCTTGGAGGAGTT
>CAZAQS010000154.1:0-10756 GCA_964486825.1 uncultured Anaerolineaceae bacterium | reverse complement strand
TGTCCTGGCAGTCATGATGGCCCTATATACGGCTTGGGCGGCGAGGAACTCCATTCAGATTGTTTCCGAAGCGGTTGCCCAGAACCAACTGGTGATCAGCGGGAACGAGTTCGAGGTGGCAAGTTTCTATATGTCAAATTTTGCACAGTATGGGTTGTACGCAGTCATTCTTTTTAGCCTGGGATGGATCATACAAGGGGTGGCGGGAAATGCCGTTGACGAGTACGAGCTGGAAGAGCTGGACGAGCTTGAGGAATTAGAGGAAGAGGAGAATAGGGAGGAGGATCTCGAGGATTTGTTCGAGGACAAAGATGGGTGATGCGTTGTGCGTTAAAATGTTGGCACGTTTGCACGTTTACAGGTTTTCTTCGAGGTCGATGATCCCCCACCACTCCAGCGCCATTTTGATGTGCGAGCAATCCGCCATCACCGATCCGGAAATCGTGAGCCTGTGCGAGGAAATCATCAGGACTCAAGAAGAAGAGATCGCTGAGATGGAGGAGATATTGAGACGCTATTGACCAAATTGGACGCGGGCGAGCGCTAAGGACACGGATGAAACGAGAAGCCTACCTGCGAGCTATAACCGAGCTCTATCCTGATTTTCCAATCCAATCTGCTGATCTACAGGAGGAAGAGGGGCAATATAACGACATCCTCATCGTCAACGATGAATTTATCTTCCGTTTTCCCAAATATCCTGAGGGAGTTCAAGGCATTCAGAATGAAATCCGCATTCTGAGTCGCATTCAAGGTTACACAACCCTTCCCATTCCAGACCCGATTTATACGAGCAAAGGCGAAGCCAGGCCGGGAAAGGTGTTTATGGGGTACCGGAAGCTCCCGGGGGAACCGCTATGGCGTGAGACATTTCGCCGTATTGAAGACGAAGATGTATTACAACGCCTGGCTACTCAGCTGGCAAGTTTTCTCAAAGAATTGCATGGCATACCCTTCGAAAGGATAGGTAGCGATGTACCCGTCCAAGACAGCCTGGCTGAAATGGCAGAATTGTATGCTGGGATACGCGCACACATCTTTGATTATATGCGTCCTGATGCTCGCGATTGGGTAATCCATCATTTCGAGGGATACCTGGAGTCTCCCCATTTGCACGCTTACCCTCGAACGCTAAAGCACGGTGATTTCGGTGGCAGCAATATTCTCTTCGATCCAGAATCTCAAAGGATCAACGGCATCATCGACTTCGGATCTGCCTGTGTGGGAGATCCGGCTCATGATATTGCCGCAGTATCCACTTATGGGGAGGCGTTTCTGGAACGCTTTTACAGTACTTATCCTGAAGTCGAAACCATGGTCGAGCGGGCAAACTTTTACAAGAGCACCTTTGCATTGTCTGAGGCTTTGCATGGTATCAAGAACGGGGATGAGTCAGCCTTCAGAGCCGGGATGGCCTCGTTTATCTAACATCTCGAACTCGCGGGAGGTTTTCAAGGCGGACCCGCCCTAACGCTCCCAGCGCCCGCTTCAAGATCTGCTGGGCAATGATGTCATCAGCCTGGTTGACGGCATGACCGGTGCGGGCCGTTAGTGAAAAGAGTCGCCCTTTCAGCTCTAGCGGCAACGCCAGCTCATCCATCAAACGCCCGTTGATGACCTGCACGTCACTTGGGTGCTTGAGATCTTACGAATTTTCCTGCTTCCATTCCTTTTCCCGCAGTCACCAGTCATTTGACAGGCCTGAGTTTTGATTGTACAATTTAGACATATTACGCCAATTTGTACATATAGATTTAGGTATGAATACTGAAACTCGAATTCAACAGGCAAGTATCCGCCTATTGCTGGCCTACGGGTACGATAAAACCAGTATGGAAGATATCGCCAACGAAGCCGGCGTGGCGCGCAGTACTATCTATACGAAATGGAAGAGTAAAGAAGACCTGTTTTCAGCTCTTCTGTGGCAAGAAGCGCTTAGTTTTGCCATGGAGTGGTACCGGCTGGTCGAAGCGGATCCGAAGGGAGGTTCGTTCTCCGGGATCTATAAAAACTCTCTTCTGGCAATCCGGCACAACCCCTTTATCCAGGCCTTGTACACTCAAAACCGGCGCATTCTGGGCAGCTTTATCTCCTACGACCAATTTTCCCGCTTGATGAACGACCGCCTGGTCTGGACCACGACCTTGTTCGAGATGATGCAAGCTGAGGGGCTGATCCGCGCTGACGTGGACGCCAAAACAGCCGCCCAAATGGCTGTCGCATTCCGGCAAGGCCTGCTCCTGGAAGATTTAGAACCTCCAGGTTCCGGGTATGAAGATGTGATCGACCTGTTTACGGCAATGTTCAGGGATTACCTCGAGCTCGAGAACCCTGGGGAGAAGGGAAAAGAAATGCTGAAAGCGTATGTCGAGAAGCTTCAAGAGCAATATGAAGGGTTCAGGCTTCAGGGGCAGTAGCTTGCCAGCGGACTGGAATTCAAGGAATAAGCCGATGGAAAGCGAACTCAACCTTCAAAAACAAAGTATCAGGCTCGAAGATGGTCTGCAGATCGAATACTTTACTGCCGGTGAGGTCAACGGCGCCCCGGTTGTCCTGTTACATGGCGGTGGAACGGACCATGCCTTGTTGTCCTGGCGTGATACAATCCCCGCCCTGGTAGAGGCTGGTTATCGAGTCTACGCCCCCAACTACCCGGGCTATGGGGGCAGCACACCCGGCGAGTTGCCCGCTACCATCCCGAATTTGACGGGTTACGTGGAACAATTGATGGATAGCTGGAAAGTGAGGCGGGCGGCTCTGATCGGTATCTCGATGGGCGGCTCGCTGGCCATCGGTTACACCTTGCGACATCCAGAGCGTGTCGAGCGCATGATCTTGATCGGCTCCTACGGAATCCAGGATAAAGCGCCCTACCATCTCATGAGCTATTTTATGGTCAGGTTGCCGTGGCTGATGGATGCAATGTGGTCGATGGCGCGCGGCTCGCGCTGGACGGCGCGCTACAGCCTGAAAAGCATCCTGCACAATCCGGAGTCGCGTAGTGACGAGCTGGTGCAAGAGCTATTCGAAGCCATGCAATACCTGGATTCGCAAAAGGCCTTTTACCAGATGCAACGCGATGAGGTCCAGTGGAAGGGCATGAAAACAAACTATACGGACAGGCTTTCCGAGATCCAGGCGCCTGTACTGATCGTGCACGGGGAGAAGGATATCGGCGTCCCGCTCAAATACGCCCAAAGGGCAGCTAGCCGCTTCCCAAACGCCCGCCTGGAAGTCATCCAGAACGCCGGGCACTGGACCCAACGGGATTACCCAGAGCGGTTCAATAGACTCATGCTGGAGTTCTTGGCCGAAGCTCCTTAGGTTTTCCCTCCCCCTCCCTATCTTTTACCGGGCGGCTATGCGCATTGTCCCGTCGCCCCGATTGAGCGCTCCACTGGATAGACCACGCAGGTACGATCTCCACCAGGCAGGCGCGCCTTTCCAAGTAACTGGATTGCCCCATCCAGGACAGCTTGTGAAGAATCATACCCGATAGAGCCAACAACTGCACCAATGCAGGCTCTCAGGTTTACCGGGCGGCTATCCAGCTCCAGCGGCAGCGACAGGTCTTCCAGCAAGCGGCCCATGATGACCTGCACATCCTCGGGCTGTTTCAGATCCTCGAACAACCCTACCACTTTCCTGCGCCCCTGCCGGCCGAAGATATCCGTGGGTCGGTACTTGGCCAGCCAGCGCCCGGCCGCCTGCCTCAAGGCTTGCTCCCATTCGGTCTCGGAGAGCGGCTCGGCCTTTTCAGGGTTTTCCAGCTCGATGGCCAGCGTGGCAAAGATGAAATCGGGACGGCGCTTCGAGCGGTCGAAGGCCAGCTCCAGGCGGGTGTGGAAGAATTTCAGGTTGTACAGGCCTGTGAGCGGGTCGCGGAACTCGTAAGGCTTGACCTCCATCATCAATAAGCGCGAAGCCAGTTGGGAGAGCTGGTCGATCTCCACCGGCTTGATCAGCACCAGGTCCGCCAGGCCGCCTACCGGTTGGGCAAGGGATGGGTGCCCGGTGATGATGATGACGCGGGTGCTGTCGAAGCGAGGGTTGGAGCGAATATGGTAGAGCAGGTCACTCCCGCCCACGTCCGAGTTAAGGTTGAGGTCCAGGAAGATCAGGTCCGGCTCGTTGGAGGCCAGGAATTTGAGGGCCGCCTGGGGTGTGTGGATGATCTCGCATTCGAAACCAGCCAGGCCCAACACGATCCCCAGGAATTTTGCCAAATCACGATCATCGTCGACGATCAAACCACGCACCTTGCTCATGAAGCACTCTCCAAATTGATAGTCTTTCGTTGTAAGAATGAGAATAAACACATTACCGGCTCTATTAGGGGGATCGGTACGACGAGGTGAGTGGCATTACTCCGCTTAGACCCGTTACAAGGAGAAGGTGCAAGGATTGTGCCAGGGTAGGCGCTCACCTCATTACCACCAACTATAACCCGGGCCGGCTTCCTACTTGCCAAAATCACAAAACCTATCTACCCGCAGCTTTCTATGAAGTTTTCGAACCCGATGAAGCCCGCCGCTTGATCAAACACTTCGAGTTCCATATCATCCCGAAGCACGGCAGTTGGCTAAATATTGCTGAAATCGAACTAATCGCATTGAACCGGCAGTTTTATCATGACTATTGAGATCCTTTCCAGCCGGGAATTAGCGGACGGCTCATGCGATGCAATGAGTGATAGTCGCATCCTTGACATTCTTCCTTTTATTCTGTATTATATTGGCATACGACATATAGTTAAACGACATAAGGAAGTTTTTTTGTCAGACGAGATGCGTTCTGCGCCGAGGGAAGCGAGCTGCCCAATGCGCTTGGCCTAAGACCGGTAGGCGAGGTGGGAGAAGGAGGCTAGAATGGGCAATCAGACAAGGCTCACAGCGGATGAGCAAGGTGCTGATCCCTTATTAGGAAAAAGATCGCCAGCTGGCAGTTGGGGAGAGGTTATTCTGGCTGCGCTGCCCTTTCTGCTGATCCTGTTGGCCGATGGGCTGCCAAAGTTGCTGGTCGAGGGCGGCCTGCTGACCTGGGAAGGGGCGGGCATGCGTATCCTGAATGCCGGCCTGACGGTCCTGCTAATCACCTCCCTGCTGGTATTTTTTTTCCTGGCCTGGCGCCGTAGATGGCCGGCCTGGTCGGCCACCTGGTACCCGTTTTATTGTTTTTCGCCGCTGCTGCTGGCAATCGGTCTATCAGCCATGCTGATGCAGGGGCGGCTCGATTTCAGGATCAGCCAGGATTTGGTGATGTATGTAGGGGCTCCATTGATCATCGCGGTATTGCTGTACGCCGTGACGCGGCTCGACCCGCTGCGGGGCCTGCTGGCAGCTCTACCCGTGATCTACCTCCTGTGGAACCTTAATAACATGGAATTCGTCCCCGATCTGAACGAGCTGGCGATCAAGGTCCCCAGCGTAGCCCTGATCTGCCTTACGATCGCCTTCATCCTGCGGCGGGGTGATTGGCGCGCCGGTTTATACGCCGTCCTTGCGATGAACCTGGCGGTGGGCACCCTGTTTGCATATGCCGGTATTTATCACGGCGGAACGCTTCCGTTCGTTGCGCCCGGGCCTAACCTGGTGGAAGTGGCGCGCAGTCTGATCCCCCAGTACCTGGCGACCAGCGCAATCCTGTTAGGGCCGCTATTTGCCTGGAAGTTCCGGCAGGTGGGCCGTTCTGGAGGCCGGGGCGGAAAAATCGCCTACCACCTGGCCCTAGCGGGGCTCCTGCTGGTCATTATGGCCAACCTCATTGGCTTGATGCTGACACTGCAGGTCTCTTCCCCGAGCCTGGCCAGTTCCGCCGGCACTATGGTGGTACCGGCGATCATCCTGGGGATAGCAGTCTACCTGGTGAGTGTAATCTGGCTGTACCGGTACGAGCCATTACTCAGGACAGCCTCCGAACAGGCGCAGCGCGTCCTGCTGCTGCTCTTACCATTGGTCATCCCGGTTATTTTTATGCTACCCTTCATCACCTGGAAGTGGCCGGTCAGCAATTTATATGGGATCCCGCTGCTGTGGGTGCTTCCCCATGCAATCTCCCTATCGCTTGGGTTAATGTGGCTGGCGCTGTCCGCCTGGGCGGTCACGCGGAGAGGCGGGCCAGCTCCGCCAGCAAGTTGGACAGGCGGGCGCCCTCCAGGCTTGGAAGGACCAGGTCGGCTTCACCCACCCGGTTGGCCGGCCCAATCCCAATGGTGCGGAAGCCCCCCGCTCGGGCGGCTGCGATCCCGGCCGCGGCGTCTTCGACCACCACGCAGGCGGCTGGCTGCAGGCCAAGCTGCCCGGCGGCGTGCAGGAACAAGTCCGGGGCAGGTTTCTGCCGCTTGACGCTGTTGCCGTCCGAGATCGCGTCTAGCAAGGTACGAATGCCGAGGCCCTCCAGCACCTGGCGGGCGTTCTTGCTGGCCGAACCAATGGCGGACTTCATCCCGGCCCGACGGATTTCCTCCAGCAGCTCTCTGGCGCCGGGTAGCAGATCTGCCGGGGAGATTTCCTGGATGAACTCCAGGTAGTAGTTGTTTTTGCGCGACATCATCTCCTGGATTTTAGCTTCCGGATAGAGGCGATCTTTCAGGATAAGCATCAGCGAATCGCGGCGCGATACGCCCCGCAGAAGCTCGTTGTCCTGGCGGCTGAACGGAAGCCCCTCTTCGTCCGCCAGGCGCTTCCAGGCCTTGTAATGATATTCGGCCGTGTCGGTCAGGACCCCATCCAGGTCGAAAATGAAGGCGCGGGTAACCACTACAACCCTGCCGGTTCTTCACTGGATGTCTCACCGCTCTGCAGGTCAACTTCCTGAACCTCCCCATTCAGGAAAAACTTGAACGCCAGGCGCTTCCACGACTTAGGCAGCCGCGGGTTAACACTCCAGCCCTGCCGTGTTACCCTCAATCCGGCAAAACCGAAGACAACCGCCTGCCACAGGCCACCGGCCGAGGCCCCGTGGATGCCGTCGCCGGAATTACCGCGTACGTCCAGCAGGTCGGCGCGGGCCGCCCGGAGGAAGTGCTCATAGGCGGCTTCTTCCAGGCCCATCTCACAGGCCAGGGTAGCCTGGACGGCCGGCCCCAATGAAGAGCCGTAGGTATGGTCGGTGCGGGGAGTGTAGTAATCGTAATTGGTGCGGACAACCTGCTCGGGATAGAAGTCCTTGAGGAGATAGAACAGCATCAACACGTCCGGCTGTTTGATCACCTGGGTCTGGCTGACGCCTTCGATGCCGAAGAGGACTTGCGCTGATACAGAGCGTGGCTCCAGTTCTGACAGGTCAACGTCTTTCAAGCGGAAGTAGCCATCAAACTGCTCAACCAGGCCGGAGGGCAGCACCGGCAGGTAGATGAAATCGATCACATGCTGCCAGTGAGCCAGGCGTTGATCCGAAAGGTCCAGGCGCTCTACCAGCTCGCTCATCTTACGAGGAGCGTTATCCTTCAGCCACGCCAGAGCTTCCAGCGCGGTTTGCAGGTTCCACTGCGCCATTCGGTTGGTGTAGAAGTTGTTGTCAACCCGATCGTGGTATTCATCCGGACCAATCACAAAGGAGTATTCGTATCGTCCGGTTTCCGGTTTCCATTCGGCTCGCGAGCCCCAGAATCGGGCGGTATCCAGGATGATCTCGGCGCCGTGTTCGATAAACCAGCCATCATCTCCTGTGACCTGCCAGTACTGGTGGGCGGCGTAAGCAATATCAGCGGAGATATGGATCTCAATATCGCCACACCAGATGCGCACCAGGCGGCCTGGATCGGCCACATCCGGCACCCACTTAGGAGTCACCTCCTCACCATCGCCGGCGCACTCCCAAGGGAACATGGCGCCTTCAAACCCGTTTTGGGCAGCTTTGCGCCGTGCGGCTGGCAGAATACGGCTACGGTAGGTCAGCAGGTTTCGGGCGATATGCGGGGAGGTGTACGTGAAGAACGGCAGCATGAAAATCTCGGTGTCCCAAAATGAGTGGCCGCGGTAGCCGTACCCGGATAGCGTCTTGGCGCCGATCGACACACGGTCGTCACTGCGTGGGGCCGCGATCAGGAGATGATACAGGTTGAAGCGGATGGCAGATTGGACTTCGTCATCCCCTTCGATGACCACATCGGCCCGCTCCCATTCTTTTTCCCAGGCTGAATTATGCGCCTCGAACGCTGCCTGCCAACTCCGGACCCGGGAAACGCTTTCTACGGCAGCCTGGACGGGCTCACCGGTATCACGGGAAGAGACCAGAGCCACGATCTTGTCCACGATAACCGCTTCGCCTGGGACCGCCGTTGCCCGTACAACCGCGGTGGGCGTATTCTGAGCGTCCCAAATTTCTTGAGACAGGCTCTCCCCGGTTGAACACACCATGCGCACTGCCGCAGCGAGCTCCATGCGTGTATGGCGGGTGCGAGTGTGGAGGTAGGCGATTCCGTCCTGGATGCCCTGCCCCAGCCATTGCCAATGCGCCAGCCCCAGGTTGTCTGTGCAGGCAGATATCCCGCCCCTGAACTCAAGCAAGCCATCGAATTGCGGCTCGACCCGGCAGCGGAGGAGCAGCAGGTGAGGGTCGGCCAGGGAGGCGAAACGCTCAAAGGTCAGATTGGCCACCAATCCGGAAGGCGAACGCCAGCAAACCTGCCGGCTCAGCAGGCTATTGCGCAGGTCGAGGCTGCGCCGAAACGACTCGACCTTTCCGCTTGCCATGGAGAAGCGCTCGCCGTTCAGATAAACGTCGAGGGGCAGCCAATCGGGGGCGTTGGCAAGCTCGGTGAAGACGATCGGAGCGTCATCGAAGATTCCGTGAACGAAGGTAGCCCTTCGTTCCCCCGGGAACCCTTCTTCGAACGCAGCGCGGGTCGCAAGATAACCGTTGCCGATCGTAAAAATAGTTTCTTTGTGATGCAGGCTGGAGGGATCAAACGCGTTTTCAGAGATGGTCCAGTTATCATTAGAAGACATAGGCGTTCAGATATCCTTTAATCCAGTTGTTGCGATCCCCTGGACGAAATAGCGCTGGAACAGGAAAAACAGGAGCAGGATCGGGATGGTATTGAACAGTGAGCCGGCCAGGACAATCGAATATAGGGTGTAGTACTCCCCGTAAAAGCTCTGCAGTCCGATCGGGAGGGTGAAATTGGACGGGGTGCGCAGGATGATCAGGGGCATGAGGAACTCGTTCCAGACCCCTTGGAAAGTCAACAAGCCCAAGGTGAGAAGCTGAGTCTGGCTGATGGGCAGCACGATTCTGAAGAAGATGCCGAAGCGGCCTAACCCATCCATCATGGCAGCCTCTTCCAGCTCTTTCGGCAGGCTCTTATAAAACTGCGTCATCAAGAAAACAGCAAAAGCCGTGACCATGTCGTGCAGAATCACCCCTCCCAGGTTGTCCAGCAGGCCGAAGCCGGTCGGGATGGCGACTCCGGCGATTTCCAAATTGCGGATGATGCCTGGACCGATAACCAGGAACTTCGGGATGATCTTGACCTGGTCGGGCAGCATCATCGAAATCAGCATGCCGGCAAAGAGCAGGTTCTTCAAAGGGAACTGCATGCGGGCGAAAGCATATGCCGCCATGGAGGCGAACAATACCCTCAGAAAGGTAACCGACACCGAGACGATCAGGCTGTTCAACAGCCAGCGTGGGAACAGGGTGAAAGATTGGATCAGTATGCGGAAGTTTTCAAGGGTAAATGGCGAGGGCCAGAACAAGGGCGGGTCGTAGGAGTTGACGACCGGTTTTAGGGAAAAGACCAGGGTGAAATAGAACGGCGCCAGGGCGACCAGAGCCCAGAAGATCAGAATCAGGTATGAAAGGGGTTTGCTGATTCGCCTCCAGAGGAGGGCGGAACGCTCTTGCCCGGCAGGACGCTCAGCTGGGCTGGAAGCAATCGCTCTCATGGTCGCACCTCCTTATGTGGCTGTGCCGCTTCCTTCGATGACCCGGCGCTGAAGCATGGTGATGCTGAAGATAATGGCGGTCAGCATCACAGCCGCCACGGCAGCCTGGCCCATCTTGATGGTCGTATCTCGGAAGGCCCATTTATAGATAATGTAAGCCACGGTGGTGGATGAATCTGCCGGCCCGCCGCGGGTCATGATGAAGATCTGGTCGAACACCTGGAAGGCGCCAATTACACCAACGGTGGCAACGAAGAAGATGATCGGCCGGAGCATGGGGATGGTGATATACCGGAAGAGTTGAAGCTTGTTAGCGCCATCAATAGAGGCGGCCTCATAGAGCGTGTCAGAGATATCCTGCAAGCCGGCAAGGAAGATCAGCATCAAGGTGCCGGAGGTGGTAAACACGTTCACCATCATAATAGTGTAAAAGGCTGTCCGGACGTCGTTTAACCAATTGATGTTCAAGCGGAAAATCTGGTTGATGACTCCGATCGGGCTGAACAACCAGATGAAGATCAGCGAGATGACCACCGAGGAGGTAATGGAGGGCAGGTAATAGATCGTGCGGAACAACCTGCGAAAGCGCAGCTTCTGATCCAGGACGAACGCAAGAACCAGGCTGAGGACCGTCTGGGTCGGAACGACGATCAAGGCGTATTTGAAGGTGTTCGGCAATGCCTTCTTCATAAACAGATCGTCGCCAAGCACCCGCACCCAGCCCTCCACCCCCCACAACTCGGGCGGGCGAAGCAGGTTGTAGCGGGTGAATGAGAGATAGACGGTATAGACAATACCAAAGACCGTGAATGTCAGAAAGATGAACAGGTAAGGGGCTAGAAAAGCGTAAGTCGTCAGGGCTTCAG
>CAZAQS010000153.1:0-10955 GCA_964486825.1 uncultured Anaerolineaceae bacterium | reverse complement strand
GGGCTGCGGTAGACGCAGGGTGGATCCCTTACTCTCACCAGGTAGGGCAGACCGGTAAGGTTGTTTCCCCCGACCTGTATATCGCGGCCGGCGTCTCAGGCGCCATCCAACACCTGGCTGGAATGCGCTCCGCCAAGGTGATCGTCGCGATCAACAAGGACGCTGAAGCGCCCATCTTCAACATCGCTAACTTCGGCGTGGTGGGTGACTTGTTCTCGATTCTGCCATCCTTGAATGCGGAGTTCAAGAGCAGGCTGGGGAAGTAGATTTAGTTACTTAAAATAAAAGGCTGGGGTTGGAAATCTCTTCCAATCCCAGCACGTTTTAATTAAGATCGCTCTCAGCTATCCTGGGGAGGTAAATTTCCCCTCCATTCCAGGACAGGCTGGGCTAAAATAAGGTATCATCCGGCGCTTCTATAAGGATGTATTTGCCTCCACGACAAATGGGGAGAAATTTACGAAAGAGGCTATGCTTGAACAATCACCCTGAAATCATGGAAAACCGCATCGAAAAACTGGAATGGTGGCAGATGGCCGTTTTCTACCAGATCTACCCGCGCAGCTTCTGGGACAGCAATGGGGACGGGATTGGGGACCTGATGGACTTCGAGGGCCGGCTGGACTACCTGAGAGACCTCGGCGTTGACGCCATCTGGCTTTCTCCCCATTACCCCTCGCCGCTTTTCGATATCGGCTATGATGTAGCCGATTATACCAATTGCGCCCCAGAATACGGGACTATGGAAGACTTCCGCCGCCTTCTGGAGGGCGTGCACAGCCGGGGAATGAAGCTCATCCTAGATCTTGTGCTCAACCACACCTCCTTCGCGCACCCCTGGTTCCAGGAATCTCGCTCTAGCCGTGACAACCCCAAGCGCGACTGGTATGTGTGGCGGGATGGAGTGGACGGACAGCCGCCTAACAATTGGATCTCGCCCTTCGGGGGATCCGCCTGGGATTTCGATCCAACCACCGGGCAGTACTATTACCATTTCTTCTTCAAGGAACAGCCCGACCTGAACTGGCGTAACCCGGAAGTCAAGCATGCCATGTTCGATGCCGTCCGTTTCTGGCTAGACCTTGGTGTGGACGGCTACCGCCTGGACGCCATCGGAACGGTCTTCGAGCACCCCGACATGCCGGACGCGCCCATGGCCATGACCCTGGCCGAGCATTATCAAGCCACTTCTGAATCGAAGAGCGAAGACGAGCAGCTGGAGCTCAAGCGGATCTGGGAGGAGATTTTCCAATACCAGGTCGAGCAACCCGGTATGCACGAGCTAATGAAGGAGCTGCGCCAGGTGGTGGATGAGTACCCCGAGCGCGTCCTGGTTGGCGAGAACGACGATATCGCTTACCATGGCCAGGATGATGAGCTACATATGGTCTTCAACTTCCCCCTGATGAAACCCGAGCTCTTGTCGCCTGCCTGGATCCGTCAAAACCAGGCCGAGCGCCTGGGCCAGCTTAGCAGGATATCGCCATCCGCCTGGCCTTGCAACACCCTGGGGAATCACGATTCGCCGCGCGTCTACAACCGCTTCGGAGATGGGAAAAACGAAGCCGAGCTGGCCCGCTTATCTATTGCGTTGATGCTGACACTGCGGGGCACGCCATTCCTTTACTATGGTGAGGAGATCGGCATGACCGACTTGATGTTGGAGGATATCTCTCAATTTAGAGATATGCTGGGCATCTGGTATTACGAAGCTGAAGTGCGCGACATGGGTGCATCACATGCTGCTGCTCTTAAGCAGGCAGCCGAGCTTACCCGGGATAAATGCCGTACACCGATGCAATGGTCTACCGCTCCGAACGCCTGGTTCTGTCCCCCTCAGGTCGAGCCATGGCTGCCTGTCCATCCGAATTATGCGGAGGGGGTCAATGTGGAGGAGCAGAGCGGGAATAAGGATTCGCTTCTGGAATTCTACCGGCGCATGTTGAGGTTCAGGAAGGAAGTTCCTGCCCTGATCGCAGGCGACTATCGTCCCTTGAGCACAGGAGACGTCGTAGACAAGTATGTATTGTCTTTCCTGCGCAGTACTCCAATCCAGGTAGCGTTGGTTACTATGAACTATTCCGGGACTCCTCAAGGGATATCCTTGCTTGCCACTGGCGGGTATCGTTTGCTCTTCTCAACCCACGAGCACCCCAGCCTGATCAAGGAGGCCCACCTGGAGCTGGCGCCGTTCGAGGTGGCTATTTTTGAAGCCATCCGGCGGTGATATAATCCAATCCGATTGCTGTTGGTCATCCGTGCACCCGGAAGCTGGCCCGATCCCCCGGTACATCCGAAGCTCCTTCAACCGGGGGTTTCCAACGCCTGATTGATCATGCTCCATGAAATCCGAAATCAACAAAACTTACCGTTATAACTTCACCGTAAACCTTCTAGATGGAGGCTTTTTTGGCTCAGCGATCGGATTTGCTTCCTTCATAACCGTTATTCCCCTATTCGTCGATACCATGACGGATTCGGCCATTTTGATTGGGCTGATACCCGCGATCCATTCGGTAGGCTGGCAGCTTCCCCAGCTCTTTACCGCCAACCGGGTTGCTCAATTGAGACGTTATAAACCTATGGTGCTGTTCATGTCCATTCATGAGCGGCTGCCCTTCTTTGGCCTGGGCCTGGTGGCATGGTTCCTTCCCTCGATTGGTCCGCGAATCGCTCTATGGTTAACTTTCGGGTTGCTCATCTGGCAGGGATTTGGGGGAGGCTTTACCGCCACCGCCTGGCAGTCAATGATCGCAAAGATCATTCCTGATGACCGGAGGGGTACTTTTTTTGGATTCCAATCCGCCCTGGCAAACCTGTTTGCCAGTGGCTCAGGCGTGCTGGCTGGCTTGCTGCTGGAAAGGCTCGACCTGCCGATCAACTACACACTGTGTTTTGTCTTAGCAGGCCTGGCGATGGCCATATCTTACTTTTTTCTCGCTCTAACACGTGAGCCGCTCAGTCCAGCTGAGGAGGTAGCTCCCCCTACAGCGGAATTCTACCGTAACCTGGCAACCATTTTGAAGCGCGACTCCCGCTTCCGCTGGTTTCTAGTGGTGCGCGGTCTTTCACAGTTGTCTGTTGTAGCATTTGCTTTTTATACCGTCTATGCTGTACGGTACCTGGGAATGAACGAAGCTACCGCAGGTCTGATGATGGGCGTATATACGGTTGGCCAGATCGCTACCAATCCGATCATGGGTTGGATTGGCGATCGCTGGAATCATCCTGTGGTGATGACCGTTGGCGCGCTTGCGGCTGCACTGAGCGCGGTTGTCGCTGTGACTGCTCCGCATTTGAACTGGTTTTACCTGGCCTTCATCCTTGCCGGTGTTGCGAACGTTTCAATTTGGACGATCGGCCTGGCCATGACACTGCAATTTGGAACCCTTTCCGAACGACCCGCCTATATCGGCCTGGCCAATACCCTCATCGCACCCGTAACCATTATTGCTCCCCTGCTCGGAGGTTGGGTGGCAGATTATGCCGGTTTCGAATATACTTTTATACTATCAGCGATATGTGGCTTGATTACCGCCCTCGTTCTGTCCCTGACTATGAGAAATCCTCGTGCAACTCTTCAGGACAGTGCTATTCGCGCTACGGAAGACTGAGACCCATTGAACCAAAACAGCTCGGAACATCCACACACGACATCTCCCCCAGACACGCCTCTTAAGTCCGTGCATTACCTGGGCCTGGAACGCAAGTGGTGGGTTCTTCTTGCCATCGGTATCAGCACGTTTATGTCAGCCCTGGATGGCAGTGTCGTCAACACTGTCCTGCCTGTGATCAGCGCATTTTTTAACAGCGATGTTTCCAATATTGAGTGGGTCGTTACCATTTACTTGCTGGTTCTGAGCGGTTTATTGTTGAGTTTTGGCCGGCTAGGAGATCTACGCGGCCACAAAACGGTTTTCATCTCGGGGTTTGGCATATTCATCATCAGCTCAGCGTTATGTGGTCTCGCCCCAAGCCTGCCCTGGCTGATTTCGTTCCGGGCAGTACAAGCCCTGGGTGCGGCCATGCTTTCAGCCAACTCGCCTGCCATCCTCACCAAGAGCTTCCCCTCCAAACAAAGGGGGCAAGCTTTGGGGCTACAGGCGACGATGACTTATTTGGGTTTGACAGTCGGCCCGACCCTGGGCGGCTGGCTTACCGACCAATTTAGCTGGCGAGCGATCTTTTATATCAATGTCCCCGTCGGGATGGCTGCGCTTTGGATGGGCCTTCGATATATCCCTGGAGATGCCTATCAAGATGCATCCAGAAAGATCATCGAGCGTTTCGACCTTCTCGGAGCGGGCGCTTTCATGACCGGGTTGATCATGCTGCTTCTAGGTCTAAACCGTGCGCATGCTATCGGGTGGGGGTCGCCCGTGATTATCGGCTTGTTAGGGACTTCCATCTTGATCCTGGCAGCATTCATCGCTTACGAGGGTCGGGTAAAGGACCCTATGCTTGATCTAAGCTTGTTCAGGAACAGGCTATTCTCGATTTCCGTCATCAGCGCGGTTCTCAACTATATCTGCCTTTTCAGTATCTTGTTTTTGATGCCCTTTTACCTGATACAAGGACGAGGTTTATCACCATCGCAAGCCGGTCTCTTGCTCAGTGTACAGCCCATCGTCATGGCAATTGTCGCTCCTTTAAGCGGGACTCTTTCGGACCGTATCGGAGTTCGCTGGTTGACCAGCCTGGGCATGGCAATATTGGCGCTGGGAATTTTCATGCAATCCCGGTTCGGCTCAGAAACCTCCAGCCTACAGATGGCCGTGGGGCTGGCGATCACTGGCTTCGGCACCGGTGTTTTTATCTCACCCAATAACAGCGCTCTCATGGGCTCTGCACCCCGTCACCGGCAAGGAATTTCGGCTGGTATACTGGCCACTTCACGGAATGTAGGCATGGTCTTGGGGATTGGCCTGGCTGGAGCCATCTTCACGACTGTCCTGGCGCAATTTACTGGAGGAAACTCCGCATCCACACCTTCCCCCATCTTATTCCAGGCTTTTAGAGCTAGCTTTACAACCGCCTCCGCAATAGCCTTCCTGGGCGCATTGTTATCTCTCATTCGCAGTGAAAAAGAAATTTCCCCTTAATCCCAATTCCTGGTTTTTCGTTCTATAATTGGAAGGCTATTCCTCGAGAGGTAATCAGTTGGTGAACGGTAAACCTGTGCATCGAAAACCAGGCCTGGCTTTGGGAGGTGGTGGCGCCAGAGAAACCATCGCTGCCGGGAAAGAAGCCGCGATGCAGGCGTTACCTGAACTAGAAAAACTCCTGATTCAAGGAAAAGGCCTTGGCTAGATATCTTGAGACGATTTGGGCCAAACCCAAAAATATCACCTTATTAAGGACGACCAGGTTGGTTCTGATCGGCGGGTTGGTGTTGTTGGGTTTGTATTTCACCAGCACATACAACTATTTGCTCTTTCACAGCCTCTCCGAAATTGCCAGCATACTGGTTATGTACAGTGTTTTCATCGTGGCATGGAACACCAGGCGCTTCTTAGATAACAACTACCTGCTCTTTATCGGCATTGCTTACCTCTTCGTTGGCTCTATCGACTTGATACATACGCTTGGATATCACGGGATGGAGGTGTTTCCCGGCTTCGATGCTAACCTGCCCACGCAGCTCTGGATCATAGCCCGTTACATTCAAGCCATTTCCTTATTCATCGCCCCTCTGATGATCGGAAGGGTATTGCATACCGGCAGGTGGCTCGCTATCTATACAGCAGTTGTCACCGTTCTCCTTCTGTCCGTTTTTTACTGGGGTATATTCCCTGATAGCTATATACAAGGTCAAGGTCAGACGACCTTTAAGATCGTCAGCGAATACATAATTTCATTTATTCTCTTAGGCGCAATCGTCTTATTGCTCCGGAAACAATCGATCTTCGATCCGCAGGTATTGCGCCTGCTGGTTTTTTCCCTGGCCCTGACGGTTGCCTCTGAAATGTCATTCACCTTGTATATCGGGGTATATGACCTGGCAAATATGATCGGGCATTTGCTCAAGATCGTAGCTGCGTATTGTATATATTTGGCACTGGTAGTCACAGGGCTTGACAAGCCATACAACCTGCTCTTTCGTAATTTAAAAATGAGTGAAGAAGAGCTACGTCTTTCGCGGGACAACCTGGAAGAGCGGGTCCAGGAGCGCACCGAGCAGCTCCAAAGCACAAACCTGGAGTTGAGTATGCAGATCAACGAACGTATACGCGCTGAAAAGGAGATCCGGCGCTTGAATGAGCAACTCGAGCAACGCATTGCCGAACGGACTGCCCAGCTACAGGCAGCTAACAAGGAGCTCGAAGCATTCTCTTATTCCGTCTCGCATGACCTGCGGGCTCCATTAAGAGCGATGGAAGGTTTCTCGAATATTATTGAACGGAAATATGCGCAAGAAATGCCCGAGGAGGCAGTTCGTTACCTGGGGTTGATCCGCAACAACACCCATGAAATGAGTAAACTGATCGAGAACCTATTGCTCCTATCCCGCACTGGACGCCAGGAACTCCACAGGCAAACCCTCGACCCGCTGCCCATGGCGAGGCTGGCCTTCCGGGAGGTGCACGGGATGGAGACTGACCGCCAGATTGAAGTCGTTTTCGGAGAACTCCCGGCTATGGAAGGTGACCCGTCCTTATTGAAGCAGGTCTTCCTTAACCTGATCTCCAACGCGATCAAGTTCAGTAGCAAGTGTGATCAACCCCGTATCGAGATAGGCAGCTTCGAAGATACCAGCCGGGTGGTTTATTACGTTCGGGATAATGGCGCCGGCTTCGATATGGCGCAATCCGACCGGCTCTTCAGGGTCTTCCAGCGTTTGCACCAATCAGATGAATTCGAAGGCACCGGGGTTGGACTGGCTATCGTCAAACGCATCATCCAGCGCCATGGGGGGCAGGTTTGGGCGGAAGCGGAGCCAGGAAAAGGAGCAACCTTCTACTTTCATCTCTGATGCTTAGCCCGTATCTCTTGTCGTATGTCTGTTGAACCTCTCCTTAGCCGCTGGCGCTCGCAACCTGAAATCTATACAAACATTGTGGAATGGCGTACCCTACCTGCCCGCCCACCCAGCTTTCGCGAATTCCCCACCGATCTACACCCAGCCTTACGAGCAGCGCTCCAGCAGGGAGGGATTCAAAAACTGTATACGCACCAATCCTCCGCCTGGCAGGTCGTCCTAGAAGGCCAGCACCTTGTTGTAGTAACCGGTACAGCCAGTGGAAAAAGCTTGTGCTATAACCTACCGGTTCTAGACCGATTGCTAAAGACTCCGGCCAGTCGTGCTCTATACCTCTTTCCTACCAAAGCCCTTGCGCAGGACCAAGCAAAGAGTTTGCAGGGGATCCTCGGAGAACTTCCGGCCACTGTTCCCTCTGAAGTCTCCCTTCCCGTTGCCACATACGATGGCGACACCCCCAGTAGCGCCAGGCGCACGATTCGCTCGTCCGCCCGTATTATCATCAGCAACCCAGATATGTTGCACACAGGCATCCTTCCGCACCATACAGCCTGGGCGGAATTCTTCTCAAACCTGGAATACGTCGTCCTGGATGAGATGCACACTTACCGGGGAGTTTTCGGCTCGCATGTCGCTAACGTCTTGCGCCGCCTCAAGCGACTTGCCCGCCACTATGGCACAGCGCCTCGCTTCATCATGACCTCTGCTACCATCGCCAACCCCGTACAGTTAGCAAACTGGCTGGTAGAAGAGGAGGTAGTCCTGGTAGACGAGGACGGCTCTGGCCGGGGAGCAGTTAATTTTCTCATCTACAACCCACCTGTGGTCGACCGCGACCTTGGTCTGCGCAGGAGTGTGCTTCACGAGAGCGTCCGGCTGGCAGAAGACATGCTGGCGTATGATGTACAAGCCGTTATCTTCGGGAGAGCCCGGCGGACGGTTGAGATTATCCTTTCCTATTTGAGAGAACGAACAGCAGCTCTACCTTCTACCAGCAATTCTGGTGCCGGTTTTGATCCCCGGCGTGCGGTGCGGGGTTACAGGGGAGGATACCTGCCTGCACAAAGACGGGAAATTGAACGCGGGCTCCGTGAAGGTAGTGTGCGAGCGGTGGTTGCCACCAATGCCCTGGAGCTGGGAGTCGATATCGGAGGGATGGGCGCTGCCATTCTCACAGGATACCCAGGCACCATTTCCGGGACCTGGCAGCAAGCCGGTCGCGCCGGGCGTGGATTAGATACTTCCCTGGCCGTCCTGGTTACCTCACCAACTCCCTTGGATCAATTTCTTGCTAAAAATCCGGCCTACTTCTTCGGCCTCTCACCCGAGCAAGCTCTTGTCAATCCAGACAACTTGCTCATCCTACTTGCCCACCTGCGCTGCGCGGCCTTCGAGCTGCCCTTCCAGCCGGGGGATCGGTATGGGAAGCTGGAGCCCGATCAATTATTAGAATTCCTTGATTTCCTGGTTCATCAGGGCGACCTGCATCATTCCGGTGAACGCTATTTCTGGATGGCTGACCGGTACCCAGCCCAAGGGGTTTCCCTGCGAAGCGCCTCAGCTGCCTCCGTTCAACTACAGGTGGCGGCCTCAGATACCCTGCAGACGATCGGGGAGGTAGATCAACACAGCGCGGTATGGATGGTACATCCGGGGGCAGTCTACCTGCACGAAGCCCAATCATTCCTGGTTGAGAATCTGGACCTGGAACATAACCTGGCTCGTTTGAAACCCGCCGAGCTGGACTATTACACCGAAGCACGCAGCGAGACCAATGTAAGCCTGGTGGAGCTAACAGATGAATCAGCGGTCCGGGGTGGGAAGAAGCAACACGGGGAGGTGTCGGTTACATCTCAGGTAATCGGCTTTCGTAAAGTCAGGTGGCATACCCACGAAAACCTTGGGGTGGAGAACCTGGAGCTGCCGCCTACAAATTTGCAGACCACTGCCTATTGGATGGCATTGTCGCAGGAAACGGTTGATGACCTGGATGCACGTGGCCTGTGGACGAACAGCCCAAACGATTACGGCCCAACCTGGCCTGCTGTGCGGGATCTTCGGCGCGCCATGGATGGCTTCCGCTGCCAGGTATGCGGAGCGCTCGAACATGGACGTAGCCATGATGTTCATCATAAGATCCCATTCCGCGCCTTTGACAGCGCCGAACAGGCCAACCAACTCACTAACCTGATTACACTCTGTCCTTCTTGCCACCACAGAACGGAAACAGCCGTCCGTATGCGCAGCGGATTGTCTGGATTGGCGCACGTCATGGGCCAGCTTGCTCCCCTTTTCCTGATGTGCGATTCCCGCGACCTGGGAGTGCATTCGGACCCTCAATCACCCCTTGCAGATGGCCGGCCGGCGGTCGTGATCTACGACCAGGTACCGGACGGGATAGGGTTTGGCCAGCGCCTGTTCGAGCTGCACGACGAGCTGGTGAAGCGCGCCCACCAGCTCGTTTCTGCGTGCGAATGTACGGATGGTTGTCCTTCTTGTGTTGGCCCAGGTGGTGAGAACGGGGCAGGGGGGAAGCGCGAAAGTATTGCGATATTGGAAGCTTTAGTTGGCGGTTAGGTTAGCTGTTCTGGGTGGAAGATCAGTCGACGAAACGGTACTTGAGCAGGGTCCACATAGCGATAAAAGCATCCCGCATCTTGATCTTCTTACCTTCACTATAATCGCGGGGGTTAAAGGAGATCGGCACTTCATAGATGCGTACTTTTCGCTTCAGAACCTTGGCAGTAAACTCTGGCTCGAACTCGAACCGCCTGGCATGCAGAGGCATGTCCGCCACGACCTCGCGGCGGAAGACCTTGTAGCCCGTCTCCATGTCTGTCAGGATATTGTTGTACAGTACGTTCGTCACCAGGGTCAGGATCTTGTTAGCCACCATATTCCAGAATAAGATGGGACGGCGTGGTCCTCCTAGAAAACGGGAACCGTAAACAACATCAGCGATATCCTCAAAGATAGGGACTAACAGCGCTGGAATATCACGCGGATCGTACTCGAGGTCGGCATCTTGAATGATCATGATTTCCCCCCTGGCATTTTTGATTGCGGTGCGTACAGCAGCGCCTTTACCCTGATTCTTATCATGCAGAATTACCCGGACCGGTCCCTTCCCGTCTAAACCTGCAAGCACATCCCTGGTACAGTCCGTAGACCCGTCATCAACGACAACGATCTCATCCGCAATATGTACGGCCTGCACCCGGTGTAGGATTTCTTCTATGGTTTTTACTTCATTATATACAGGGATCAGGATGCTTATTTTCATGGGCGAGATTATACCAAAGCAATTCTGTGAAAGGATTGTATCGGCTATATCCCCGACAGTTTTGTAAGATTGGGCTCGATCAGGATCATTTTCAGGCTTTTCTATCCAGGATGTCTACTGCAAGGGTATGCCTCCACCTCAGTGCATGCTATAATCACCCACACGTTTTTATACATCCAATCCGGACGGCAGTTCAAACCTTCGCTTGGCTGGCCCGGATGGATTTGCTATAACCAATTCGAGGATATCATTCTAACCGGAAACCTTTCTACTGTCATTTCTAATTTGGGAATTGCATTGGAGGATAGAGAATGAACAATGTAAGACCAGCCGCTGCCCGACGAACGGAGAAAGCGATCCCCAGCGCCTCGTTTACGCCTCCCATCATCTCTCAAATCGAGGATACCGGACTATCCATTTTGTGGCTCCAAGACCTGGCTTTAAAGATTTTATATTTCCAGGGCTATTTGAGCGGCGTCAAAATAGCCGAAGAAATTGCCCTCCCATTCGCAGGTGTAGTTGACCAGATCCTTGAATCCTTAAAGCGGGAGAAATTTGTAGAGGTGAAATCCTCCCAGATGGGCCTGGGCGAGGGCGCGTACCAGTACGCTATCACAGGAGCAGGTATCGCCCGTGCCAGGGAGGCTTTGGAGCGCAGCCAGTATGCAGGTCCAGCCCCGGTTCCATTGGATG
>CAZAQS010000152.1:0-10981 GCA_964486825.1 uncultured Anaerolineaceae bacterium | reverse complement strand
GGTGGTTGAAAATGACGAGATCGGTCTTCTTGCGTTAGCATTCAAAGACATGGCTGAACGGCTTCACGAGGGATTTGCGGAGCTGGAGCAACGCGTATCGGAGCGCACTCACGACCTCGAGCGCCGCTCTAACCAGGTGCAGGTGGCGGCAGAGGTCGCCCGAGATGCTGCAACCAGCCAGGTGCTTGATGTGCTGCTCAACAGAGCTGTGAACCTGGTTCGTGACCGGTTCGGATTTTATCATTCTGGTATCTTCCTCCTGGATGATGCCAGGGAATACGCCGTTCTACGCTCTGCAACCGGGGAGGCAGGGCAAACCATGTTGGAAAGAGGTCACAAGCTCAAAGTAGGGCAGGAAGGCATCGTAGGGTTCGTATCTGGTACGGGAGAGCCGCGTATTTCCTTGGACGTAGGCGAAGATGCTGTACACTTCAAAAACCCTATCTTGCCCGAGACGCGTTCTGAAATGGGCTTGCCATTGAGGGCTGGTGATACTGTAATCGGTGTTCTGGATGTCCAATCGAAGCAGGCGGCTGCATTCGATCAGGAAGATATCACCATCCTGCAAATTATGGCCGACCAGCTAGCAGTTGCCATTCAAAATGCCAGGTTGCTGAAAGAGGCCCAGGAAAACCTGCAACAGATGCAAATGCTGTACGGGTTATACAACCTGGATGCCTGGGAAAGCCTCAAGAATACACGTAGCGTAGCAGGCTATCAGATCGACTCTTCCGGGCTGCGGGCAATACCCATGCCGCTAAATGGGGGCCGCCAAAAACCTGAATCGCCGAACGATCTCCCACCCATAAGCAGGCCCCTGGAAGTACGTGGGCGAAAGATCGGAGTCCTGGAAGTATGGCCCGAACAGGAGGAAGTCAGCGCGGAAGAAGCTGACTTTATCGCAGCGATATCAGATCGCATCAGCCTGGCTTTGGAAAGCGCCCGCATCTTCGAAGAAACCCGTTCACTTGCCTTCCGTGAGGAAACCCTCAACCAGATCATTTCCCGTTTCAACCAATCCCTGGATTTTAATACTTTGGTTGAATCGGCGCTTTCACAACTCTGGCAAATGCCCAATGTATCTGAGGTGTCCATTTATGTCGGGCCGCCTGAAGCTTTTACAGCAGGCGAAACCGATACAGGCATACAAGAAAACAATCCAAACCGGAGGGGAGGCAATTGATGAGCGCCTCAGGAAAACGCACTTCCCCATTCCGGTATTCATTCAAAAAAAACCGCTCCAGCCTGAATGGGATTGAGCCGGGGAAAAGCACGAGCTTTCAAAAGAGCAACTCCCTCCGCAAACGCCTGATCTTGACCTTTATTTTGCTGGCGCTTATGCCGGTCATAATCACCAGCGGTGTAGTAGGAATCCTGGTAACAGAAAGCGGGCAGGGACAGGTCATTCGCCAATTGGAAGCGGTCTCTGAGTTGAAAGAGGCCAAGATCGAAGCCTGGCTGCAGAGTATCCAGCATCATTTGGAGATGATCACTGCGATCCAGACTCAGCCGGAACAGGTTTGGATGATCGAAAAGCTGGTTCAAGACGAATCGATAACAGATGAAGAATATACGCAAGTCTACACGGGGATAAAAGAGGGATATCTTAAAAGCCTTAATACCTCTGGCACCTTCGAAGAGATCTTTTTGATCAGTCCAGATGGTAAAGTGGTCGTCTCGACAAACAACGCCCTGGAAGGGAAGGACAAGAGAAGCCAGGCTTATTTTCAGCAAGGTATGCAAGAGACCTTCCTTTCACCGGCCTACCGTTCCGAGGATTTGGGCCGGATTACCATGGTGGCGGCGAGCCCGGTACGCAATATCAATGGGGAAACTTTAGGTGTATTAGCAGGACGGGTAAACCTGGCCTTGCTAAATGAGATTATGCTCCAACAAGCCGGATTGGGTGAGACGGGTGAGATCTATTTGATCACCGAAAACCATATCATCCTGACGCCCTCTCGTTTTGAAGGGTCAAGCCCCCATGAAACCTATTTCTATTCGGAAACCGTCAACCGGGTTTTGGGCGAAAAATCGATAGGTTCGGGACTTTACAACGGGTACCGGGGAGTGCCCATCATAGGCGTTTACCGCTGGCTGCCAGGGCTTCAGATGGGGCTTTTGACAGAACAATATCGAAGCGAAGCGTTGAAGACGACTTACGCCACCCTGATCGCCCATTCTATTACCGCTGCTGGCGCGGTCTTGATAGCTATCCTGATCGCCCTGGCGGCTTCCCGCTACATCACCCGTCCAATTGGAAAGCTGTCTGAGACAGCCGAGCAAATTGCAGCAGGCAATTTAAGCCTGACAGCCCAGATAGAGCAGGCGGACGAGATCGGGGCTTTGGCTTATGCTTTCAATAGCATGACGTTCCAGTTGAGAAGCCTGATCGGAGCTCTCGAAGAACGCGTCGCAGAAAGAACGCGTGAACTG
Organism: uncultured Anaerolineaceae bacterium; assembly: GCA_964486825.1. Classification (GTDB taxonomy): domain Bacteria; phylum Chloroflexota; class Anaerolineae; order Anaerolineales; family UBA4823; genus CAZAQS01. The sequence continues at coordinate 8,545 of CAZAQS010000152.1, read as the reverse complement.
GAAAAGCGATCGTTACAGCTCAGGCTGGCAGCTCAAGTGGCGCGGGATGCCAGCCGGTCAAGCGATCTGGACGAGTTATTGAGCAAGGCAGCCCTGCTGATATGGGAACGGTTCAGCTTTTATCAGGTCGCATTCTACTTGTTGGATGAACGCGGAGAAGAAGCCGTATTGAAGGCTGCGACCGGAGTTGGCGGGCAACAGATGGTAGAGGGCGGGTACAGGAGCAAGGTAAACGAGAGCAGTGTGGTTGGAGCCGCGGCGCTGAATGGGCGGCCGAGAGTGGCATTCAACAGGGAATCGGAAAGCGCTCTTTTCAACAACCCACTATTACCAGACGCAAACAGCAAGGCAGCCCTACCGCTAAAAGTAGGTGAGCGGGTTACCGGTGTACTGAACTTGTATAGCACGAGTGAGAACGATTTCGATTCGGAAAGCATTGAAATCCTGCAAACGATGACAGACCAACTGGCGGTTGCGGTTGAAAATATGCGCTTGATCCATGAGATGCAGACGACCGTACGCGAGCTAGAATCTGCTTACGGGCATTACACTCAAGAGACATGGCAGAGTTTCTTCCAACGCACCGGACGCGTGCGTGGCTTACGTTACCGGGGATTGCAACCAGAACCTGCCGTGGCTCTCTCCTCCCAGGCAAACGAAGCTTTGAAAATGCAGAAGAGTATCCTGAATAAAGAAGAGGTCGGACCAGCAGGCAAATTGAAGCGCAGTAGCCTGGCAATCCCGATGAAACTGAGAGGCCAGGCCTTAGGAGTCCTCAATATAGAATTCGAAGGCCAGGGGCCTGCTCCAGAAGCGGTAGCATTCTATGAAGAGATAACTGAACGCCTGTCTCTGGCGTTGGATAACGTCCGCCTGATCGAGGAAACAAAACTACGCTCGGAACAACTTAAGCTGCTGCAGGAAATTACCGCGGCAGCCGCCTCGCATGTCAACCTGGAGGACCTGTTCGAGGATATCACAGCACGAATTCGCGAGGGCTTCGATGTTGATCACTGCGGAGTGATTCTGTTCGACCCAGGCCGGCATTCAGGGAGCCTGGTAGCGAGCTCATCTACCTCTGAAGCACCGGCTCACCAACTACTGGGAAGAAAAGTACTTCTGGAAGACGTACGCATATTGCAGGAGTGCATTCAAAGTCGAAAAACCAGTATAGCTTATGGGCAAGATCCGGAGACAATGCAAGGCGATTTCGGTGAAATCCTGGAAGTCTTGAGCTCCGTTACACAGGTCTTCATCCCGATGTCTACCAGGGGTGAGATGTTGGGCATTATTATGCTCAACATTAGTGATCCCGAGAGACGTTTCGGAGAGGAGGACCTGCGCCTGATGGATCAGGTCAGCCTGCAAATAACAACTGCAATCGACGTAGCGAGGGTCTTCGACCAGATCGAGCGCCGGGCGCAAAGGGAACGCCAGATATCTGAGATCACTTCCAAGGTACGCTCTTCTACAAATTTGGATATCATCCTCCAGACTGCAGTACAGGAGTTAGCCGAAGCGTTGGATATTCCGAAAGGGACGATTAAATTACACGGCGGCAATGGAGGTCCATTCAATGAATGAGGCGCCCAGGCCGTCTAGATCAATTGAATCGAGACGATCCATTAGACCTAGCGGGGCGCACCGCAAAACTGGCGAAAACCCGGCTTTCGCTGGTTTACGTCTTCGGATCGTGGCATGGTTCCTATTTTTGGCGCTTGTTCCGTCGGCAGGCTTCGTCATTATTATCAACCTGATCAACCAGGACTACTGGGTAGACCTAATCCTGTTGGTCCTACTTATTCTGATCCTGGGTATTATTATGTCTCGGCTAACGAACCAACTGGTTTTCCGCCCGTTGGAGCAACTGGTCAAAGTTATCGAGAAAGTTGCCGGGGGAAGCTTGTGGGAAAAAGCGCCCGAAGGGCAGAGAGGAATTGGACAGCTCGGAAGGGCGTTCAACCTCATGACGGGCGAGCTCCGCAATACCCTGCACGATCTGGAACGGCGGAATGCCGAACGAGCTTCTGACCTGGAACGAGTATCCAGGGAGATGTCTTACCGGGCAACTCAGCTCCAAACGGTAACCGAGGTAGCCCGAGCGATCGCTTCCGTTCAAGACCCGGATTTGTTACTGCAACAGGTTACCCAGCTGATCAGTGAAAGATTTAAGTTCTACCATGTGGGTATCTTCCTGTTGGACCGGAAAGGTGAATATGCCATCCTCCAGGCGGCAAATAGCGAGGGAGGGCAGCGGATGTTGGAGCGAGGACACCGCTTGAAGATTGGGCATGAAGGCATCGTAGGTAATGTAGCCCAACAAGGGGAGCCGCGTGTTGCTCATGATGTAGGTGAAGATGCAACTTTCTTCGATAATCCCGACTTGCCATACACACGCTCGGAATTGGCCATTCCCCTGAAGGCGGCTGAAAAAGTGACAGGTGTATTGGATGTCCAAAGCATGGAGCCATCCGCCTTTACCGAGGATGATATCAGCCTGCTGAGTACGCTGGCGGACCAGGTAGCTGTAGCCATTGAGAACGTACGCCTTTATACAGAAACACGCAAGGCCCTGGCAGAATTGGAGACTACTCACCGCCAATACCTGCAAGAGCGATGGACACAGCTTGCGGACGAGCGTCACGAAAGGGGTTACGAATACCGTTATGGAAAGCTCCGCTTGATAAGCGGGAGTGAGATCAACGAAGACCCAGAGGGTAAAGAGGATAAAATCAGCCAGATCATTTTGGGAGAGATGCCAAACATACCAGAGAGCAGCATGGATGAAGATGAGATAATCGCTCCGATCAGCGTGCGAGGGCAGTTAATTGGATCTCTACAACTAGAGAAAGCGCACCCATCCCGCAGGTGGAGTGAGGAGGATTTACACTTGATCAGAGCAGTAGCTGATCAGGTAGGCCAGGCATTGGAAAATTCCAGACTGCTAGAAGAGACCCAGCGACGAGCCGAGCGAGAGCACCTGGTGGCAGAGATTACCACGAAGTTACGTGCAAGCAACGATCCGCAAGTCATCCTCCAAACTGCAATGAACGAGCTGCGCGAGGTGCTGAGGACGAAACGAGCCAAATTCATCGCGCCTATTGGTACATCATTAAGCGAGAGCGAGATGCAAACACCGATAGTCAGCCGCCGATTTGATGGGGACGACGCTTGAGGTGGGAATGAGACAGATCATAGCAATCACGAATGAAAAGGGAGGCGTCGCTAAGACCACAACCACGCTCGCATTAGGAGGCGCCCTGGTAGAGGAAGGCAAAGAAGTACTGCTGATCGACCTGGATGCGCAAGCAAACCTGACGATCGGGCTGGGAGTAAATCCGGGCAAAGCGCGCCGTTCGATCGCAGACGCGTTGCTGAACTCTGTGTCCCTTCTCAGCGCAAGCCGAGAGACAGCCATCCCGGGTCTTGACCTGGTGCCATCCGGCCCGGATATGCTGCTAGCAGAACGCTTCCTGACCATCCGTCAGGATTATGAAAGGATCCTGGCGGGTTCGCTGGCCACGCTTACCACGTACGATTACGTACTGTTGGATTGCCCTCCATCCCTGGGGGCCGTCTCGCTAAACGCCATGACAGCCGCCAGCATGGTCATTATCCCCACTCAACCGGAATATTTCTCCGTCAATGGCTTGCGAGGGGTTCTCAACACCATCAGGAAGGTCCGCAACCATTACAACCCGATCCTGTACTATAAAGTACTGATCACAATGTTAGACCGCCGGAACCGCATCCATAACACCTTAAGCAATCAGATCAGGAATACATTTGGAGAAGGAGTTTTCGAGACCTGCATTGAAACGGATACAAAGCTCAGAGAGAGCACTGTGGTTGGCCTACCGATCACCCATTATTTCCCCCGCAGCCGAAGCGCCAGCCAATACCGAGCCCTGGCCCAGGAGCTAATCGAACATGCCAACAGGAAAGCTGCGCAGCCGGCTTGAATCGTTATTTGCCGATATAGAAAAGGAATCCTCGTCCGTCCTCGGGAATGGGTTGAAATATCCGCGCGGCTGGACGTGGGAATGCGATTCGAATGGGATTTATACAACATGCAGTTCTGAGGTCGAGAGCATCCTAGGTTATCCTCCCGAGGAGTTTTTTGGGAAACACCTGGCAAGCGCTCACCTGCACCCCCTATCCGCAAACCGCTTGCAAGAGGCCCTGGACGCAGGCAAATTTCCAATTAATATAAACCTTCAGTTCCATTTTCTCAAGGGCAGCAAGACCGGGCTTCTACCCGTGAACCTGCATATCTTTACTCCACTCGATTCGATTGGCGTGAGCGGCTTACGTGGCTTCGCCCAGGTAAATGAAAAAATCGAAGACGAGAAGGATTTACCCGAGTCCCAACTGGAAGAGGAGCAGGGAGCATCCAAACCACCTATAGCGGCTCCTATCGTTGATGAGGGCTGGCAGCAAACTGCAGCCGCTGAGATTGAAGGATTGGGAGATATTCAGGACAGCCTGGGGCGGGATGCGTCCTCACCCCAGCCATCCCAAGACCCTAGCACCCTAACCATTCCCGTGATATTGCAAGAACAGGCGAAGGGGTTATTGGAAATTGTCGATGAAGATCCGCAACGCCAGTGGACCGATGATGAGCGGCGATTGGTTGAGCAGGTTGCTGACCAGCTCTCGCTGGCCCTAGAGAACGCCCGACTCTTCCAGGCAGAACAACAACGGGCGAGCGAACTGGATAAGCTGGTAGAGCTGAGCAGGCTGATCAGCCAAAACCTCGACCTGGAAGAGGTCTATTCAACCGCACACCGCATTATTGGACAGCTAATGCCGGCGGAGGCATTTTTTATCAACCTGCTAGATCCTAGCGTAAATGAATTTATCTCGGCCTATGGCGTCGACCGCGGTATCCGGCAACCAGTTGAACGCTTCCCGATTAGTTCTGGATTTTCCGGGTATGTCGCAAAGAGCGAACGGCCGTATTTCGCAAGAGACCTGTCAATAGAACCACCTCCATACCCACGCAAACCTGCGCCGGGTTCGTCGCAGTGGGTCAAATCGCTGATCGCAGTCCCTCTACGATTCAGCGGAGAGATCATCGGAGCCCTCTCGACACAAAGCTATAAAGCGGATGCGTTTAATGATCACGATCTCAAGCTTTTGGAGACCTTTGCTGACCATATTGCCATCGCAATCCAAAACGCGCGCTTATTTGAACAGACGCAAAAAACCCTGGCCGAGACGGAAATCCTGTACCAGGCAAGCGCTGAGCTAAACACAATCCAAAATTACGATGACATCCTGACCATCTTATGCAAATCGACCGTGCTTGGCCATCACTCTGTGGTACAAGTAGCAATCAACAATTTTGTCACCCCCTGGTCCGGGGAGGAGATACCTCCTTCATTTGACCTGGTCAGTAGTTGGAAGCTCAACGCCGCCCCTGAACCGCCAGTCCTGGAAGATTCAATCCCCCAATGGGAGCAAGTCAGTAAGCTCTTGAAGCCGGGCGAAATTTCCACATTGGTACAAGAAAAGTCACCCACATTGTTACGAGAAGCCGTAGACGTATTCAACCTGAGCGGGATGGGGGTGAAATGCATCTTGTTAGCGCCGCTGAATGTCGGGGGTAGCTGGTACGGTTTCCTATATGCAGCGTATACCCAACCGCTTGTGGTGAGCGAACAAGAATACCGGCGCCTGATGGCGTTGGCGAACCAGGCTGCGATCGCCGTACAAAACCTGCGCCTGTTGGATGAGACCAAGCGCCGCGCCAGGCAATTGGAGACCGCGGCTGAGATTGCCCGGCATACTTCGGCTACCCTGGCATTGGACGACCTGCTTAAGCGAGCAGTAACCATGATCTGCGACCGCTACGGCTATTACCACGCCTCCATCTACCTGGTGGATTCGAGCGAGAAATTTGCGGTGCTATTGGCATCGATCGGTGATGCCGGTGAGAAAATGCTCCAGGAAAAACATAGCTTGCCGGTTGGCTCTCGCTCGATTATCGGGTACGTCACAGAATCTGGGGAACCACTGGTGATCAACGATGTCAGCAAAGACCCCATCCACAGGTTGAACCCGCTTTTGCCAGAGACTCGCTCTGAATTAGGCATCCCACTCAAGATCGGTGCTCGCGTCATCGGAGCTTTGAATGTCCAATCAGAGATTGTGAACGGTTTCAAACCGGAAGATACCTCGGTGCTGCATACCCTAGCTGACCAGATCACAGTGGCGGTGGATAATGCACGCTCGTACGAGATTGCCCAGCAAGCCATTGAGGAATCGCGCCAGAGAGTCCAGGAGCTAAGCGTCTTGTTCAACACCAGCCAATCCCTGGCGAGCGCATCGTTGGAGTCGCAAGAAATTGCCAATATTGTAGCGCGGCGGTTCCTGGAGGTGTTTAAACTTCCGAAATGCTCGGTTGCCTTGATCGATCCTAAGTCAGAAAAACTATTGACAGTGATCAGCCTGGCACGCGGCAAGAATGGGACCCAACAGGATTTATTCCCGACTGGAGAGGCCGGAAAACCATTTCCTCTGCAAGGCTTAGAGGAGGTAGAACAGGTCATTCATGGATTGACGCCTTTATCCGTGAAAGTAACTGATCTAAATATTAGCGAATACACAAAGGCGTATATGCAGGAGATCGGTGCAAGTTTGCTGGTGCTCTTGCCGCTGGCTGTCAAAGGCCAGGCTATTGGTATCATCATCTTGGAAGCGTGGGACACCGATACGAATTTCAACCTCACCCAGACTACTCTGGCAGTAACTCTGGCAAATGCAGCTGCAGCAGCCGTGGAAAATGCCCGCCTGTATGAAGAGCAAATCAGCGCATCCGAAAAGCTGCGCGAGGTCGATAAGCTAAAATCCCAGTTCCTTGCTAACATGTCTCATGAGCTGCGCACTCCCTTGAACTCGATCATCGGTTTCTCCAGGGTCATCCTGAAAGGCATCGATGGGCCGGTTACTGAGCTGCAGCAACAAGACTTGAATGCAATCTATTCAGCGGGCCAACACCTGCTGAACTTAATCAATGATATCCTGGATATCTCCAAGATCGAAGCCGGTAAGATGGATCTGGCCTTTGAGGAAAACGTCAACCTGAGCGAGCTGATCCAAAGCGTGCTATCGACTGCAGGTGGCTTGGTTAAGGATAAACCTATTCAGCTCGAGCGGATCATCCCGCCGGACCTGCCCGCCGTGCGTGCGGATCCCACCCGCTTAAGACAGGTGATCCTCAACTTGCTTTCGAACGCAGCAAAATTCACGGAAAAGGGCACGATCACCATCCAGTTAGATACCCTTCAAAATGAGATCCTATTTAAGGTTATCGACACGGGCATTGGCATCGCACCGGAAGACCAAAAGAACCTTTTCCAGCCCTTTACCCAGGTTGACGGTTCTGCAACCCGAAAAACAGGAGGCAGTGGTCTAGGCCTATCGATCTCACGGTTGTTGGTTGAGGTCCACGGTGGGCGTATTGGGGTAGAAAGCGCAGTAGGTGAAGGCAGCTGCTTTTACTTTACCCTACCGCTGAATTCGAAACCGGAGTTACCGGTTATCGAGCCAGGGAACCGTCTCATCATGGCAGTGGAGGGGGAATGGCAGGTACTTTACCTGTATGATCGTTACCTGAGCGAGTATGGTTATTCTGTTGTTCCGGTGTCCGTAACTACGGAGGCGGTTGCCCGCGCCAGTGAGTTGCAACCGCGTGCGATTTTGTTGGACGTCATGCTTCCAGGTGGCAGCGGGTGGAAAATCCTCGAGGATCTTAAACAAGCACCGGATACGAGCCATATCCCCGTTATCGTTTGCAGCCTGTTCGAGGATAGGGAGAGGGCGCTCGGATTGGGGGCTTCGGATTACCTGTTGAAACCGATCCTGGAGGAAGACCTGATCCATGCTTTACAGCAATTAGAAGAAAAACCTGTCGAGGACACGATCCTTGTCATCGACGATGACCAGGCCGAGCTCTTGAGCGGCCTTCAGCCCATCATGAAGAGTGAAACTGAGCCCGAGTAATTTCGCTAAGATTCCTGGCATAGAAAAAAACGGAGGCATACTTGACTTTACCCGTTGTGGTCGAATGTATCGATTGTGGGCACCAGGCGCCCTATTTCCCCACTTCCTATAACTGCCCGCGTTGCAACAGCCAGTGGCGAGAAGCGCGCTATGATTATGAGGAAGCCGCTCGCAGTATGCCTGCTCAACTCGGCGCCCGATCCTTTGATCTGTGGCGGTACCGTGAGCTATTGCCAGTCCAGAACCCAAACCCGATCATCAGCCTGGGAGAGGGCGGTACCCCCCTTGTTCATGCATTTAACCTGGGAATGATGTTAGGCTGCCCCAACCTATTTATCAAAGATGAGAGACAAGGGCCGACAGCCTCCTTCAAAGACCGGCAAGCCGCATTGAGCATTCATGCCCTAAAGGAAGCTGGCATAACAGAAGCGGTCTTGGCATCTACTGGCAATGTTGCAATTTCATATTCAGCTTACGCGGCCAGGGCCGAGATCGGAAGAGCACACGTCTGACTGGAGTTCAGACGTGTGCTCTTCCG
>CAZAQS010000151.1:0-11237 GCA_964486825.1 uncultured Anaerolineaceae bacterium | reverse complement strand
TTGGGAATTTCCTCATAACCCGGTGGAGGCGGGTGAGGAAGCCTGCGCAGAAGCACTGGCAAGCCTCATCGAAGACGCCGTTCGCCTCCGTCTGGTCAGTGATGTCCCATTAGGCGCCTTCCTGAGCGGGGGGATCGATTCGAGTAGTATCGTAGCTAATATGTCGCGCATGGTATCCAACCCAGTGCAAACCTTCTCGATCGGTTTCGAGGACGATACCTACAATGAGCTCCCGGATGCTCAGGTTGCTGCAGAGCACTTCGGCACTCTCCATCGTACTCAGGTAATCAACCCTGACATTACCGGTTTGGCCGAGAAGCTAATCCGTCATTTAGACGAACCCCTGGCAGATTTCTCGATCTTTCCGACCTTCCTCGTCTCCCAGCTTGCCAGCCAGTCTGTAAAAGTGGTTCTTTCTGGAGATGGAGGGGATGAGTTATTCGCAGGTTACGACACGTATGTGGCGGAATTGCTTAGCAGGTATTACCAGTGGCTGCCGATCAACCTGCGCCGGAAGGCGATTCCTGCGCTCGCAAGCAGGATCCCACCCCAATCGGCAAAAAAAGGTTTCCTGAACAAGACAAAACGCATGATCGAGGGAGGGGCACTAGACCCCTCTTTGCACCATGCACGTTGGATGATCTTCATTAGCGATACGGAAAAGGAATTGCTTTATCACCCCGAGCTAAAGAGATCCTTAAATGGCTATTCCACCAGCTCGATTTTTGAAGGTTATTTCCGGCAGGCAGCACGCTTTGATTCTCTCGCTCAACAGCAATATGTAGATATAAAAACCTACCTGGTAGACGATATCCTTACAAAAGTAGACCGGATGAGCATGGCCGTATCGATCGAAGCGCGCGTCCCTTTGCTGGATTACCGCATCGCAGAGTTTGCTTTGAACTTGCCGCCTCAAATGAAGCTCCACCGCTCTAAGACCAAAGTGATCTTGCGTCAGGCAATGCAGCACCTGCTGCCAGAGATCTCCCTGATGAAGCCAAAGCAAGGATTTAGTATTCCAATGAAACATTGGCTAAGATCTTCTCTTAGGCCAATGTTGGAAGATCTCCTATCAGAAGAATGCCTCCGTAAGAGGGGTTACTTCAATCCCCAAATCGTATCCACCTGGATTCGGGAGCATTTGGATGGCAGTGCAAATCACAGCCACCGCCTTTGGTCACTAATGGTCTTTGAGCTCTGGTACCGTTCTGTATTTGAGGCATAAAGGCAAGTAGATGTCGGACTTAATCCTGATAGACTCCATTGCAAGCTATTGGAATGAGCATATCCACGACCTATCCGTCGCCACACAGCCGGTCGGTTCGCCTGGTTTCTTCAAGGAACTGGATGAATACCGGTTCGACAAGCTGAATTACCTTCCCAATCTGGTGAATTTCTCAGCCTACCAGGGAAAGACCATATTGGAGGTGGGCTGTGGAGTAGGGATCGACCTGGTCCGGTTTGCCAAAGGAGGCGCGCGAGTGACTGGAGTTGATTTGTCACCGGTTGCCCTCGAGCTTGCCCGACAAAACTTTGCGCATAATGGACTGGATGCAGATCTTTGCCTCATGAACGGAGAGGCCTTGGATTTCGAAGATGACTCATTTGATGTAGTTTACGCACATGGTGTGCTACAGTACACTGCCAATCCCGGCAAAATGGTTGCTGAAATCTATAGGGTATTGAAGACAGGCGGGGAAGCCATCTTGATGGTTTACAACAAGTATTCTTGGTTAAATATGCTATCCATGGTTATGCAGGTTTCATTGGAGCACGAGGATGCCCCTGTGCTCCGGAAGTTTTCGAGCCGCGAATTCCGACGGTTATTGGAACCATTCCACAGCTACCAAATTATTCCGGAACGATTCCCTGTGAAATCTCGTTTGCACGTCGGGATCAAGGGCAGCGTATACAATAGTATCTTTGTAGGAGCCTTCAACGCTTTACCAAAAGCCCTGGTAAGACCCATGGGTTGGCACTTGATGGCTTTTGCCAGGAAATGAAATGAACAGAGATCTAATTTCGTTATCCGAGCGAACATTTGATGTTTTGGTGGTAGGTGGGGGCATTCATGGCGTTCTCTGCGCCTGGGATGCAGTCTTGCGCGGCCTGAGCGTGGCATTAATCGAACGGGGTGATTTCGGCAGCGCTACTTCTCAAAACAGCCTAAAGACCATTCACGGTGGTTTGCGCTACCTGAAAGATGGCAATTTCAGGCGTATCCGATCTATGGCAAACGAGCGTCGCACGTGGATGAAGATTGCGCCGCACCTGGTTCATCCGTTAACCTGCGTTACGCCAACCTACCATTCTCTGGTTGAGGGACGTCACGCAATGTCCGCCGCGCTTGGGATAAACGACCTGTTAAGCTACGATCGCAACAGGCTGCCGGATCCTGAAAAACATCTTCCAGGTGGCTATTTGCTTCCGCGACAGGATTTGGCTCGAATGATCCCCAATTTTGACCTTTCCGGTGTTACGGGAGTGGCCGTATGGCATGATGCGCAGGTCTACAATACGGAACGTTTATTGCTCTCCTTCGTGATATCCTCAGTACAGGCCGGTGCGGTAATGGCGAATTATGTAGAAGCGTATGATTTGCTTCAAACCGGCTCTAAGCTCAGCGGTGTGAAAGCGAGAGACGTATTAACTGGCGAAGTGATTGAGATTAAAGCCAGGGTGGTTATCAATGCCTCTGGCGCCTGGATAGACCAGCTATTATCCAGCCTGGACAAACCCAGAGCTTGGCAAAATTTCATCCCCTCAGTGGCCATTAACCTGGTTACCAGGCAGTTGTGGAGTGGCTTTGCAGCAGGTTTACGCAGCGATCCCAAAAAACGCCTCGCAACTGGCGCCCGCTCTCATCCTTCACAAATGTTCTTTATTTCGCCCTGGCGGCAGTACTCGTTGATAGGTACATGGCACATACCCTGGCCTCACTCTCCAGATGAGTTCATCATTTCAGAAAAGATTCTGCAGGATTTCATCGATGAGGTGAACACCTGCCATCCCGCTTTAAATCTTTCCTTGGACGATATTCTGCATGTCCATTGGGGCTTCTTGCCAGCTTATGAAAACAGTGTTCCTGATCAAAATGTAAAGCTGGTGCGGGAAGGAGTAGTACTGGACCATCAGCTGGACTTCCACCTGGATGGCCTCATCTCCGTCTTGGGAGTGAAATATACCACGGCGCGTCTCATCGCCCAACAAGCGCTTGACCTGGTTGTGAAAAAATTAGGCATTCAAGCACCGCCCTGCCAGACACATTTGGAACCCGTGTGGGGTGGTAGGATAGAACGCTTCAATGACTTTCTGGAAAATGCATTAGAAGAAGCGCCATATGATCTGGGCCAGGATATTATCCACCACTTGGTCTATACATATGGCTCTGAATACACGACCATCTTGGACTCTATGAAGAATGAACCTTCATTACGAATGAGGATCCTGGAAAGCTCGCCTGTTACAAAAGCTGAGGTGGCGCATGCCATACGCGGCGAGATGGTTCAAAACTTGGTCGATATCATTCAACGTAGGACAGAGCTAGGTTCAGCCGGCTTGCCTCCTCCAGAAGCCTTGCAGACCTGTTCTCTCCTGCTCGCAGAAAAAAGGGGATGGGATGAGGCCAGGATTAATAAATCATTGGAGGAAGTCCATGCCTCTTACCCTTTTAAACAGGTAGCAGGAAACCACTATGCATTCGCAAGCTGAAACAACGCAAGATATTTCGGATAAGCCTGAAGTTCCCTGGCAGATCGAGATGTTCCGCCGGTCCCTCAAAAAGCAACAAAAGCTCAAAGCATTGCTTGACATCCTCGGAGAGGTGAACGGGAAGCAGTGCTTGTTGGTGACTTGTGGGGATAATAACGGCGCGCTCAACTGGCAATTCCGCAGCCAGGGCGGAGTTTGGACCTGGGCTGATGTGTCCGGGGAGAACGTGGATCAGATATCTGACCTGTTGGGGGATCCGGTCCACGATCCGCCGCATGACAGGTTGCCATTCCCTTCTGACATATTTGATGTGGTAATATCTATCGATGTCCTGGAACACCTGCCGCACGACCAGGCATTCTTGCTTGAACTGACCCGTGTAATGAAAAGGGACGGACGTGCGATTGTAACGGTGCCGAACGGTGACCCGCGTTTGCTGGCTAACCGTATCAAGTGGCGGGCTGGTATGAGCCCAGCTATCTACGGACATGTGCGGGCTGGTTATACATTGTCTGAGTTAGAGGCCTCACTAAAACAGGCTGGACTGAAGACAATAGATACGGGGGGCTATTCTCGTTTCTTTACAGAAATGGTGGAGCTGGTGATCAATTACGGCTATGTCAAGGTCCTTTCTAAAAAAAGAGGCGGAACAAAGCCGGGCCAAATTGCACCACTCTCATCGGGAGAGCTGAAGAAGCATGGCCTGGCATACCGTTTATATTCGTTGTTATATCCGGTTTCCTATGCCGTCAGTAAGCTAGACCGGATCTTACCTGAGAATACGAATAATGCGGTAATTATCGCGGCAGTCAAGGCTGGTTCATGATGAAGGTGCTGGTAACAGGGGCAGGAGGCTTCATAGGAAGCCATTTAGTAGATAGCCAGTTGGACAAAGGCTATCACGTCCGGGCAGTCGATTTACACGTTGAACGCCTGGACCACCAATTGAACCAGGACAGGCTGGAATTGATTACCGGTGATATCACCGACCCTGACCTTGTACAGCGACTGGTTGCTGGAGTTGATATGGTCTATCATCTGGCCAGCGCGCATCTAGATGTCAGTTTGAGCGACGAACATTACCGTCGGGTTAACGTTCAAGGGACTCAGCGCCTGGTCGAGGCTGCATTCCAATCCGGTGTGCGTGGCTTCGTGCACTGCAGCAGTGTGGGTGTGATGGGTGATGTGACAAATCCTCCGGTGGATGAAACCTACTACTCCCAGCCGACTAATATTTACGAGCGCACGAAACTCGAAGGAGAACGGGCAGCCATCGACTTCGCTGCACAGACAGGTTTTCCGATCGTTGTCGCCCGCCCAGCCTGGGTGTATGGCCCGCGCTGCCCGCGCACTCAAAAGCTATTCCGCGCCATAGCAAAAGGACGGTTTCTGATATTCGGAAGCGGGCAGAACTGGCGTCACCCGATCTATGTATCCGATGCCGTTAAAGGACTGGAGATTTGCGCCCAGGTTAAAGACCGATGTGGCGAAGTGTATATCATCGCCGGTAGCCAACCTGTCCAGGTGATAGATTTGATCCGGCTCATCAGCCAGGAGTTGGACGTTGCACCGCCCCGATTTCACCTCCCCATTCCTGTAGGTAAGGTAGGCGGTTTAAGTTTGGAGGCCGTCTTCAAGCTCCTGGGGAAACAGCCCCCTTTTTCAAGGCGAAGCCTGGATTTCTTTTTGAAGGATAACGCTTACGAGATCAACAAAGCCCGGCGGGAGCTTGGCGATCATCCTGAAGTGGACCTACCCAGCGGCATCAAGCAGACTGCCCGCTGGTTGAAAAACCAATCATGGTAAAAAATTGCCGATTGGGTTGGTTTCTCCACTTTCTAATCAAGCTAAAAGAAGGATGCATTAAGGTATGAATGAGAGCTTACAAACAACTGTGAACGCTGTACAAGCCTATTGGGATTCACACACCCTTGGAATGCAATATGTGACAGATCATGATATTGAAGTGGGCAGCCAGGAATTTTTCGCTCATATCCGCCCGTGGATGAATCCCTATAAGTTCCCCTGGATCATGGAGCGGATCGAGCGCGAATCAGCCATCCTGGCAGGAAAACACCTGCTGGAAATCGGTTGTGGGATGGGGTATGACAGTCTGGAATTCTTGAAAAGGGGAGTCCGGGTAACGGCTACTGACCTGACTCCAAACGCAGTAGCTATTGCACGGCGCCATTTCGAGCTCATGGACGTCCATGCGGAAGAGGTGCGGACTGCCAACGCGCTCGATCTCCCTTTCCCGGACGGCACCTTCGACGCAGTGTGGGCTAATGGCGTCCTTCATGCCACCGGGGATACCCCTCGTGCAATCCAGGAGGCAAGCAGGGTGCTTAAACCGGGGGGTAGGGCTATCATCTCTCATTTTTATCGCAAACCTTCCTGGATGTACCTGCTCCACCACCTCGGGCGTGAAAATATCGAACACAAAGAGGAGGACCCACCCGTCAACGATTTTTACACCGAGTCAGAAATCCTCGAGATGTTTATAGGCTTTGAGGTGATGGAGGCTGTCCAGGAACATTATCGGGCTCTGCCCGTCCGGCGAGATGGAGTAAAGGCCTGGTTATACAAATCAATCTTCAAGCCGGTTTATAATTTGATCCCTGAAAATATCGCCAGGCGTTACGCTTATAAGTATTCCATCACTGCAGTCAAGCTTTAGGATATCTAGAATGTGTGGTATTTGTGGAAGGTACAGTGAGAATGGGGTAGATCAACATGATCTGCGGCTCATGCTGCAGAGCATAGCTCATCGCGGGCCAGATGATGAGGGCATTTATCTGGATGGCTGCATCGGCCTTGCAAACCGGCGGTTGAGCATCATCGACCTACCCGGCGGAAAGCAACCCATCAGCAATGAGAATGGTAGTGTTTGGGTTGTCTACAATGGTGAGATTTACAATCACCGCCAGCTTAGAGATGTATTGCTGGAGAAAGGCCATACCTTCCGCACGAACTCAGATACTGAGGTGATTGTCCACCTGTACGAGGAACTTGGCGAACAATTCGTCGAACAGCTTCGTGGAATGTTCGCCATTGCCATTTGGGATGCCCGGCATCAGAAATTGCTCCTGGCAAGAGACCGGCTTGGCCAAAAACCAGTCTATTATGCATACAACGGACGTGAATTTATATTCGCCTCAGAGCCTAAAGCCATCCTGGCAGCCAACCAGCAACCAAGGCAGATGGACTTGACCTCCGTCCACCACTACCTATCGTTACGCTTTATCCCCTCCCCGGATACGATTTTCAAGCATATCAAGAAGCTTCCACCCGCCCACATACTGGTCTTCCAGAATGGCACGGTCAACATCCGCCCTTATTGGGAGCTATCCTTCCTCGACAAGCTTTCCCTTTCTGAAGCCGAATTGCTGGAGGCATTGCAAGATAAGCTCAGATCTACTCTTGAGTCGCACCTGATCAGCGACGTGCCAGTAGGCGCCTTCTTGAGCGGAGGGTTGGACTCGAGCATGATCGTGGCCATCCTTTCCCAGGATTTAAAACGCAAACTGCAAACTTTTTCTATCGGCGTAGAAGAAGGTGACTTTGATGAACTGCCTTATGCACGCCTGGTGGCAGATTATCATGGGACTGAACATACCGAGCAACGCGTCTCTGCCAATCTCATCCAATCGCTCCCCAAGATGATCTGGCATTTGGATGAGCCTTCTGATCCCATAGCTGCTTGCATGTTCCAGGCTGCCGAACTCGCCTCTCGCAATGTCAAGGTTGTGTTAGGCGGCGACGGCGGCGACGAGCTCTTTGCCGGCTTCGATCGCTATGTAGGGAATCGCTATATTAACGCCTATGCCAAAGTCCCTTCTCTGTTACGTACCAGGCTGATCGGCCCCTTTCTAAATGCAATCCCGGACAGCTTCACCTATAAGAGCACAACTCAGAAGCTACGTTGGGTACACCAGCTCTCCTTGCAGCCCACCCCCGCCGAGCAATATGCGGAAGCCACTTGCATCTTCCGCTTCAATTCTGTGGATAAGCGTGACCTTTACAGCGAGAGCTTGTGGAAGGAGCTGGGCGATAACGATTCTGCTCGTGTCATCGCAGATCCCTTCATCCATGCCAGGGCTGAGACCATTCTGGATAAGATGTTGTACACGGATTTCGTCACTCGACTTCCTGAGCATTCATTGATGCTTACCGATCGCATGACCATGGCCCACGGGCTAGAATCACGCTCGCCGTTTTTAGACCACGAGTTGGTGGAGTTATTAGCCAGGTTCCCGAGCAACCTTAAAGTACAAAATGGACAGCCGAAGCATCTGCTGCGGAAATTAGCCTCAGGATATCTGCCGGATTCGATTGTCCGACGGGAGAAGCAAGGCTTCATGTTTCCTATAGCATATTGGTTCCGCACCGAGCTTTTTCCCTTCCTCCGAGATACCCTATCCAGCTCCTTTTTTGTTAAGGAGGGACTTTTCTCCAGCAAAACCATCCAACGCTATTTGCATGAACACCAGCAGCGTCGCTCAGACCACCACGTGCGCTTGTGGATGCTTTTAAACCTTGAAATCTGGCACCAGTTATATATCGAGCAGGCCGGTCAGGAAAACGTCAATCAGAGACTCCTGGCGGCTTTGAAAACCGGATAACGGAACGAGATATCCTCATGCCCACACCCTTCGCCCATATCGCTACCGGTTATCTCATCTACAAGAGTGTAAAGGATAAGCAACCTGAGAAGATGGATCGTTTCTGGCCCCCGCCTGGCCAACTTCTAGTTTTCGCCGGCCTGTCCATCCTCCCGGATATCGATACTTTACCCGGGCTTATTTTCGGTGATATGCACGGCTTCCATAATAATTACACGCACAGCCTGGTATCCGGTCTCATTATTGCTCTGGTTGTCGCAATCATGCTCTCAAGGTTTTTCAAGAATGCCTTCCTAAGCTGGTTCCCGGCAGCCCTGGCCTCTTACGAGCTACATGTTTTGATGGACTTTTTTACAAGCGAAAGAGGCGTCAAGCTGTTTTGGCCGCTCTACCCAGAGCGGGTAATAGCTCCAGTTAAGCTATTCTATGGATTCCAATGGGGGTTGGGGTTGTTAAGCCTCGAGCATCTTTGGACTCTTCTATCAGAAGCCGTCTTCTTCATCGTACTTATCCTCCTTTTCAACCTTTTGCAGAAAAGCAAGCGTAAGCCCGTCGTGTTGCAGGGTGGGATGGGAGACGATTGAAAGCTTTTAATTCCTGTCAAACAGGATAAATAGCCGGAATTTACTCCTAAGTTTATTGAATCCATTTTATGTCGGAAGGGCGGAGCGCGCTCAGGTTAGTTGAGAACAGGAGAAGATAGGGTTGGCTTCCATGCTACAACGCATCGTTCAACGTTATATCGTTCCACAATTCATCGTTTCCATCTATTATTCTATGAAATACCATTGTTATGTGAGTATGCAGTCTCGCATACAGCTGAACAGCCAGATCAGGTTTGGAAAAGGTACAGTCGTTAAGCCTTATGCGATCCTTCAAACCCAGGGGGGGATGATAAGCACCGGAAAAAACTGCGCCATTAGCAGCTTCAACCACATTTCTACCGGTATAAAGGATGTGATCCTTGAAGACAACGTCCGGCTTGGACCGCACGTAACCATTTTAGGGGGTAGCCGGAACTTTGAAAGCAGAGATCTATTGATTGTAGACCAGGGCTCCTATCACGATCCAGTATTGATCGAGGAGGATGTCCTGGTAGGCGCAGGTGTTGTAATCTTACCGGGCGTCACCATCGGGAAGGGGGCAGTCATCGGAGCAATGAGCCTGGTAAACTGTGATGTGCCGCCTTATTCAATCCTGGCTGGTGTGCCGGGGAAAGTTATCGGGGAGCGGAAGTAAGCATGCGAATTGGCATTATGCTTCGTTCAATCGATGAAAAAGGTGGTATCGGTGTTTATACCCGCAATATCACCCAAGAGCTCCTCAACCTGGACAGAGAAAATCAGTACATCCTGTTTTATCGCACTCCTGCCAACCTGGGTGCATTCGCCCAGCACGAAAACGCAGAGGAGCAGTTGATCCATGCACCTAACAAGGCCATTTGGGACCAGGTCAGCATTCCCAGGGCCTGTGCAAGCAAGAAAGTGGAGGTGCTCTTTCACCCGAAATTTACCGTTCCGATTGTTGCCCCGTGTAAAACGGTCATGGTTTTACACGGCGCAGGTTGGTTTATGCCGGAGTTCCAGCACTTTTGGAGCCGGTCGGACTTGAGGAACGTAAATCTTAGCATGCCAGTTTATCTTAATAGAGCTTCTGCAGTGCTCTCCGTCTCCCAGCTAACCACTGATGTATTTAATAACAAATTCCACCCGCCACATGGGAAGATCAAAACAGTCTATTTTGCACCTGCTCGCAACTTCAAGCGCCTCACAGATCCCCAGACCCTCGTTCATGTCCGTGAAAAATATGCCTTACCTGAGCGCTTTATCTTAACCTTGTCTGGCTATGACCGGGGAGACCGCAAGAATTTTGCGGGAATATTGAATGCCTACCAGATTCTCCATGAACGGGTGGAACACAAATTGGTTGTGGTGGGCAAAGACTGCCATAAGTTCAAGGCAGATTACCAAATTCCCGATACGGGATTTGGAAGTGATATCCTCTTCACTGGCTGGGTCGACCAGGCGGATTTACCGGCCTTTTATTCCCTCGCCGATGTATTCCTGTATCCGTCGCATGTGGAAGCTTTTCCCATCCCCATCACCGAGGCTCTCGCCTGTGGGACGCCCATCGTTACCTCCGATTCCAATGGGCTCAAGGAGTTGGTAGGGGAAGCTGCCTTGATGGTAAATCCACTGGATCACCAGGCCATTGCTGAGTCTCTCTACCAGGTGCTTTGCTCACCCGAGTTACGAGAGGAGCTATCATCAAAGGGTACACAGCGAGCGAAAAAATTTACCTGGGATAGATGTGCAAAAGAAACCCTCGATGTTTTGACCGGAGTGGTAACAGGCCCATGACGCCCGGTGATCCTGAAAGGATATTTCCTGGAGTAGTCCTTGTATTCGCGCCTCATATGGACGACGAAGTGCTTGCCTGTGGCGGCACACTAGCCAGCCTCTCCCATAAGGAAAGGCTTTACCTGGCCTATGCGACAGATGGCACGCGCTCCCCGGTACCGGGGATATCTTGGGCGCCTGAACCATCTCAGGAGCTGGAGGAGATCCGGACGCAAGAGGCTCGAGAGGCCATGCGCGTCCTCGGGATTCCGGGTGAGAATATCCATTTTTTGGGACTTCCAGATGGAGCGCTTAAGGCAGAGATAAAGCAGCTTACCGGGAAATTGGTGCCTTTGATCGGATCGATTCAACCTAACCAGATCCTGATTCCATTTCGGTATGACCGTCACCCTGACCATCTGGCCCTTTACCAGGCTATCCATATGGCCCTGAGCCGGTCCGGTGCTGATCCGGACATCTACGAGTATTTTGTTTATAACAGGTACCGCCTCATACCTGTTATAAACAAAATACTCGTAGATGTCCGGATCAGCACCGGACCGGC
>CAZAQS010000150.1:0-11341 GCA_964486825.1 uncultured Anaerolineaceae bacterium | reverse complement strand
TATGGAACGAGCACGGATATTCAGGATCTGAAGGAAGCTGAGCAAGCCATCGCCACCTATGTCCAGAAACTGGAGAACAGTAATAAAGAGCTTCAGGACTTTGCCTTTATCGCCTCTCATGATTTGCAGGAGCCGCTGCGAAAGATCGAATCCTTCAGCCGTTTACTTTTGGCCAAGATGCCCGATAACCTGGATGAGCAGCAACGGGATTACCTGGATCGTATCCGTGGGGCAGTGGGCCGCATGCGGACGATGATCGATGACCTGCTCTTGCTCTCACGAGTATCCACCCAGGGGAAATCGTTCGTTTGGATCGATCTCAACCAGGTCGTTGCGGAAATTCTATCAGATCTCGAAGAGCGGGTTTGGGCGACTGGAGGGAGGGTGGAGGTGGATCCTTTGCCCTCCATCGAGGCAGATCCTACTCAGATCCACCAACTGCTCCAGAACTTGTTGGGTAATGCGCTTAAGTTCTGCCGGTCTGAAACGCAGCCCATCGTACGGGTGCGAGCGAGGCAAGTAGATCAATTTGGTGGCGATCTCTCGCCTCACAGAGGACAGATGGTAGAGCTAACCGTAGAAGACAACGGGATTGGCTTTGATGAAAGCCGCCTGGAACAAGTATTCCAACCTTTCCAACGCCTGGTCGGGCGTTCCCAATATGAGGGCAGCGGGATCGGTTTGGCGATTTGCAGGAAGATCGTTGAGCGCCATAATGGGGAAATTACTGCAACCAGTACCCCGGGCGTTGGCTCGACCTTTCGAGTACGTTTGCCCGTTTACGCCTAATCCTTATCCTCTCTTACTTGTTCCCACATTTGCCGTGCGATCTGGATATGACCCAGGTGGATGGCGGTATGTTCCAGAGCATGTAAAAGCGCCCAGCCGATCGTAAAGGTTCGTTCATCGCGCGGGGAGGAACGCGCTGTCGCCAGATCTTCGACGCTCAAGCGTTCCAGGATACCCCTGGTATAAGCTTCAGATTGTTCCAATCGCTCTACAAGATTCTGGTGCGAAAGCCCCCGTACCTGGAACTCCTCCGAACGCACACGCCCGGAATGGTCTCCCCCGGCAACATCGCCAATCCAATAGCGCTCCGCTCCTACCAGGTGGACAACCAGCACCGCCATCGAGTTCATCTTCCGGCCTGGCACCCAATCAAGAGCCTCACGAGAAAGGTCTCGTACGGCGTTGGAAATCTCGCGGTGTAAATCTTCCAGCCTGTCCATATAATCTCGGAAAAACCTATCCATCTTCGACCTCGCCTCCTTTCGTATCAGTACCGAGCACGGCAGCATGCCAGGGCCAGCGTCCGTGAATTTCTGCTTCAATAGCGAAGCTTAAAAAGGTACGGATCAGGACGACCAGGCCTAATACTCCTAAATTTTCTATGGTCGGATCGACCGCGACGGTGCCGATGATATCGGCAGCCACGAGGAGCTCGAGCCCAATCAAAATTCCACGGCCGATATGCTCACGCAAGTCACGGAATGTTAATCTAAATTCCTGGCGCCTCAAGTTTCGAAAGAAGTAGAAACCTCCAAGTAAAACTGCGATGAAGATGGTCAGGATGCCAGCTGCCTCAATGATTAGGGAGAGGATATTGGCTACCGATCGAAAAATGGTTGGCGGGTCGTTGAATGTCCCTTCCCCCTGGTTATTACCACCCGCCCCCCCACTGGCACAGGATGCCAGGAAGAGCATGAGTGCCAGGGCGCCCCAGCGGGCAAGACCGATTTTCTTCACCTAACCCTCTTTTGGACGCATCTCCTCAGCGAGGCGAATGCTCTGGCGCGTCCATTCCGGTGCATCTGGTTTTTCTGAGACCTCCTGAGCTGTCATCCAATGGATAGATTCAACTTCATGAGAGTCGCGAATTAGCGGCTCTCCGCTTTTATAGCGGCAGAGGAAAACGATATCGACAACCGGGTAGCCCGTATCCAAGAGAAATGTTTTGCTCTCCACATATTGCAGGCCTGGCTCGATTTCTACGCTCACTTCTTCTCTCACCTCACGCCGGAGGGTCTCTTCGAGAATGGCATCCAGGGCGCCAACAATATCCACCTTGCCCCCTGGCAGCGCCAGCTCACCGGGCGATTGGGTTTCCTCGGAGCCGCGCACGATCAACAAGTACTTGTCTCCCCGGTAGATGGCGGCTTCTACATTAACGATATACGTGACAGGTGGCATATTATTTCTTCTCCCCTGTTTGCTTCTCAGCTTCTTCCTTACCGTTCGGTAAGCAAATTTACATATTTCTTTTTACCATAAAAATGGAAAGTTTGGGGAGGGGAATGACATATCCAAGGGTGTGACCGGCTGCCTGCCTGAAGGGATGGCCAGAGGCTTACAAAATGCCAGCTATGGACAGGCTGGCATACAGGCCAGCTAAACTCACGAGAGCCCCTGCAAGGACCAGGAGACGGCGCTGGCTGCTGCGGGCAACAAGGGCATAACCGAGACCCATGGCGCCCATGATGGTCCCAAAGGTTGTCAGATTTAATAACAAGGCAGCCAACAAGCTTAGCGTTCCGAAGACGAGCGATCCGAAGGCGAAGCTGGTTCGTTCTGGAGCGGGCTCGCCTGGAGTTGCTTTCACGGGCCTGATCTTTTTACCGTTGTCCTGGTCCTGATCCATATTTCTTCTCCTCAAATACCTATTTATGGGATCACTTTTGATGGGTGATAACCTCTCCCAAGGCGATTTTAACTGGGACGCCACCGTTGCTAGTCGAGATCCGATCTCGAAAATGCAAACGAGTAGCGCCTAGTAATCGATCTTCTTTCGAAAGAATAGCCACCTGCCATCCAGAGCATTTCTTGTGCAGAATATCCCCAAAGCGAGCATACAGGTTACGCAAGTCTTTTTTGGTACTGATCCGCAGGCCGTAGGGGGGGTTGGTGACAACCCATCCATGACCTGGGGGCGGTGAGGCGGATGAGATTGATTCAGCGGTAAAGGAAACCTTATCCACTACTCCGGCTCGGGCTGCGTTCGCTTGTGCCATTGCAACCGCGCCTTCATCCCGGTCTGAAGCCCAGATTTGGGGGATGTCTTCCTTGACCTGCACAGCGGCCTCATCCAACAGGTCTTGCCAGACTTCCCTGCTGAAGCCTGGCCAATCCATAAATGAGAAACGGCGGAGGCCCCCGGGAGGGACATTCAAGGCTAGCAACGCCGCTTCAATCGGGATAGTTCCAGAGCCGCAGAATGGATCCCAGACTGGCGTGCGTAGATCCCAATCAGATGCAAACAACATCCCGGCTGCAAGGGTTTCACGTAAAGGCGCCTTGGCAGTTGCCTGGCGATAGCCACGCCGGTGCAGTCCTTCACCAGAAGAATCGATGCTGACAGTGCACAGATCATGGGAGAGGCGGACGAGGACGAGCTGGGGCAGGCGTTGCCCTGAGCGCTCGTCAAAGGGCTGGATGGGTGGGTTTTGCCCGAGTCGATCGGAAATGGCGCCGGCGATCCGCTCAGCCACCCCGCTAGAATGGTACAACCGGGATTTATGGCAGGTTACCCTCAAGGCTACCGGCTGCCCAGGAGCAAGCCAACGCTCCCATGCAATACGAGCAGCTTTTTTGCGAAGCTCCGGAAAAGCGGCGGCATAAAACTCACCAGCCCTCAAAAGTACCCGCCCAACCGTCCGCAGGTGCAGGTTAGCGCGATACAGGTCCACCAGCTCCCCTTCGAACTCCAAGCCTCCGGCAATATCTTCCACCTTCGAGCCTGCAATGTGCATGCCTAAGCGCGACATCTCTTTGGCCGCGGCCTGTTTGATGCCTGGGGCGGTGACGGCAAAAAACATTTCCATCACGAGCCTGTCCCTTTCGATGCGCCGCTCTGCTCTGCGGCCTCGTGAAGCTCTCGAAACAGAACGGCCAGGTCTTCTGTCTGGTAATGGGCGTTCAGTCCACTGGGATTGGGCAGGACCCATACGACCGTCCCAGCAATTTTCTGCTCCTGCTGGCCCAAGGAGGCTTTCGGATTTCCAAAAGCTGCCCGGTAAGCGCCAATACCCAGCACAGCGAAAAATCGTGGCTGGTACTCCTGGATCAAACGTACCAGGCGCTGTCCACCTGCAACCAATTCCTGCTGGCTCAGCTCTGCTGCAGCAGCGGTGGCTTTGTTGACCACATTGGTGATGCCGTAACCCCAACCCAGTAGCTCGCGCTCTTCATGGGGTGATAGCTGGCGTGGTGTAAAACCTGACCGGTATAATGCTGGCCAGAAGCGATTCCCAGGGCGGCCAAAGTGGTGGCCAATGGCTGCCGTATATAGGCCTGGGTTTATCCCGCAGAAGAGCACCTTCAAACCAGGTGCAATAACATCTAACACGCCCTTGCCGTAGGCTGCCTGAATCTCCTCCCTGGATGGCCTATTTGTAGGCTGCATTTCTTTATGCTTCTGTCATATACTGGCTTGGATCCAAAGTCGCGCTCTCGATCACGATGGCTACCAACCCACTATCGGTGCTGGTCTCATGCCACTCGCCCCGATCCCAATGAACGGCCTGCCCGGCCTTAATGGGGGTGCGGATTGCGCCTTCTCCGCGTAGATAACCATTTCCCTGTACAACCAGTAATAACTGCGGGTTTACCGCTGGATGGCTCCCAACCAGTCCCTTTGGCTCGATGTGGATGCATTTGACACTTGCCGGTTCGTTCAAACTGGCAATCGTGGATATGGCCGCTGCGGAAGAGCCATGCTCATCGATGGGCGTTCCGGTTTCCCGGTCAAAGCGATAAATTTTCATCTAGTTTCCTCCCTGTTTTTATTATACTCAGATCGTCCGTTGATAATTTTGGAGAATATGGTATCCATCTAGGAAACCCGAATGGCTCCGGAATTTCGGGCAGGTTTTAATTTTCTCCTAGAGTCGATTGTTCAGGCCTCAAGACTGATGCATCCCTGAATAAGTTGAGCTGGAGATCGACCGGCTATGCCGAGATAAAATTGTACCCTGCTTGGCGAACAAGAGGTAGGTAGAATCTGTTGAGCAAGTCCAATAAGGATAAAATCGGGTATACTTAGCAGGAATTAAGGGGACGGGGGAACCGCGCGCCGATTCATGGCTCTTCGGCCGGACGTACAAAGGTGCTGAACTCCCCAGGGCAATAAGCAAACCGATTACGGGAATCCATCCCGGGCCAGCACACGGCCCTCGGTTTCTGGTTGGCATGGTAAAACCTATTCGACAGAGGCGAGGAGAATGTCACAAACAATTTACGCAATCAATAACACTATCCTGATGGGACTGCCGTTACTTTGGTGGTTAGTTCCGATCAGCGCTCTTACGGCTTTGGGGACGGCATTCTATTTATTCCGGTCTGTCATGGGAGAAGATGAGGGTACGGCAGAGATGATCGAGATCGGTCGTGCGGTGCAGGAGGGCGCCCGTGCTTACCTGTCCCGCCAATACCGAGTGATTGCTATTGTATTCGGCGTTATGTTTGTGATCTTCCTGGTGATGGCATATTTCCGGTTGGTAAGCCTGGTCACACCTTTTGCATTTGTTTTGGGCGGGCTGTTCTCAGCCCTGGCCGGTTTCATCGGGATGACGGTTGCCACAAGCGCCGGATCGAGAACTGCCCAGGCAGCCAGCCGTAGCTTGAATAATGGGCTGCAGGTCGCCTTCCGGGGTGGAGCTGTCATGGGTTTAGCCGTGGTAGGTTTCAGCCTGCTCAATATTTCGATCATGTTCCTGGTCTTGTACTTCGTGGTCCCGCTCGAGGTCTACCGCAGCCCAAACGTCCTCAGTGAAATTGCTACAATTATGGTTAGTGGTGTCTTCGGCGCAAGTGCAGTAGCCCTGTTTGCCAGGGTAGGTGGAGGTATTTATACCAAGGCGGCAGATGTAGGCGCCGACCTGGTGGGAAAGGTCGAAGCAGGGATCCCTGAAGATGACCCGCGTAACCCGGCAGTGATTGCAGATAATGTGGGAGATACTGTTGGGGATGTGGCCGGGATGGGCGCCGATTTATACGAGTCCTACAAGGGATCGATCCTGGCCACTGTGGTCCTTGGTGTATCAGCGGTCATCTTCCAAAACGGGAATGGGGCACAACAGCTTAACTATATGTCATTGCCTCTGGTCCTGGCATCCCTGGGTGTATTCATGTCCATATTAGGGATGCGTCTTGTGCAGGTGAAGGGCGACGTGTCCATTCACCGCCTGATGCAGGCCCTGGAACGTGGTATTTATGGGGCTTCGATTGGCATCGCGCTGGTTGCGCTGCCACTGGTATACCTGCTTCAGATCCAGCGTCCGCTACAGATGTGGGGGGTGATCGTGACCGGTCTGTTGGTCGGCATCACGATCGGGCGGGCAACGGATTACTTCACCTCCTCTGCCTATAAACCCACTCAAGGTATCGCCGCTCATGGTGTGGGCGGGCCAGCTACTGTGATCATCGACGGCTTAGCGGTGGGTATGCGCTCTACGGCTATCCCAGTCCTGGTGATTGCGGCTGGTATTGGCCTGAGCTACTTCATGGCGGGCGGAGGACAGGATATCCTGATGGGGTTGTACGGCATCGGCCTGGCCGCGGTAGCAATGCTTTCCACGTTGGGCATCACGCTGGCAACGGATGCCTATGGACCTATCGCTGACAACGCAGGCGGCAACGCCCAGATGGCTGGATTGCCTGCGGAAGTGCGCAAGAGGACAGACCAGCTCGATTCAGTTGGCAACACAACTGCTGCCACCGGGAAAGGATTTGCCATCGGCAGCGCAGCCCTGACGGCGCTGGCCTTGCTGGCAGCTTTTATGGAGCAGGTGCGCCTGGAGCTGATCTATCTGCTGAACGTGGAGACCCTGTCGATCATGGGGCGGGAGATCCCCATCGAGCAGATGACGATCCGGGATTTCACGGTATTTTATGATGTGACGCCTCTCAACCCGACCATGATTCTGGGCTTGTTCATCGGATCGATGACGGTATTTTTCTTTTCTTCCATGACGATGTCGGCAGTTGGCAAAGCGGCTGGGGAGATGGTGGCAGAAGTGCGCAGGCAATTCGAGTGCATCCCGGGCATTATGGAAGGCATTGCCAAGCCGGATTACGCTCGCTGTGTAGATATCTCCACTGCCAGCGCCCAGCGCGCTATGGTCGCTCCGGCCCTGGTGGCGATTGGCATTCCAATTATGATGGGATTGTTCTTCGGGGTGGCGGGAGTGATCGGGTTGCTGGCGGGGAGCCTGTCGACTGGTTTTGTGATGGCTTTAATGATGGCAAACGCAGGAGGGGCCTGGGATAACGCCAAGAAGCATATCGAAGAAGGCGCTCACGGTGGCAAGGGATCCCACGCTCATAAGGCCACTGTTGTAGGCGACACGGTGGGTGATCCTTTCAAGGACACTGCAGGTCCATCGCTCAATATCTTGATCAAGTTAATGGGGGTGGTCGCGATCGTGATGGCTGGCCTGACCGCCAGCATGGGACCAGGGGGCTTGCTGACGCAGATCTTGAATTCGTTCTAATGGATATCGACCTCACCACACCCGCATTACTCTTCCCTGCCATTTCGCTGTTGCTGTTGGCCTACACAAACCGTTTTCTGGCGCTGGCCGCCTTGATCCGCGATCTTCACGCCAGTTATAAAGAGCAGCCAGATGAGATCATCTACCGGCAGATCGACAACCTGCGCTACAGGGTAGTGCTCATCAAGCAGATGCAGGTTTACGGAGTAGCAAGCTTGCTGTTCTGCGTGATATGCATGTTCGTCCTCTTTGCAGGCTGGATCCAGGCAGGGAAGCTCATTTTCGGGATCAGCCTGGTTCTGATGATGGTCTCTCTGGGGCTTTCCCTACGAGAGGTGCAGATCTCGGTGGGTGCATTAAACCTGAGACTGAGCGACCTGGAGAGCGACCAGAAATTTTGACCGTAGGAGGTAGAGCGCCCAGGCTTGCCAGTAAACCAAACAGCTTGCATTTCGCCGGGCTGTTTTTTTTCTGCTAATACTCAAGGAGATGGTGGATTGGATTTGGGGATGGAATCCAGGGCTTCATCTTCGGCAGGGTAGTCGAAGCTGGCCAGATCTACCTCAGAAGGCATATTTGCTCGCTCCCAGGCAATTGTGCGGCGTAACCCCTCATCCAGGGGGATGACCTCATCGTAGCCCAGCTCGCGCCGGATCCTGGAGCTGTCTACTGCCAGCTCGTGTTCCCAGGCATAATCTTGTTTCAAATGTTGAGGCAGTTTTTGGCTCGGAAACGTGACTACCCTGCCCTCCCAATGAGCTACTCTTGCGATATGTGCAACCCATTCGCCTTCGCTCCATGTTTCTGGTTCGGCGACATTATAAATCCGGCGGGCAGCGCGTTCATCCGCCACCACCATGGCAATGGCATGAGCCACATTTTCGACATAGGCCCGAGACCAACGCCAACGGGCATGCTCCTCCCCCAGTAGGATTGCCGGGCGCCCGTCATCGATGCGCTTCAGGTGATGGAAGAGACGGTGCTGGTTGTCGAAAGGACCATACACCACAGGCAATCTCAGGATAGATCCCGGCAGGCCCGGCTCGCTCATCACGATTTTTTCCACCAGGATCTTATCGTAATCATCCCCCCAACGCCTGGCTTCCGGATCGTCGCCCTGTTCTGCTTCGTTACCACGGAAAGGGTACAAGACCTCTCTCAAGGGAGAGTCCTCTCTCAAGGGGACAGGATCAGGCGGACCCGTTTCGATCCCTAACAGGCGGTTGTAAGCCCGGTAGACATCAATGCTGCTGATGGCAACCAGGCGGCGGGCGATGCCTCGAAATGTACGCACGAATGTCCAGGCATCCTGAGCGCTTGCGGGAACCATATGGAGCACGACGGCTGGAGAAAGCTCTCTCCACTGGGAGGCGAAGTCCGGCAGGCGGGACTGGTCGCCATGGATATGGGTCACTTCTTGAGGCAGGACGGACTCGCTTATCCCGCGGTGGTATACAGTCACAGCATGGCCTGCCTCTTGAAGCTCGCGGGCCACGTGCGGGCCGATGAAAGATGTACCTCCAATGATCAAAATGCGCAAGATTTATTCCTTTCGAGATGAGGGAAACACCTAAAAAGTAGCCTTTGTGAGGAATATTTCCAGTTTGGATTTGCGCGTGATCTCATAATGTACGCAGGCGAGTGGGATGGACTCGGATCGGGATCGAATATTCTCGAGCGAATTCATCCGGGGTGCTTCCTAAACTCTGGATTCCCGAGCGGTACTTTTCGAGATAGGCGGGCACCTGGTCTGCGGATGGTATTGAGCGATCAATTGAGGCGTTGCCACGAAAAACAATCACGTCATCCCCATCACTGTCGCTATTAAAGTTCAGCGCTACGCGACGGTTGCGAGCAATATTGCGGATCTTAAACGCCTGAGGTTGGCTGTAGATGAGGAAGTTACTTCCATCCCAAAGGAACCAGACCGGTGTGGGTTGCGGAGTGCCATCATCCCGCACAGTCGTTAGCCAGATGATTTTTTCCTCCTCGAGACGACGGGCAACGTGGGCGCCCATTTCTGTGTTTATATCAAACATCTCGTATTCCCTCCTAACAATCCTTAAATTTGTATCAGATTTAATCGCGATTGGCAATAGCTTGTGCAGCCGAGACTCCTGCCAACCAGCCGGTTGAAAAAGCAGCCTGCAGGTTGTAACCGCCGGTATCGGCGTCCAGATCCAGGACCTCACCGGCAAAGTATAATCCCTCTATGAGACGAGAAGCCATGCTACGCGGCTCTACTTCGCTGATATCTACCCCTCCAGCTGTAACGATGGCCTGGGCGAAGGAGCGGTGTCCACTGACCCGGAAGCGGAAATCTTTCAGCCAGGAGCGCAAGGTCTTGCGTTCCTGGGCATTGATCTGGTGGGCCAGCTTCTCGCCAGTCAACCCTGTCAACTCCAGGCAGACCGGAATCAACTTTTGGGGCAGGAGCTCTTTCAACAAGGTGTGGAGCTGGCGGTTGCCGTAAGCGTCCAGTTCACGCAACAGGCGGGCATCAAGCTTTTCATCGCTCAAGGCCGGCTTCAGGTCAATCGAAATCTCCACTTCCTGTCCTTGCCTTAAGGCATCCACAACTACCTTGCTCAAGCTCAAGACGATCGGGCCGGACAGCCCGAAGTGCGTGAAGAGCATTTCACCAAACGCTTCTGCCTGCTTCCCCTGCTTGCCTGTAAAGACTTTAGCTGTCACGTTTCTCAAGCTTAAGCCTTGCAGCTTCCGGGCGGTAGGACCGGTTGTTACAAGGGGGACCAGGGCAGGCCGGATTGGAACGATGCGGTGCCCAGCATCCCCTGCCAGCCGGTAGCCGTCCCCATCGGAGCCCGTATGGGGATAAGATGCCCCTCCCGTTGCCAGGATGACGGCCGTCGCGGGTAAGAAACGGGAGGTGCTGTGGATTCCGGCTCCAGGAGCTGTGATATGGGGTAGGTTTTTAAGCTGGACGCCCATCACCTTCCCGCTTTCAAGGACCAGCCTCTCTACCGGTGAGTGGTTTTGGATGATGGCCCCCTGGCTAACTGCCCAGGCCTGTAGGGCGTTGGCGGCGTCATCCGCCCGCCCACTGGCCAGGAACAGCCGGCCTCCGCGTTCCCTGACGCTCTGAATGCCGAGCTCATCGAAAAATTCCAGCAGTTCGGGGGCGAAGAACTTCGAAAAGGCCTGGTGCAAGAAACGCCCGTTTCGTCCAAAATGATCGATGAAATCCGGCAATGGGTCTTCATTGGTCAGGTTGCAACGCCCTTTACCGGTCAAGAGTAGCTTCCTGGCAGGACGATCCATTTTCTCGAGCAGCAGAGTAGGGACTCCCAGCCCGGCTGCCTGGCCAGCAGCCATCAAGCCGGCTGGGCCTGCTCCAACCACGATTACACGATCACGCCCCATTACTCAGGTTTATTGCTCGATTGATCCCAGAGCGCCTATTAAAGATCGGTATCCCCGGAGGCTTCCGGCTGGTAAATGATCTCTTTGATTTTCATTTTGCTTATGCCTTCTGGCACTTCCCACTCGAAAGTATCCCCCACTCGATAACCCAGCATCGCAGTCCCGATGGGCGCCAGTATCGATATCTTATTTTGGGTAAGGTCGGCGTCCTCGGGGAAGACGAGCGTGTAAACCATTTCCTCCCCCATCTCGAGGTCTTCGAGCCGCACCTTGGAATTCATTGTAACCAAATCCGGAGGCACGCTTTTAGGGTCTACCACCATGGCCCTATCCAGCTCCTTCTCCAGATCCGAAAGGTACTCACTGCCACGGTAGCCTGTATACCTGGCTTCTTCAAGCAAGTCCCTCAGGCGCTTGTTGTCATACTCGGTTATATGGATCACCCTTTCAGCCATTTGCTTGCCTCCTTT
>CAZAQS010000149.1:0-11356 GCA_964486825.1 uncultured Anaerolineaceae bacterium | reverse complement strand
CCAGGGTGTAATCCCCACCTTTGACATAGACATCGGGTTGGATGACCCGGATAAGGTCATGCGGGGTATCTCCATCGAAGGGTATGATATGGTCCACGCAGCTAAGCGCTGCCAGAATCTGGGCCCGGTCTTCCAAAGAATTGATCGGGCGGTGTGGTCCCTTTAATCGGCTAATGCTCTTATCTGAGTTCAGACCGATGATGAGAATGTCACCGAAGGATTTGGCCTGGTTCAAGTAGTTGATGTGGCCGCGGTGTAAGAGATCGAAGCAACCGTTCGTAAAAACGATCCGTCGTTCCTCTTTGCGGTAAGCGGACATGCGAGCGGCGAGCTGGAAAGCATCTGTCACAAATTTCTCACCTGTCGAGAAATAATTGCGCAACTCAAGTGCATAGCAAACTGAAGTGCCATCCTTCTCGACCAGAATCGATGAGGCAGCTGAGGCAAGCTCTGCAGAAGCTTCCAGATGTGCTCCAGCCGCCAGGCTAAGGGTCAGCGCGGCGGCAAAAGTATCTCCGGCGCCAGCAGCGCGAGAATGGGGAGCAGGGCGGGCATATGTGCGATAAGGCGTGCAACCTCGTTCGAACACCAGCGCACCTTCCTGATCCAGTGTGACAGCCGCGATATGCGCGCCTGTAAGATCCAGTAAACGTTCTCCATAGCGGGAGATTTGGGGGATACGCCGGGTGGATTCGATCTGCTTATCCAATCCCAATAGCTGCACGGTTTCTGAATAATTTGGCTTGACAGCAGTGATATCAATATCTCTATAAACAGGCAACCTCTTGGAATCCACCATGAAGACGCGCGGGTTATTCGATTGGAGATGGGCGAGAGTCCGGATGACCCGAGGAGTCAATATCCCGTAGTTGTAGTCTGAAATCAGGAGCGCATCACAATCCAGGAAAAGCTCATTTAAGTGGCTGAGGAGGGCTGTTTCGATCTTGCGGTTCAGATCCTGGGTACTCCCTTGATCGAACCGGACCATCATTTGATCCGAGCCGATTACGCGCTGCTTAGCCAACGTCTGTCGATTGGCATCGATGAGGATATTTTCTGTAGACACCCCCAATTTTTCCAAAGCGCGGCGTAGGATCTCCCCTTCAGCGTCGTCACCGACCACTGAGAGGAACACAACTTGTCCACCCAGGCTACTGATATTCACCGCCGTGTTGGCTGCCCCACCCGGAACATGTTCTTGTTGGTTGATGGAGACAACAGGTACAGGCGCTTCACGGCAAAGCCGCTCAGCCTGGCCTATCAGGTAGCTGTCAAGCATCGCTTCTCCAATCACCAGTATCTTTAGGTTCGAATAAGCCTCGATATAGTTGACTAGATTTGTATTCAATAACATTTAATACCCGCCTTCAGGTACCAATAAAGTCTTACCAGTAAAAGTCTTCAAATATAAGACGCGAGATTTTCCTGGTGGAAGGGCGAATAATCCCCCTTCCACCAATACTCATTTAATGGAAATCGACTGGCCACCCATGGTTGCCTTTAAGGGCACCTTATTAACCGCCCAGGTTTTGACTGGTGCATTTGCAGCCAAGATCACCTGTGCGGCTTCAGCCAGGTTTGTTACTTTTGCGTGCGGCTGGCGTAGCGGTGAGAGGCGCCATTCTGTCTCGTTTCCGTTGTCAATCAGGATAGTGCGGCAGTCAGCCCGCCGGCCCGCTTCGATATCATGCAGGATATCGCCCACGATCCAGGATCCAGCCAGGTTAAGGTTATGTTCCCGAGCTGCCCGGAACAGCAGACCGGGGTTTGGCTTTCTACAGAAGCAAGAAATCGAGTAACTTGCTACCTTCCCATCCGGGTGGTGCGGGCAATAATAGAAACCAGCCAGTGGGATATTGGCCTCACTTAATAACTTTTGTAAGTGGGCTTCTACTTTTTGCAGCTCATCTTCCTTGAATTTCCCATGGGCCACACCAGCCTGGTTCGATACGATGATCAAACGGAAACTGGCTTCATGTAGCTTACTGAGCCCCTCGAGGGCGCCATCTGATAAACGGATGAGCTCGGGATCGACATTGTAAGGCACGTTTTCGACTAGGGTGCCATCTTTATCCAAAAAGACCGATTTTGGTAACATAGATGCAGATAACATCGCATATCTCCTCAATAAAGGGTTTATGGCCAGGAAGTTTCTTTCATGGGCAGGACCGTTATCTCTGGGATAACGGTTTCGGCCGGCTGAGTGAGCAGGAAACGGATTGCCTGAGCCACATTTTGCGGATCTTGAAGTACAGATGGATCGATATCTGGGAAGCGATCGAGTAAGAACGGGGTACGCATTCCCCCAACCACAACTGCGGTTACCTTGATATTATGAGGCCGGCCTTCCACGTGTAGAGCGTGGCTAAAACCCAGCAAGCCCCATTTGCTGGCATGATAAGCGGAGGCATTTGCCCAGGCACGTTTGGCAGCAGTAGAAACGATATTGATGATAAAGCCTCCGCCTTGCTCCCGTAAATACGGGAAGGCCAGTTTCGATAAGACGAAAGGAGCCCGCAGATTGACTGCCATGACGTTATCCCAATCAGAGACGCTTAACTCCTCGATAGAAACCGTTTTATCTGTGCCAGCGTTATTTACCAAGACATCTAAACGCCCATATTGGTCAATTACCTGTTTGATGGCTGTTTCCATCTGATATTCATCGCATAGATCGACGACCACGGGCTTGACTTGCTCCCCGTTTGTCCCCAATTCAGATGCCACGCTCTCAACCAACTCCTTTCGGAAATCGGCTGGGATAACCTTTGCACCAGACTGATACAACTCTTTGCATATGGCTTCCCCTAATCCTCGGGCGCCTCCGGTTACGAGTACGACTTTTCCTTCCAATGCTTGCATATGTCTAATATCCCCTTATCAATTTAGATTTTTTTTGAATCTTGAAACTGCATAGAAATTGAAGAATCCCAATTCTTAGCCGGTAACGATAATGAAGCCGGCAAGGAGCTTTCTTCCCCTGGTTCGCTAGACATAATATATTCTTCAACCAGCTCTGTGAGCAGGTGCAGAAGCAGGATTTGGACTTCTTGAACACGCTGCGTATTGCTGGATGGGACTACGATGGCTGTATCCACCAGGTTCACCAGGTCACCGCCATCCTTTCCGAGCAGCGCGATGGTGTGGATGCCCTGTTGTTGAGCTGTACGGCAGGCTGAGAGCAGGTTTTTCGAGCGCCCGGAAGTGCTGATACAGAACAACACATCGCCCTGGTTTCCAAATGCCTGTATCTGCCGAGAAAAGATTTGATCGTATCCCACATCGTTCGACCAGCCTGTTAGAAAGGCGGTATCGGCGGTTAATGACAGGACAGGTAAAGCCGCTCGCTTAGGATATTTAAAACGCCCGACGAATTCACCTGCAAAATGCTGGGCATCGGCTGCGCTGCCCCCGTTTCCGCAGACCATTACCTTGCTGCCCTGGGAGATGCATGCCAGCAGGTGATGCGCAGCTTCAACAAGTTTTGGCCCTAAACTTTGATAGGATTTATGCAAGGTGTCGATCAGGGATGTAAATGCTTCGGCATAGATGGAATCGGCTTTTGTCTCTACCGTGGAACGGTTTGTACCTGGGCTTGAGCCAATTGCCTTCGAGCGGCTACTAGCTGAGGGTGGCGATTGAGCTTTGCCATTTCCAGAACTGCCTTTCCCGGCTTGTCCTGATGAAGCGCCTCTTTTTGAAGTGGCAGACGGAGCGGATGTTTGCCGGGATATTTGCATCTGCTTCGTTTTTCGAGCTGTATTTCCGTGGCCGGAACTTTGTAATACCGCTTTTCCAGCCGGTAAGCCTTTAGATGGAGGTGAATTCCTGGTAGAGCGACCTGGCGTTGCTTCGGAAATATTGCTGGTTTGCTTCCTATCCTTCACTCCCTTACTGATCCTCAAAACCTCCGGCAGGGTCACCAGCTTCTCATGGAGCACCTCTTGATATAGATCTCCGATCGATTCGGCTACGATTTTCCAAGTGAAGAAATCATTGGCTCTCTTCAAAGAACATTTACTGAACTTTTTGAGAAGTTCTGGATTCTGAAAGACTTGGGCCAGGCGTTCTGCCAATGCTTCTGGGTTGTCAGGAGGCACCAGGAAGCCAGTCTCTCCATCCTTGACTGTATACTTGATGCCGCCGACATCCGAGCCTATAACTGGAGTACCACAGGCCATTGCTTCAACAGGTGTGATCCCAAAAGGCTCGTACCAGGGAGTTGAAACGAAGACATCTGCGGCGTTGTAGTAGTGTTTGATCTCATGGCGGCCGCGACGACCGACGAATTCGACCCTGTCCGAAACACCTTCTTCTTTGGCAATTGACTGCAGGCGCCCGATCTCGGGGGTAATCGCGGGATTGGGTTTATCCGATTCTCCTCCGACAACTAACAGGCGAGCATCAATGCCGTAGTCGTCTTTTAGGCGGGCCAACCCACGTAACACGGTGTCGATCCCTTTACGGGGAACCATGCGGCCTAGCTGGAGGATTACCCGATCACGAGCCGGAATACCGAGATGCTTGCGAGACTGCTCTTTTTCCGCAGGCCCAAGCTCGCTTGAGTCAAAACCGCAAGGAATGATAGCCAGCCGGGCTGGGTTGGCGTTGTACAAATTGATCAAGTCCAGGCGGTCCTGCGGACACTCGGCTATTATCCGGTCGGCTTCTGCGACGATACGGTCTTCGATCTCAAAGCGGTCTTTTGGGAAACCATCATCTTCTCCCTGGTGGAGGCGCCGAACCCTACCCAGAGCATGGAAAGTAACCACAAAGGGGATGCCGGTGGCAAACTTGATATCAGTAGCCACCAGAGCAGACATCCAAAAATGAGCGTGGATCAGGTCGTATGAGTTCTCTTCTCGCTCGAAAAAAGCAAGCATAAATTTAGTAAATGCGTCCATATAAGGGAGCAGTTGTTCTTTAGGAACATATTTTGCAGGCCCAGCAGGCACACGGATTACCCGCACGCCCTTCTCCCAGGGGAGAATTTCTGGAAGGTCCTCTGAATCAAGGCGTGTAAAAACATCAACCTGGTAATCGAGATTTGCCAGATGGCGGGCAACCTGGGCGACGTAAACGTTTTGTCCACCACTATCGACGCTGCCCGGATCTGCCAGAGGAGAGGCATGATCGCTGATCATAGCAATTCGTCTCATTGGGGAGATCCTCCTAACGATACCTCTCCAACTTGAGCTGTTTCTGGCTGTGTATTCCCGTTTTCAACAACAAGGTAAAAGGCCTCGTTCCAATCTGAGATAAATCGTTGGATATTGTGCTTTTCCTGAGCAAATCGGCGAGCGCCTTGCCCGAGTCGATAGGCATGTGCGGGGTCATCGATCAACTCTTGCATGCGATTTGCCAGTCGCTCCACAGAAGTATCTATATATCCTGAGACACCGTTTTCGATGGTTACTGTCATTTCCGTTGTAGCCAGGCCAATGACCGGCATCCCGAGCATCATCGCTTCTAGAACGGCGAGGCCCAGGCTTGTGTAGCGGATCGGGTTAAAAAAGAAACGATAGCGGGAGGAAAATTCTGCCAGCTCATGGTGGGGCACCTCGCCCAAGCCGCCTAGCTCTTTGGAACCCATGCCAACCAGGTCCAAAGGAATTTCATCGCGCAGGCGTGTATAGATATCCGCACCTAGTCTGCGTCCCCTGGATGCCAGCCCATTAACAACCACCAGGCCACGCTCCAACTCTCCTGTATAGCAAACACCGCTTGGCGCCAGGATTCCATGCTCGATCACCCGGGTTGGCGTCTTGCCGCTATTCCACATCAAGTCATTAAAATTCGTCACGTGCACCAACAGAACGTTGGGATCGTCGACCAGGTGAGTTGTGTCCGTTGGGTGTTCCCGAGGAGGATCGTGTTCAAGATACAAGCGCGGTAAGCTGCGCTGCTTCTCGGTAAGGATTTGGTATTGATCCTCCAAATAATTCTTGCGGGATTGATGGAGGATGCTGTCGAGCTGCAAGTCTTTTACCTGGTCAGAGGGTACTTCATGAACATTATCAGGCCAGGGGAAACTTCCCCCTCTACCACCGTAGCCTTCAGGACGTCCAGGCTTAACCGGTAGAAAGAATTCATGGTGTGATTGAACCAGGTAGTACAAGTAACTGCCATGGACATGCCATGTCAAGATCCGTAAGGGCTGATTTTTTATGCTTTTCCTATTACCATTTATATCCATTCGTTTTCTCTCTTTTCTCAATACCCGGATTTTAATAAATCTCGGGTAGCAGGATGTTTCGCCTTAACCTTCACGTGTGTGCCTGTAGAATGCGGATCAGCATCCAATAGAGAGAGGCTGGCTTTTAATACCTCTTCAGGGTGGATATCCAGGCACTCCATAGAGTAAGGGCACTGGAAGCTGTAACATGGAGAGCAGTCTGTCTCGACTTTCAGAAGTCGGGCAGGTGCAAACCTTGGTTCCCACTGGGTCTTGTATTCGGTGCCCGAGTACAAGACCACGACGGGGCGATTGAAAGCATCTGCCAGGTGCAGGGAAGCAGAATTATTGGTAATCACTAACGTTGAACGCTTGATCACTTCCGCAAGCTCGAGGACGGATGTCTGGCCTACAAGGGAGACAATCGAGCCTGGAGGGATGTCCTCTATGGCATGGATCAGTGGTGCAATTGAGGAAGCCTCCTTTTGGCTGCCAGCTATAACCACCCGCATCCCAGTCAATTCGGGGAGTGCTTTTGCTATTTGCGCGTAGCGGTGAGGATCATAGCGGCGAGCGGAGCAACTTGCCCCTGGGGCCAGGAAGATATAGGGCTCATCTGGATTCAGTCCAGCACGAGTTAATAGGCCCTCTGCCGAGCGAGCAGCGCGGGTGGGAAGCTTAAGCTCCAGGAGCCTGCCAGCCAATGGGAAGCCGGCCAACTCCAACAGCGCCAGATTCCGGTCAACCTGGTGACCTGAATCCGGTGGGGGCGAACCAGAATGGGTCAGCACCTGACCGCCAAACTCCTTGGAGTGGCCTACCCGAATGGGAATCCCTGCCAGGAAGCAGGCGTAAGCGGGTGGAAATGGAGATTGTGAAAAGCTGGTAAAAATAAAAGCAGCATCATACTTGCCTCGGCTGAGGCGATTTATCATCCTAAATTCTCGTTGCGGTTCAAATCCATCGGAGCTGGACAACTCTTGCCAGACTGCCCTCCAGGTAATTAGCTTGTCTACCCAGGGAAGGAGCGGGGCTGCCTGGCTTCCAGCTGGTGAGGCCATCAATGTTATTTCTGAATCAGGCAGTGCCTGGCGCAGAGCTCGCAGGGCAGGCCCCAGCATAACCACGTCACCGATATTATCCAGGCGCACTGCCAGGATCCGCCGCAGGCCATCCCGGTTAGCCAGGTTCAGCTCAGGCCATGACATACACACGCTCCTCTTTCAACAGCTCGTCCAGCTCATCCAGCACGACATCGGGAAGGGTGGATGAACCCCAGGCAATGATCCTGTGAAGGATCTGGTCATGTGGAGCCCAGCGCTTCGGCTCAGAAGCTGTAAACATTACGACACTGGGGATCTGTAGCGCATCTGCGACATGAGAGACACCGGTATCATTAGATACCAATAACCGAGAATTATTAAGTAAAATTGCCAGGCTTCCCAGGGTGGTCATTCCGGAAAGGTCAGTAGCAGGGGCGCGCATTTGGGATATGACAGCGGCTACGATATGCGCCTCATCGGATGTGCCAGTCAGGATTACTCTCAACCCTCTTTGCGCCAAACCATCTGCGACGGCTGCAAACCAGGCGGTGGGCCAGCGCCTGTCGATTGAACGCGCACCCGGATGGATCACGGCGTAAGAGCCTGTCTCGAGATCATACTCATGAGAAAGGGTATGAAATTCATCCCAATCGGGTTGGTACAAGGGAAACTCCTTGTGATCACCTTGTTTGGTCACTCCAAGGAACTCCATAAGCTGTAGATGACGTTCAACCTCCGAAATATGTACCGGATATGGGACAAAAAGATCAACGTCCGGGTGATATTGGCCGGGCAGGTAAAAACCAGCACAGCGGTGAGCGCCAAATAACTCTACTAATGGATTGCTGATCGCGCCTGAGCCCTGCATTTGTAAAGCGAGGTCGAAGCGTTGAGCTTGCATTTCAGATAAGAATGGCGGGATTCGCTGAACTTGTAGCGGTTGCTCTGGGAAACCCGGAAAACCGGGGAATTCGATGAAATCGTCAAAATAATGCTGGAAGCGCTTGACGAAGGAACGCGCCCATGGGAGACCAACCAGGGTTATTTGCGTATTTGGTAGAGCCTTACGGAGAGCGCGAAAAGCAGGCACCGAGCATATTAAATCTCCGAGTTGAAGAGCTCTGAGTATTGCGATCCGTTGCGGCTTTAGTTCCCCCAATTTTCCAGTTTTTTTCATCAAATGATTACCCCTGACCTACCCTCGCCTTTACAAAGAATTTTTTCTGATGATCACTTCTTCTCCCCATGCTAATAGGGCAGGGCGGGCACCTATTGGAAAGCGAAATGAATTACGGCGACGAAATAACCGGATAACGTTGATTGCAATCTACCGTTTTGGAGCGATAGTTATCTATCGCTCCAATTTCTTTCCCCTAATTACCTTCCCCCGGGATTACGGTAGGTAGCTTATTATGAAGAGTGCTAGCTCTGAGCAATGAAATTTGCACTTCCCCAACAGTGAATCCCAAATTTCTGAACTGCTTCTACTATATCGTTTATAACTTACTTGTTCAACGGGGAATGTTCCTACTTCTCAGTAGGGATTTCCCTACTGCACCTTCCCAGGCCCTCAAGCTCCCTCCTTCCTGGTGAGATGACAAACATCCACGCATTTCGTGACAGGTGATACTAAAAACATTCCATGCAATAAATTATAGTAAGGCTGGTGAAAACGCTGGGAATACCTAGTCAAACTTAGCTGCCATTTCTTCTGGCCAAAAAGCTCACGGGACCCGGTATCATGCACATCGCGGCCAGCAACAAGACAGTTGAAGCTAGGTCCAGGGGGCTTATTTGTATCACCATAGCAGGACTGGGCTGATCAGAGCCGGTTAGGCCAGCCCAAAATCGATGCGTGTTTCGAGCGGGTATATTTAACCGGGAAATTGAAAAAAAAACCCCTCCTGATTGTGAAAGTATTCACAAGAAAACCGTATTCAAGCTATTCCATTGATTCCATAATAAACACTCGTTCGGCAAATCTTTATGAAAGGAAGGTGATGGATGATGACATCATCCCTGGAAAAGTACAGTATGGAGGTACCTGCGCTGTATGGCGACCACCATGTGGTTGAAGTACGGCGCATTCTGTTAGCCCTGGAAGGTGTTGAGGACGTGTACGCCAGCAGCGCCTTCAGGATGGTAGAGGTCGCCTACGCTCCTGACCAGATCGCTCCTG
Organism: uncultured Anaerolineaceae bacterium; assembly: GCA_964486825.1. Taxonomy (GTDB): domain Bacteria; phylum Chloroflexota; class Anaerolineae; order Anaerolineales; family UBA4823; genus CAZAQS01. Next base: position 1,959 of record CAZAQS010000149.1, on the reverse strand, counting down.
ATGCCATCATCGGAGCCCTGGGGGAGGCAGGCTATCTACAAGAGTTTTCCTGGCCGACCGAGACGGGCAAACCTTCTTACGGCAATGGAGAAGTGGAGCACCCGTATTTTCGCCACACTGCAAGTTACGAGCAGACCAGGCAATCGGTCAGCTTCAACCAGGTTGTTCCCTATCTTGGCAGGCCGTTATGGACTTGTCCCGGAATGGGTGTACTCAAGACTATGGAGGAATAAGCCATGGCCAAGGGAAAACGCAGTTACGAAGAGAGGACAAGCGATCCGGCTGCACAAGAGATGTTGATCTATGCAGACGAGGTGGGTATTGGGACTGCATTCACTCGCGCAGAAGAGATGGCGCCTTGCAATATCGGGGGTGCTGGCATGTGCTGCAAGCTTTGTGGGATGGGCCCATGCCGGTTGACGAAAGATGGGCAGACAGGTGTGTGCGGCGCTACGATCGACACCATCCAGGCCCGCAACCTGATTCGAGCCATTGCGGCCGGCGCTGCCGCTCATTCTGACCACGGTAGAGATATGGCTTTTACATTAAAAGCTGTTGCCAATGGTGAAACAGAGGGATATGTCTTGCGGGATGTTGCCAAGCTTCGCACGGTAGCGGCCCGATATGGAATACCGATCGAGAAACGCTCACCAACTGAGATCGCCAACGACCTGGCCGACCTGTATATCAGCCAGTTTGGACAGCAACGAGGCTCCCTTGCTCCGGTATCCCAGGCTCCAGCTAAACGCCAAAAACTCTGGGAAGAACAGGGCGTTGTACCACGCGGCGTCGATAGGGAAGTGGTTGAGGCCTTGCATCGAACACATATCGGCGATGACCAGGATGCTGAGCATATCCTGCAACATGCCATCCGGGCTGCTCTTTCCGATGGATGGGGTGGGAGCATGATTGCAACGGATGTATCCGATATCCTGTTCGGGACACCGGCTCCGGTCTTGGGGCAGGCTAACCTGGGTGTGTTAAAAGAGGATATGGTCAATGTGGTTGTACACGGGCACGAACCAACTCTGAGCCAGATGATCGTGGCTGCCACACAGGACCCTGAGATCATTGCATATGCCCAAGCAGCAGGGGCGAAAGGCGTCAACCTTTCGGGTATTTGCTGCACAGCCAACGAAATCCTCATGCGTCAAGGAGTGCCCGCGGCGGGCAACTTCCTACACCAGGAGCTGGCTATCTTAACCGGAGCGGTAGAGGCCATGGTGGTGGACGTACAGTGCATCATGCAGGCTTTAGTGAACCTGGCAGAGAAATTCCATACCAAGATCATTACCACCTCTCCGAAAGTAAAGCTCAAAGGGGCTACCCATATAGAATTCGATGAGCATAAGGCGCTTTCGACAGCCAAGCAGATCTTGAAAACCGCGATCGATAATTATGCCAAGCGCGGGGAAACCCGTATCCCCAACTTCCGTGAAGACTTGATCCCAGGTTTTTCGCACGAATATATCAATTACATGCTGGGTGGGAGCTACAGAGCATCATTTCGCCCGCTCAACGATGCCATTATGACCGGTCGTATCCGAGGAGTGGCTGCAATCGTTGGGTGTAACAACCCGCGTAGCAAACAAGACTACCTGCATAACAAGGTCACCAAGGAGCTGCTCAAGCAGGACGTACTGATCGTTCAGACAGGCTGTGGCGCCATCGCAGCTGCGAAAGAAGGGCTCTTACTTGGCGAGGCGGGTCTCGACCAGGTCGGACCAGGCCTGCGCGAGATCTGTGAAACAGTAGGCATCCCTCCGGTTTTGCACATGGGATCTTGTGTGGATAATACCCGCATCTTGACCGTCCTGACCCAAATGGTTGCGGAGGGCGGGCTAGGGGACGATATCGACCAGGTTCCGGCGGTTGGCCTGGCTCCCGAGTGGATGAGCGAAAAAGCGCTTTCGATTGCCACTTACTGTGTGGCTTCAGGAGCTTACGTTATCTTCGGGG